>JBKDPB010000060.1:0-17039 GCA_046342615.1 Planctomycetota bacterium | reverse complement strand
GCGCCTTGGGAACCGAAGTCCTCTTCGGTTTCAACGATGCCCCGCCCGAAGAACTGCGACCAGATCCGATTGGCCATGACGCGCGGGGTAAGCGGATTGGTGGCATCGACCAGCCACATCGCCGCATGCAACCGATTGGGTGTTGCGACCGGAGGATCGGAAGGGTGCAGCGGGAGGAGCGACGCGGTGGCCTCGGCTCCTGGATCGAGGAAGCTGCCTCGCTGGTGCACGCGCGTGGTGCGTCGCGCGTTCGGCGCCAGCTCCTTGATGATGGGGAGCTTTGCCATCGAATCGCGGAGCGACGCGATCTGTTTCTCGACACCCGAGAGCGATTCCGCTGCGGATTTGACTTCGGGGACCGCATCCACCCACAGGGCTCCCTCATGGACGCCGCTCGTCGCGATGCGGAAGCGTCGCATCATCAATCGACCGCCGAACTGTTGCGCGAGGGTGACGCGCACTCGTTCGCCTTCCGAGCATCGCATCGGAGTCTTGAGAGCGAAAACGGCCCAATGCGGTTGCCGTTGTTTGGGGGAAACAGCCCAGCCCGTTTTGGGATCACCATCGATGGCACCCGTGACGGCCCAGCCAGTTTGCTCGAAGCTCGCTTTGGGATCGGACAGAGGGATGGGATTCCACTCCCAGACGCCCGCATCGTTCAGGCGACCTCGCTCCAACACCAATTCGTTGATCACGAAATTCGGGTCCGTCGGGTTGAGACCGAGGAGTCCGTTGGGTGGGTCGGCGGTTGGAGAGGACATCAGGGCTTCGAGCCGAATCATGTGCACGACGTCGGCAGGTGGCTCGAACTCGGCGATATAAGTATCGCGATCCGGTCGTTCCGGGGAAACGATCAGCGAGCGATCGGGCTCGATTTGGATTGCGACCTGGCTGTCGGAACGGGTGGTGATGGGTTGCGCGTGCTGCCACTTGGCTTCCACCGCTGCGGCGTGCTCATCGCGTGCGCGGCGGACAAGGTCGTTCGCAAACTGCCGTTGGTTTTCCAAGCGAACCATTTCCGACTGTTGAGCAAATGTAGGCAGCGCGAGGCGAGGTTCGTCATCGTATCGATCGGCGTCTTCGGTCTGGTTGAAGATCGCATAGAAACGGTAGTAGTCTTCGAGAGTGATCGGATCGTATTTGTGCGAATGGCATTTCGCGCAGCCCATGGTCAATCCCATCCAGACTTGGACGGTGGTATCGATACGATCCTTGACTGCGGCGACGCGAAACTCTTCGTCGTCCGTTCCCCCTTCGTCGTTGCTCAAGGTAGCACGGTGGAATGCGGTCGCAACCCGCTGATCGAGCGACGGACTTTCCAGCAGATCACCGGCGAGCTGTTCGATGGTGAATTGATCGAAGGGCATATCGCGATTCAAGGCATCGATCACCCAATCCCGATAGGGCCACATATCCCGCTTGAGATCCTTTTCGTAGCCCTTGGTATCCGCGTAGCGTGCCAGATCGAGCCACATCCGCGACCAATGCTCGCCATACTCGGGACGTTGGAGCAATTCATCGACGAGGTTTTCGACCGCCCGATGCCGATCGATTCCGAAATCCTGAACAAATTGTTGAACCCGAGTTGAGGTTGGAGGCAGGCCGATGACATCGAGATGGATTCGGCGGACGAGGGTATAAGGATCCGCCGGAGGGGCGGGTTGCAGATTCCGCGCCCGGAGGCTCTCGAGCACCCAAGCATCGATCATGGTACGCGACCAAGGATCCGTGGCGGCGTCAGGACGAGGATGTCGTGCGGGAGGTGACAACGACCAGTGCTGCCCCCAGATCGCCCCTTCATCGATCCACCGCTTCAACAACTCCTTCTGGGATTCCGACAACGTCTTTCGCGCGGAGGGTGGCGGCATAACGTGTTCCGGATCGTCGCTGGTGATGCGGCGCCACAGTTCGCTTTGAAGTGCATTTCCAGGCACGATCATCGAGCGGGCGATCGCTTCGTCATCGAGTCGCAAGTCGGCTTCGCGATGCGCCGGGTCCGGTCCATGGCAATGAAAACAGTGGTCGGAGAGGATGGGGCGGATGTGAAGCCCGAAATCGATGCGTGAGGGTAGGGAGGATTGTGAGGTTTGCCCGAAGGCCATCGTGTGGCAGACCGCCAGGATGGCGCTCAACCGCAAACATGCCCGCGCCAGGCAACGCCCGGTATCGCGGACGGGTACGGCATCTTTTTTCGGCGACAAAGCCTTGGCATTCATGCAGTATTTCTCCGGGTTTTTCCATCCATTGTAAATGAAGGCGGCCGTCTTGTATGCCCAGGGGCCGCCGCGTTTGGCCTGGCATTTGCTTCCATAGAACGCGTCGGCAGGGTTGACCTGCCAATACCGGCACACGGAACGACAGGAGAGAGCTTCATGGCATTTCGAATGGACAAATTGACGATCAAGGCACAGGAAGCGTTGGTGGGCGCGCAGAGCGCTGCGACTTCGTTCGGGAATCCCGAAATCGAGGGTTTTCACCTCTTGTCGGCACTCTTGCAGGACCCGGGGGGAGTCGTCGTCCCGTTACTGAAGAAGATCGGAGCTCCGCTCGACAAAATTCAATCCACCACCGAAAGCGAGATTCAACGTTTCCCCCGCTCCAGCGGCGGTCGACAACCGGGCATTGGCCCACAGCTTCAGAAATCGCTCGAAGCTGCAGCCACCGCGGCTGAGGGAATGAAAGATGAATTCACCAGCACCGAGCATCTGCTCATCGGGTTGTGTCGCGCTGACAAGAACGTATCGGAATTGCTCAAATTGCTCGGTGTGACGGAGAAAGAGATTTTGGCGGGCTTGCAGTCCGTACGCGGCAGTGCGAGAGTCACCGATCAGAGTCCAGAGGGCAAATTTCAAGCGCTGGAGAAGTATGGTGTCGACTTGGTGGCTTTGGCTGCCAAAAATAAGCTGGACCCAGTCATCGGACGGGACAGCGAGATTCGGCGCGTGATTCAAGTCTTGTCCCGACGCACCAAGAACAATCCGGTCTTGATCGGCGAACCCGGGGTTGGAAAAACCGCGATCGCCGAGGGACTTGCCCAACGCATCGTCCAAGGGGACGTCCCGCAATCGCTCAAGAATCGTCGTGTGATCGCGCTCGACATGGGTGGTTTGGTGGCAGGTACAAAGTTCCGCGGTGAATTCGAGGAGCGGCTCAAGGCCGTGATCCGCGAAGTCAAGGATGCCGAGGGAGAGGTGATCCTGTTTATCGATGAACTCCACACCGTGATCGGCGCGGGATCGGCCGAGGGGTCGAGCGATGCAGCACAGCTCTTGAAACCCGAATTGGCTCGCGGCCAGTTGCGATGCATCGGAGCGACAACGCTCGACGAATACCGCAAGCACATCGAGAAAGATGCCGCCTTGGAACGGCGATTCCAACCGGTTTACGTCGGTGAACCTTCGGTGGAAGACACAATAACCATCCTCCGGGGCCTCAAGCCTCGGTACGAGGTCCATCACGGCGTGAAAATCCGCGACGCGGCGTTGGTCGAGGCGGCCAAGCTGTCGCATCGCTACATCGCTGACCGATTCCTGCCCGACAAGGCGATTGACCTGGTCGATGAGGCTGCCGCCCGGCTGGCAATGGAACGAGACAGCGTTCCCGCCGAAATCGATTCTCTGCAACGGCGACTCCGACAACTGGAGCTTGCGCAACGTCAGCTGAAGGAAGAGACCGACGAGGGAATCGACGAAGCCCTGGAAGAGATCGAGAACGAGATGGACGAGGTGCAGCGCGAGCTTGCCAGCCTGCGCGAGCAATGGGAGTCCGAGAAGCTCGGATTGTCCGATGTCAAATCGGTCCGCCGATCGCTCGATCAAATTGAATCCGATTTTCGAAACCTGGAAACATCCATCAAAGACAAACAGTCTTCCGGTATTGGCGTCAACGAAGCCGATTACCAGAAATTGTTCGAATTGGACCAAAAACGTCGCAAGCTTCGGGAACAGGTCGAACAAGAGGACGAAACCGAAGGGAAGCAGGAGACCGAAAAGCACAAACTGTTGCGGACCGAGGTTACTGCCGATGAAATCGCAACCGTCGTCAGCTCTTGGACAGGGGTTCCGGTTTCAAGAATGCTCGAATCGGAACGAAATAAGCTGCTCGTTATGGAGGATCGTTTGCATCAACGCGTGGTCGGTCAAGACAAAGCGGTTGAAGCGATCAGCAACGCGGTGCGGCGAAGCCGCAGCGGCTTGGGCGACCCCAACCGCCCCATCGGTTCGTTCCTGTTCCTCGGACCGACCGGAGTTGGCAAGACCGAATTGTGCAAAGCTCTCGCCGAAGTCATGTTCGACGACGAAAATGCCATGGTTCGGATCGACATGAGCGAATTCATGGAACGGCATACCGTATCGCGGCTGGTCGGGGCGCCTCCGGGTTATGTCGGATACGAAGAAGGTGGACAGCTCACGGAAGCCGTGCGGCGCCGGCCTTACAGCGTCGTGCTGCTCGACGAAATCGAGAAAGCCCACAACGATGTTTTCAATATCCTCCTGCAATTGCTCGACGACGGGCGGCTGACCGACGGACAAAATCGAACCGTTGACTTCACCAACACGATCGTCGTGATGACCAGCAACGTGGGAAGCCAGATGATTCAACGTGTCGCCGACGAAGGGGGCGGAAGCGAAGAAATGCAACAAGCGATCCAGGATTCGCTCAAGGCCCGGTTCCTGCCCGAATTCTTAAATCGGATCGATGACATCATCGTCTTCGAACCGCTGCAACGCGAGCAGATCGACAAGATCGTCAGCATGCAACTAAAGCGGCTCGAGAAACAACTGGCGGAGAATCATTACCGCCTGACCGTCTCGGAGCGGGCGATCGCAGCGATCGGTACCGAAGGTTACGATCCCGTGTATGGTGCTCGTCCCCTCAAACGAGTGATTCAGAAACGGCTTCAAAACCCGATCGCGACGGAGTTGCTCCGGCATGACGATTCCCACGGTGGAAGCATCCACGTGGATTTCGCGAACGACGAGTTCCGTATCCAGACACTGCCCAGCTAATGCTGGGCTAGCCGGCACTGGGCTAGCCGGCACTGGGTCCGACCCGGGCAGCTGGATCAGTGGACATGCATTTGGCGGAGCCGAGCAAGACCGTCGAGCAGGGGACGCTGTTTTCCGCTTGGGTCGATCAATCCGGCGTTGGGAAACGTATGCTCCTGGGCGTCGGTCCCTTGGTTCCAGATGATGCCATGCACCGTGCTCTTCGCCATCAGCATCTGGACGATCTCCATGCCGTTGGCGGGCAAACGATCGATGGATCGGGCCAAGACGGTCTCCTCGGCGCTGCCGATCGAATCGGTCGGAAGCCCTTGAGATGGGTATTTCCAGGTCGAGACAATCTGCGACTTGGACATCGCCTCGGCGTCGTATTGTGTCGCAGCGGGCGTGGTCACAACGGCCATGAGCGGCAAACCGAGGATATTCCAGTGGTCGATCAAATCGGAAATATCAACCAGATCTCGTGGTAGGGATCCGTGAGGCCAACAGTTGAGGTTCAATTCCAGAGCCAGCCCCGACAATCCAAGATCCAATCGAATCAATGCGTCTGCGAAATGAAGGGGGCTGATGCCATCCGCTCGCTGGGCCAGGAATTCAGCCCAAGGGGTATCGATGCTGACGATGACCGGAGTCTTCGGATCCAGTGTTCGAATGGTCTGGATCAGCCCCACCGCCAACTGCAGTGTTTGCTCGTCGTTGAGTCCGAGAGAGTTTGGGGAATTGAGGCCGGCCGCTGCGGACCAGAGATGAACTTGACCGCGGTATCGAGTCACCATTTTGGTCGCGTGTTCGCATGAGGCCCGGAGGAGCGCATCGAAATCGCTGAACAGATAAAACCACTTTGGAACGGCGTGCGGCTGCAAATTGAGCAAGGGTCCGCCGAAAACCCGAAGCGCATTGCTTCGCGCCCAGGCCAATTGAGCATCGATTCGGGCTAGCGCCTCGGCGGGAGCATTCGCCTCAATTTGCCCCATCTCCATCGAAACGTTGATCGTATTCATGATTGGAAGGAGGAGATTCGCGGCCTGTTCCCATGTCGGAGCAGGGTTGACCCGAACCCCCATCAGCGTGCTGAGCTTGGGTTCGATCTGATGGCGAGCCTGCAGCGACTGGGCAACAAAGGCCCGCGCGAGCGGCTTGGATGCGGCGATCGCCAAATCGATCGATTGCTGCGCAAGATCGCAACGTGCCTCGGAGTTTTCCGGGGACAAGACAGCCTGAATGAATGCGGAAATCGATTGATCGATTAGCGATGCAAAGGCGTCCGGGAGTTTGAGGCCGACGCGTTGCCAATCGAGCCCCCGACCTCGGATTCGATGCAAGGTCCCTCGGGCTAGCTCCAACTGGAGACAATAGGTTTCGTCCGAACATCGCAGCGACGCGGTCGTCAATAAGATTGGGCCGTACTCTTTCGTCGGCCAGACGATCGACAGCTTCCCCGACTCATTGACGCTGCGGTCGATGACCAAGCAATCGTCTTCGATGCGATTCCGCCCCGACCAAGGAATTCCCTCCAAGCCGGAGATGTAGGCGGTGCTCCAGATGTGCGGGTCATAATTCATCGAATTGGGAATTCGAAATCGCATTCGACCCATTTAATCCATCCCGCTCCGCTTTTTTACACGCATCGAGGCACGCATAGCCCTTCACGAAGTGCGAAAGTGTAGTGGAAACCTGCGCCCGCTTCAATTTGTCTTGCCGCTCTTGGATTGTTATACTCTGAACTTCCCTCGGTTTTTGCTTCTTCGAGGACAATGCTTTCTTCTTCGGTGGATTCGGTCGGTAATGCAATATGGTACCTGCTGTCGAAATAGCCGACCTTACCGTCGCATACCATCGCAAACCCGTTCTATGGGAGATCAGTCTCGAGATCCCACAGGGTTCCCTGGTGGGTATCGTCGGCCCGAATGGAGCAGGGAAAAGCACCCTTATGAAAGCCATTGTGGGGCTCGCTCCACAAGTCTCGGGGCGAATTCGAACGCTGGGGGGGCTCCTGTCAGAAAATCGGCATCGCATCGCCTATGTGCCCCAGCGAGAGAGCGTGGACTGGGATTTCCCGGCTTCCGTGCTTGATGTTGTGCTGATGGGTTTGTACCGCGAAGCAGGATGGTTTTGGCCGTTGCGCTCGGAACATCGCAAACGGGCCATGGAGGCTCTGGAGCAAGTGGGGATCGCGGATCTCGCATCCCGGCAAATCAGCCAACTATCGGGGGGACAGCAACAACGGACCTTTCTCGCTCGAGCGCTCGTGCAAAACGCGGATCTCTTCCTGCTGGATGAGCCCTACGCCGCGGTCGACGCGGCTACCGAGCAGTCCATCGTCGACCTGTTGCGGGCTCTTCAATCCGCAGGAAAGACGGTACTGGTTGTCCATCACGACTTGCACACCGTCCCCTTGTACTTCAATTTCTTGGTCCTCATCAACGTCCGAGCGGTTGCCTGGGGACGAACCTCCGAGGTATTTACGCCGGAGAATCTCAAGCGGACCTACGGAGGACGTTTGACGATTCTCGACGAGGTAACCGAGGCCATGCGTCGAAGCACGGTCCAGTAGGCGGTTGGGCGTTGAAACCCAAAAACAAATCAGGCCTGCGATTTCTCGCAGGCCTGACTTGCTTTGGTTTTTGAGTTACGCGATGCCGCGATTACTCGAGGCTGTCAGCGGCCCATACGTCGCCGGCATCCTTCGATCCCATTGCACCCCAAGCACCGTAAGGGCTAGCGAGGTTGGATCGAGGACCGTCGCAACCGATTGGCGGATCCGCAGTCAAGCGACCTGTGTCAACCGAGTTCGGAATGAACCGAGTTCCGTTGTCCAGGAAGCAAACGTGAGAACCAGCACCGTGGTAGCTACTTGCGGAGAAGATACCCCAGTCCCAGTCGCCAGGACCTGCGTTACAGGAGGCGGAGTTCGGAGCGAGAATGGTCGTGAAGCCACTGAAGCTTGGGTGACCGTCGGCCCATCGAATACCGCGCCAGTGTCCGCCCATGTTGGCGGCAGGTACATAGCGGTCAGCGATGGCCAACTGCTTGCAACCGAACACGCCGGTGCCAGCGTTCATGTTGGGAACGCTCACAGCCATGCTACCCTGAATTCGAACCTTACCCGCGTTCCAGCCGAGGTTCTGGCTGGGGGAAGTTCCGACTTCACCGAGCATTGCGGTGTACGCCGTACCGTCGGTGCACTCCGCCATGCGGCGATGGTAACGACCTTGGAACATACCGCGGTTGGCAGCGGGGTGCCATGCACGGTCGTTTTCTTGAGTCGTATCACCATAGCACATGACGTAGTTGGTACGAGCCGATCCGTCTTCGAACCAGGTCGCATCCGGATTCATTCGACCCGGATCCGAAGGGCAGCGAAGATTCGCCAGCTGGGTACGCCATGGCAGATATTGACCGTTTGTCATGTCCCAAGGCCAGAGGTAACCGTTGATCACGGTCGCTCCGTTTTGATAACGGCCGCTGAACAACTGCTGAAACAGGGCACCCTGTTCCATTTGCGGCAGAACTGTCAAAACGCCAGACCATCGGTTGATACCAACACGACCGACGTTGGGGTCCGCGTCCGTACCGGTTCCGCCCGGAGCTGGACCACCCCAACCATAAGGAAACCGCTTGTAAGCGGACTCATAGTTCAGGAAGGCCAAGCCTACCTGACGAATGTTGTTACTGCACGACATGCGTCGTGCTGCTTCGCGAGCGGATTGAACCGCTGGAAGCAAAAGCCCCACGAGAATCCCGATGATCGCAATGACCACAAGGAGTTCTACCAACGTGAAGCCGCGAGCAAACCTACGCTTCATAAAAGAACCCTCAAGAATGAAAAGAAAGAAAACGTAATACCGCTACGAGGCGATAATTCCCTTTAACGGTACCCGTCGGTGTAATCGTCGGCAATAGATTGGTTACCCAGTCGGCAAATTTTTCCAAAAATTTCCAATTTCCTAGGGACTTTTTCATTGCCGCCTCCACTTGCTCCAATGGCAGACGGACCGCCCGTCCTTGGGTTCCAACGTCACAAGTTCGACCCTCCAACCGAACGTTTTTGACGAATATAACGGGCCCCACCCCGGAAAGCCTGCAATTCCATCCCCTCTTTTGGATGTTCGCGTGAAGAGGGGCGAACTTCCCGCGTCGGCCGGCTCCGGTCGGTCAGCCCGCGTGCATCGGGGATGCTCGAACTTGCCTCGATAGGAGGTTCGAACCTGCGGGGTGAGGTGGCGATCTGTGGGAACCGACTGGATCAGAAGCGAATACCACCGCCGATGTTGATGAAAAAATTGGGGGAATCGTCGCTGAGCCCCCATCCGAATCGGGACCCGAGTTCCAGGTTGCGAGTGAAGAGGTAGTGGGCGCCCGGACTGATGAAATGCTGAACGGTTTCGCGCTCGCGTCCGTCGCTGAAAATGCCAAAATACTCGATGTGGGCTTTCCAGCGTTCCCCGACGGGGACTTTGAGTACGGTTGATGGGGCCCAGATGTTGAAGTCATCCTCCTCGAAGGATCCCGTGTTGTACCGGATCGCTTGATCGAGCACCCAACGGTTCGCAAAGGTCCAGCCTCCTAGGTAGGCAACGCTGAGATCGGTTCCGGTTGCTTCACCCGCGACGGGCGTGAACCCTGACACGAGAATCGCGCTCTTGGGCATCCATCCCGATTGGTTGGTGACTCCGTATTTGATGCCGTAGCTGATCGTCGTTTCTTCCTCGAGCATCGGCTCATCCGGTAGGACGTCGGGGATGTTGCCAGAAACGGGATTGCCGGCCCCTCCAATCTCATAGTTCGTTCCGAACCTCCATTCCAATCGCTCGGTAACCCCGTAGCGGACCAACAGTTCGGGAAGACTGTGTGTTTCATAGACGCGACGATTGTCGATAAACGTGTAAGCGGACTCGACGATCCACCGACGATGCCCGACGAGCGACGTCGCCGGGGTGAACGAATCTCGATCGGTTTCGATTTCCTCCGTCGACCATGTCGAACCGTCGTCCCGACGCAGCGGTTCGTACTCTTGAGCCAAAGCCCCCTGGAAATCGATGAGGCCGAGCACCCCCAACCCGATCATCCAATGCATCCAATCAGAAAAACACGTTCGCATCTGGCAGTCCTTTGCACTCGTTGTCCGTCGGCCCCTTGACGCAAGGTATCGACCTCCGAGCGTCGGCGGCACATCCTGTCTCGAGGGTTGTCGATTGTAGGGACAACGCCCCCCCCGAGCCCTCGCTAGGGATCGCTAGCAAAACCCTGAGGTTGCGAACTCTGTGAGGCGGATCCTCGGGTTTTGTCCGGTTCTTGCCGGGCCTTTACGGCGTTTCTTCCAATTGGCTCAACGCCTTTTGGTGGTATTGGAGTTGGTTCTTGAAGTGGGGGTTTTCGGGTGCGATTTGCAGGGCGGATTCCTGTTCGCGGACGGCGCGAGCGAGAAGGTCGCGAGCGTCCTTGTTTTGCTTGTCTTGGATCGCAATTGCCGCCAGGTCGTGGAGTGCCGTTGCGAGACTGCTTTGGTAATTGGCGTCCGGTTGCAAGCGGCTGATGTTTTCCAGGGCGTGGATCGACCGCTGCAGGGAGAGTCGGGCCTGCTCTCGATTTCCCGAGCCGAGTTCCGCTTGTCCGAGGCTGTTCAACGAGGCTGCATGTTCGTACCAGAACCGGAAGTTGCTCGGGTCTTGGTTGACGAGTTGCTCGGTGATCTTCGAAGCTTTGCCGAACCATTGCACCGCGTCTTTTTCGTTCCCGAGTCGATGGGTGTTCAGGCCGAGGGCGAGGAAGCATTGTGCAAGCTGATGGTCGTCGAACATCGAGTTGTTCTTGTTGGTTCGAGCGGCATTGGCGATCGAGATTGCAGATTCGATGAGTCGCCGTGCGAGTTCGGGACTGGTCGTATCGAGGCTTGCACTCCGCAGGAGGTTCATCACCAGTTTCTGGTTCAGGAGTTTACTGGATGGTTGTTGCGATGAACTCGCTCCGGTTTTGGCCTGCACAAGGGTGCAGGCGCCGACGAATTCTCTTTCGGCCGCAGAATCGGAACCCAGGAGCGCGAGGGCGAGACCGTAGTCCAATCGGACGAGGGCCTCGAGCGTTGCTCGTGGAGTTGCATCGGTTTGAAGAGCCCAAAGGGACTCTTGGTATCCGGCTTCGAGGAAGGATTTCAGCTCGATGGCGGCAGGTTCGACGAGCCCGAGTCGAAATCGAAGGTTCGCAAGATCGTCATGCACCAGGAACAGATCGACGGGGCTTGCTCGCGTGGAGTCCTCTGAAACCCATTGAGCGATTTTGTTCTTGGCTTGTTCGTATTCTTCGAGGGCAGCCTGACTGGAGATGCCTGGTTCGTGCAGGTTGGCAACTTTTCGCTGCAGACTTCCCGCCTGCGATCGAAATGCGGCATCGTGCTGGGAATGTTCGAGCAGGGATTCGAGGAACATCGCATAGGATTGACGGACGCCTCCCTGAAGCGATTCCGTTCCTGGTCGGAGCCGCAACTGCTGGAGAAGGGGTATCGTCAATTGCTCGAGCGCTTCGTCGGCGGTTCGAAGCCGATGATTTGCGCTGGCAACTTGAACTTCCAGATTGATTTTGTGGAATGCCATCCACCCCAGCGCGGGAGTCATGACGGCGAGCAGCAGCATGAACAGCATGGTTGCGAGGAGTGAACCTCGAGGATGCCGTCTCACGAATCGGACCAGGTTTTGGCTGAGTCCCGATTCTTTTGCCAGCGATCGACCGTTGGCGAGGAATCGCCGCAGATCCTCGGCGAACAGCTGCGCATTTCCGTAGCGTTCCTCGGGATACTTCGAGATGGCTTTGGACAAAACAATTTCGAGTGTTTTTGATACGGCGGAATTGCGACTTCGGGCCGATGTCGGCGACTGGACCTTGATTTGTTTGAGCATCGCCATGCGATCGTCCGCATCGACGGCTGCGTGGAGCGTGAGGAGTTCGTACAGGGTGACTCCGAGGGAATAAATATCCGTTCGATGGTCAATCCAATCCGAGTTGCCGGACGTTTGCTCGGGGCTCATGTACCGTGGGGTCCCCATCACATCCCCTGGTTCGGTCAACCCCGATTGCCCGGCCATCATCGCAAGGCCGAAATCGGTGATCCAAAGGTTTCCGTGTCGATCGATCAGAAGATTGGAGGGCTTGATATCCCGATGGACGATCCCATGCTGGTGGGCGAAATGGAGCGCTTCGGCGGCTTGAGCGACCAGTTCGACCGCGGCTCGGACGTACTGCGTACTTTGGATCGCACGGCTCGTACCTGGCTTTTTATTTTTGTCGACCGGTGTCGTTTCTTCCTCGTCCAAGGCGTTTTCGGTCAGTCGGCCGAAGATTCTTTTGCTCAGGGACATTTGTTCCCGAGCATCTCCGTCATCCATCGGCTTGGCAGATCCCTTGCCGCCTCGATCCGAGGCCCTCTGCTCGAAGTTGAAATTGGGCTTGGCTTGAAGCGTTCGAACGGCCCTCTCGAGCGAGATGCCTTCGATCAAGGGCATGCTGTAGAAGTAAGTCCCGTTCTCGTTGCCGACCGAATAGACCGAGACGATGTTGGGGTGGCTCAATTGCGCCGCGGCTTGAGCCTCATTCTGGAAACGGGCAATTTGTTTGCAATCCCACGTAGCCGCATTGGACAGGATCTTGACGGCGACGATGCGGTCCAAGGAAACCTGTTTCGCCTTGAACACCATCCCCATCCCTCCGCGACCGATTTCCTCGATCAACTCGAAGTCGCCGAGTTGCTTGGGGGTTCGACCGTGAGTTTTGCGGTAGGTTGGTCCAGCGGAGGGCCTGTCGTTTTCTTCTCCCGCTCGATTGCCCTCGGCGGCTTGATTCTTGTTCTCTTCTCTCGCTTGATAGCGCGACAAGGCGTTCTCTTCCGATTGGGGCTGCGTTTGCTTGGGGATGCTCTCCTTGAGCGTATGCGCCAATTCAGGGAACTCCTCGCAGACGCGATCGATGTCGATATTTTCTCCCTTCTCGAGCATGTCGAGATACTTTTCGAGCGATACGGTCAATCGCTGCTGCTCTTCGTCGCTAAGGGTCAACGACGCTTTATTGAGGATGATCGTCATGGTTTCGGTGAGTTCGCGAATTGCCTGAGGCTCTAGGAGGAGGATTTTCGGTATGCGTTATCGATTTGTTCTTGAAGTTTTTCCGGAGCGTATCGGATCTTTGCACCACTTGCGTAGTGTCTGACTTGATTGCGTCCGCCGTGCTTGCAAGCGTACAGCGATTCGTCGGCTCGTTCGAAGAGATCCTTCGCGTCGGAGGCATCGAGTGGGGATGTGGCGATCCCGATGGAGGCTGTCGCTTTCAACGTGGAGCCCAAATGTTCGACGTTGATCGCTTCCAGCTTGACTCGGATTCCCTCCATGGTTTGCATAGCGACCTCCGGAAGCGTATTCGGGAACAGAATGCAGAATTCCTCGCCTCCATAGCGAAATGCCATCGCGTTGGGTTCGTTGCGGATCGATTCGGTGATCATGCGTCCGACATGTTGCAACATCGCGTCGCCGGCAGCATGTCCATGCTCGTCGTTGAGTTTCTTGAAGTGGTCGATGTCGAGGATTGCGATGGAGAGCGGAAGGTTGGTGGCGATCGATCGATTGAAGCTCTCGTAGAGCATCTGTTCAAAGTAACGGCTGTTGTGCAGGCCCGTCATTCGGTCGGTGATCGACTCGCTGTACAACCGCGTCTTGTTGAGGTTGACCGCAGCCTGGTCAGCCAGACCCATCAACAACGCGATATCTTCGTCAGTGAATCTTCCCAGCGGATCCAAGACCTTGTTTCCGTTCTCGTCGACGGTGACTTTGTTGGTCATATTGATCACCCCTTCGAGTTCGTTTCCATACAGGATCGGCACGCTCGCCATGCAGAAAACCGTATGCTGTCCGACTTGAGGAATTCGGGTGCGATCGTTGACGCGTATCGCTTTTCGCGTCTTCGCGCACATCCCCGCTACTCCTTCTCCCAACTCGAAGGACTTGGTTTCAACCAAGCCGTTGTTGATTTCGTCGCGAACTTCGGTCGGGATGTTGCCCCAGACCACCCGAATCTCGAGCTTCTTGGTGACTTTGTTGTAGATCATCAAATTGCCCTTCTGCGTCATCAGGCAATCCACCGCTCGATTCAACGTTTCGATGCATAGCTTCTTGAAGTCATTGACATTCGCGATCTGCTGGTTGATGTCATACAGGGTTTGAATGTTCTTGAGAATTCTCTCGTTCTTCTCATACTTCAGGGTCGAATCAATGTTCGTAATGGCGATCGACGCCAGTTCCTGGATGAAGCCGAAGTCGCATTCCTGGATCTGGGAACCATCGTCGCGAGCGCCGATGGTCAAGATTCCAAGAACTTCACCGCTCTTGATCAGAGGACACCAAATATCGGATTTGAGCACATCCAGATTCCATTGCTGCCAAGCATGCTTGAATCGCGGACCGAGCTGCATATCGCGAACACTGAAGACATTCCCCTGTTGGATCAACTGCCAGAGGAGACCGTTGTTCTTCGGAAACTTGAACATGTAGATCGACTCCTCCATGCCGGAAGGATGGAGAAATCGCTCATCCAAGCCGTGATGGGCTTTGACGCGATAAAAGTCCAGCGCGTTTTCCAAATCGTCTTTGAGAAGGACCGCCGTGTTGATGACGCTGTACTTTTCGCGGACAACCGCCATAAAGGTTTCGAGGAGTTGTCGCAAATTGAGGATATTGCTGAATCCTTTTCCGGATTGCAGCAGCGCCCGCATCTCAAAAATCTCAACGTCCTGCTGAAACGCCTTCTTCTTGTAGTAGTCGAGTTGCTGGATCGATTTCGCGACTTCGTTTTTGGAGCCATCCGGTGCCTGGATCGCGTGCGTCAACGGCGACGCCGAATCCGCCGCCGCCATCACAGGGGTCGAGACGGGCGCAATCAAGGCGGCCTGATCGGCGGCTTGGTCAGCGGCCTTGTCCACGGTCGGATCGAGCTTGAGCAATTCCCGATCCTCGACCATGCTCATACTCAATATTTCGAGGTTCGAGAAATACGTATTGTCCCGAGCGGTTTCCACGGTTTGCGACATGTTTGAGGTGCTTCGTTGAGGACTCGATCGCCGAAAATGGCTCCGAGCGGCCGAGTTGATTTTCCCTACCCATAAGGCGTCGCCCGCTCGCCGAAGACGACGGACCATCGAAATCCCATAGATCAGAGACACCCCAAACACCAACGTTTTTCCGCGGATTTGATGGCCCATTTGCCGACCGACGCATCCACCTTGCCGGTTATGCCGGTTGAACCGTTCCCGGACCGGGGGACGCGACCTTCGATTTGCCGTTGCCTCGGCAGCGTTATCCGCTATAACCTTGGGGAAATCCGGGTTGTATCCTGACCAACCCCCACGACACATTGAGAGCGACCATGAAAGACGGTATCCATCCAAAGTATTTCGAAACGCAGGTCAGCTGCGGTTGCGGCAACAGCTTCACCACGCGAAGCACCCGAAAAGAGCTGAAAGTCGACATCTGCAACGTGTGCCACCCGTTCTACACCGGCAAACTGAAGTTCGTCGACACGGCGGGCCGAATCGAAAAATTCCAGAACAAGTTCGCGGCAGGAACCTACGCGAGCCTCCAAAACCCCAAGAAACCCGCTACCAAAAAGAAGTAGCTGGTTCATCGCGTTCGGCTGGCGTTTCACCACAGCCCGGCGCCCGATGGCCAAGCCAAACCAATCGATCGCTGCATGAAGCCTTCCGGGCAACCATGCAGCGTTTTTTTTTGAACGCACCCCATGAAAATCCGCGATCAACTCGAACAATCCCTCGCTCGGTTCACCGAACTGGAATCGATGATGTCCGACCCCGCGATCCTATCCGGCGAGGGGGGAAAAATGGCCAACATCATGCGAGAACATGGTGGGCTGTCGAAGGTCGCCACCAAGTACCGCCGATACAAAAAGCTCGCGGATGACCTCCGTGAACTTTCCCCCATGCTGGACTCGGACGACACCGATGAGCGAGCGATGGCCACGGAGGAAGCGGCTTCGCTGAAGACCGAGCGGGACCACATCTGGGACGAACTGCTGGAGTTGTCGGTCGGGGGTGAAGATGCCAACCGATCCCGATGCGTCCTCGAAATCCGGGCAGGCACCGGCGGCGAAGAAGCTGCCCTCTTCGCACGCGACCTGTTCGATATGTATCGACGCTACGCCGAGACCAAAGCCTGGAAAGTCGAAATCATGGACTCGAGCGTCAGCGAACGAGGTGGCTTCAAGGAAATCATCCTGTCGATCGAAGGGGATGGCGCCTACCGCGCGTTGCAGTTCGAAAGCGGCGGTCACCGCGTGCAACGCGTTCCCGAAACCGAAGCCCAGGGTCGAATCCACACCTCCGCCGCGACCGTCGCAGTCATGCCCGAACCCGAGGATATCGAAATCGACCTCAAACCCGAAGATTATCGGCTCGACAAGTTCTGCGCCTCGGGGCCTGGCGGCCAGCATGTCAACAAGACCGAATCCGCCATCCGACTGACCCACCTCGAAACCGGCATCGTCGTCCAATGCCAGGACGAGAAAAGCCAACACAAGAACCTCGCGAAAGCCATCCGTGTCCTCAAGACACGGCTTTACGAAGCAAAACGGGAAGCCGAACGCAAGGAGAGGTCCAAGGAACGCATGAGCTTGATCGGATCCGGGGACCGGAGCGAGCGAATTCGGACCTATAATTTTCCCCAGAACCGTCTCACGGACCATCGCATCAACCTGACTCTCTATAAACTAGATCAAATCATGGCGGGCGACCTGCAACCCGTGTCCGACGCCCTCATGGAATACGAACGGTCCATGTTGAGAGACGACGCCAACGTTTAAACGGATTACCCACCTGCGACCATGAGTGGAAACAGCACGACGCAACCCGAGCCGTGGACTATCCTGCGCCTGCTGCAATGGACTACGGAGTACCTCAAGAAAAGCGGCTCGAGCACCCCTCGCCTGGATGCGGAAGTTCTTCTCGCCGACGCCTGCGGATACCAGCGAATCAACCTGTACGCC
>JBKDPB010000059.1:0-6442 GCA_046342615.1 Planctomycetota bacterium | reverse complement strand
GATCGCCGATCTGAATGCAATCGGGAGGGCCAGGCTGAGTGAAGAACGCTGCTTTCATAAGTTCGAAAAAGTTTTCCATGCCCAGCGGAAGCGATCGATGTAACCCAAGCGATCCCAGCCCCGCTACTTCGGTGCATTGTGTTGTTCTGATCTTTGTCGCGTCAAACCCCATCGATCGACCTTTCGGAATGTAACAGACCGCACCGGTGATCGCAATGTACCGGATGCATCGCTCTGGCAATGACGGCGGACAGTCCGCGCATCGATCAACGCAAAAGAGTCTTGCTGGATTCGCCCGGTATTTCTTGCACGAAACGGGGCACCGCGTACCCCGGCAAGCTTTCGCGCATCGCCGCAACGATCGAGACTCCTAAATCGGCTGGGCACTCGAAATGAGCAGCCCCTCGGACGCGATCCAATTGATGCAGGTAATACGGGAGAATTCCAATATCGAGCAATCGAAGCGCCAACTCGCGCTGCGATTCCAAAGAGTCGTTGACATGTCGCAGCAGGACCGCTTGGTTCAGCAAGTTGACGCCTGCAAACCTCAGTTCCCTTGCGGCGCGAGCGACTGGCTCGTCGATCTCCCTGGCATGATTGATGTGCCAAACGATGTAGGTCGCCAAGCGGGTTTCGCGAATCAAGGATAATAACCCGGCGTCGATTCGGCCGGGAATCATCAACGGGAATCGCGTGTGAAACCGGAGCCGCCGGACATGCGGGATGGTTTCGATGGCAGACACGAGCTGTTGCAGTTTGTTGTTTCCCAACGAGAGCGGATCACCGCCGGAAAGAAGGACTTCCTCAATACTCGGATCCTCGGCGATGGCTTTCAGAGCAGGTTGCCAGTGTTCGAGCGACTTGGGTTTTTCGTCATACGGAAAGTGCCTGCGGAAGCAGTAGCGACAATGAACGGCGCACATGCCGCTCGCGATCAGCAAGACCCGGGCGGGATACTTGTGCAGCAACCCCGGAACGGATTCGCTGGCCAGATCTCCCACCGGATCCGATCCAAACCCCGGCGCAATCTCATTTTCCCGCCTCAGAGGCAAAACCTGCAACAGCAAAGGATCCATCGGATCCCTTGGACGCATCCTGGCGATGTATTCATGCGGCACGAGCACAGGGAACGCAGAGTCTCGGTCGCAACCAGGAACTTGCTCCGCATCCAGTTGCAATAGCGACAGGAGCTCATCGACTGAGCGAACGGCTCGCTGCAGCGATTGCTGCCAGTTGGCGGCGTGATGCAGCAATCCCGTGCTACCCTCCATCGCTGGATTCAGATTTCGACAAGGAAGGGAGATACTCTTTGACCACGAAGAGCACGATCGCGACGAGGAATGGCAAGAGGTAGTAGATCAGACGAAAAAGAATCACGGCGCAGAGGATCGGTCCTTCATTACCGGATTCGGGATCGCCCAAGAAAGTGAGCAAAATAAATTCCAACAATCCGTAACCGCCGGGTACGTGCGTTAACACCGCTACGATTTGCGCGGTGAGGTAAGCGATCAAAACCGTAGAAAAATTCACCTTGTCCGGACCGACGATGTCGGGAGGCATCAGCGCGTACAACGTGGCGGTTGCCAACAAGAAATCGCCTGCTGACACCATCAACTGCATCGCCGAGAGACGAAACGGCGGCAGAGAAACGGAAAAATCGCGGAATCGGATCGGGCGTCGAATCAGAATGCAGGCCAGCAAATAAGCGCCGACACTCCCGAGAAAAATTCCACCCAAAAGCGTTTGCGATAAGGAAATATGCCCCCACAGCTTGGACTCGAACGTCAGCATCTGCAGAACGTCGTCCGGCAAGTGGACGGGCAGAACGAGAAAGGCGACCCCGGCGAGCAGAAACAGGCCCAGCCAAAACGTAATCGACAGAATCGAAACCAGGGCGATGATTTCCAGTGCGCTGAACCCCCACTTGGAGTACATGCGATAGCGGACGATGTTTCCTCCGAAAAGCCAGCCGAGCACGTTGCCAGCCGAGTAACCCACGATCGCTCCTGAAATCATCCGCGAAAACGGCAGCTTCTTTTTGAGGTGGCGGATCGCGATCCAATCGTAGCCGGTGAGAATCAAGTAGTTGAGGGCTGTCAGCAGCAGCGCGAAGAGAATGTGGCTGAGCGGCAAGTTGTCGAAGCCACGCTGGACATCCGCCCACGTGACTCCTTTGAGTTTCTTGGAGACAAACCAAAAGGCGATCGCCATGATCGCAATCACCGCCGTGATCTTGCCGGTTTCCCCAAGCCGCCCCACGAGACTTCCAGCGCTGCGATTGGAAAGCGGTTCCTCGCGGGCTCCCGAAACGGCATTCGTGTCAGGCGTGTAGGGGTTGGCCGCGTCGGGTCGGGAATTATCGGCTGAAGGCATTCTGGGGCAATCCGGAGAGGCGCCGCGGGAGTCCAGGAGAAGTCCGAATGGACGTTAAGGTACGCAATTTGGGGCTACTTTGGTAGCTCAACTGAAAATGACGGTTTTTCCGCCTGGAAGATCCGATACGGATTTCCTGGAGTCGGCTCCCAAACGGGAACCGAAGGGTGGAATTCCGAGTGGATGGTGAAAACATGGCTTGTCTATCGGTTGTGCGGCTCTTTTTTGTGAGTTGCTCGCTGGGTTTGATCGTGGCGTCAGAAGCCTTCAGCCAAAGCCGAAGCGAAATTGTCGTGCCAGGGACGGGGCTCCAGCTCAAGCAAGTCGGAGACGACTTCGAGGATGAGCAATGGGAGTACGTACCACGCGACCCGAAAAGCACCGAGGACATCGACGAAAACCAGCGGATGCCCATGGGTAAGTCGACCAACGGTCGCTGGTACGAAGGCGCGAAACGTGGACATCCCGATGTGGTCAAACGTGTGCCAACGCCCCCAGGCGGGCTGCCGGGAAGCGAAGGCGCGTTGCTGATGCGATCCCTGTTCACGGGTATTCCCAACCGCGCCAGCAACAAAATGCACCAGGACGATTTCATTTGCAACGTGCAATATCGCTTGGGCGGAACGCTCAAGGTTTCGCAAACCCCGAGCATCACGACGCGCGTCTTCATTCCGCCGTTGGCCGAATGGGAGAAGCGAAACGGTCCTCACTTTGCCTTTCGCGCTGCGGTAGAAACGCGAATCATGGAGAACAAACAGGTTCTGTTCTTCTCCAACAAATCCGAGAAAGACGAAGTCTACTGGCCCGGTTTATTCATCCTTCGCGGGACGCGTCAAGAAAACGGCAAGCTGGTTCCCTACGCTTACTTTCGCGTCCGAGCGGATCGCAATGGCGGCGACTTCCTGGGACCCGAGATTCCGGATACAGGATGGTGGACCTTGGGCATGACGTTTACTCCGGATGGCTTGGTCCATTACTTTGCGAGACCAGGCGTCGAGGAACTGACGCGCGACGACTATATCGCCACCGCAATGCCCTATGGGTATCGATGTGAAGAGATACGGTCATTCTTCTACAACGTGGTCAATGGCGACAACGGTCGCGATTGGAGCACCGACTGGATCGTTGACGACGCCAAATTGTATGTGCTGCAAAGCCCTCGCGTGGCTCGCCGCAACTAGAGACGGCTTTTCGCCATCCGAGCGGCGGCCAAAATGGCTTGTGTCATCCCACCCGGATTCGCGATCCCTTTCCAAGCGATATCGTGCGCAGTTCCATGAGCGACACTGGTCCGGATGATCGGTAGTCCAAGGGTGATGTTCACCGCCTCAAACATATCGAGCAGCTTCAGGGCGATGTGTCCCTGATCGTGATACATCGCCACGACCGCGTCATAATCTCCACGTGCAGCGGCCGGCATCAAGGTATCTGTGGGGAGAGGGCCAGCGATATTCCAACCCATCGCGCGCGCCCTCGCTACCGCAGGCCCGATGATTTCGATCTCTTCCTTGCCGAATCGGCCGGATTCACCTGCGTGTGGGTTCAGCGCGGCAACGGCGATGCGAGGTTCGGGGGGGAGATGCATTCCGGATCGCAGCTTCTCGAAAAAATCGCGGGCAAGGCGAATGGTTTGAAAGATGCTGTCGATGCTCAAACGCTGGAACACTTCGCGCAGGGCGCAGTGCAATGTCACATGCACCACCCCCAATCCGGCACTCCCGCCATGATTCAATTTGCCGGGAGTCAGGTACAGCATCATCGCGGACTCGTCCACGCCGCACAGATGCGCTAGCAACTCGGTGTGTCCGGGCCAGTCATGCCCGGCGCCATGCAAGGCGACTTTATGCAGCGGACCTGTGACCAACGCTTGCAGATCCCCTTGCAGACAGAGCTTCGTTCCGCGCACCACCCATTCGTACGCAGCTTGCCCCGCCCGCGCATCGACCCCCGGTGTGGTACTCGGTGCAACAAGTTGCTCAATCGCACGATCGCCCGTCTCCAGGCAGAGAAGCGAACGATCGATATCGTAAGCGCCTGACTTGAAATATTCCCTCGCGGCAGCCATGTCAGGGACCGATTCCACCCTCAGAGCGAGTCCTCGAAGATGGGCCGCCTTCTGCAAAACGCGGCTGTTGCCGATCGCGATCGGAATGCACTCTCGCTGCGGGATACCGGTGGCGATCGAGCCGACAACCACCTCAGGACCGATTCCGGTCGGGTCGCCCACGCTGATCCCTACCCATACATGGTCATCTGGCTGGATCGCATTCATCGCGCGCCCACAGGAGATTGTGCGAGGGTCGATCGGATCGCTCGATCCAACTCGCCTTGGCTCGTCGGACGAATCCAGTAATCCACGATGCGACCTTGCCTGTCCAGAAGAATCGACGTGGGATAGGAAAAACCGCGCTGGCCGAGCAACTTCGCGATCCCTATCCGAGAGAATTCCACAGGATCGTAGTGGATCGGATGGGGCGTCGAGGCCTCGCCCAACAATGCCAAGGTGTCTTGTCGGAGTTGAGCGATGTCATCCGGCGCGGTTGCAGCGCACGAAATGCTGACAATCCGAACCGACTTTCCATCGGCATACGTGGCGGCAAGCTTCTCGATCTCGGGGTACTCGACTCGGCAAGGGGGGCACCAGGGCCCCCAAAAGTGAAGGAGGACGACTTTGCCTCGAGCCTCGGCGGGTTCAAAGGGCATTTCGGTGTGAATCAACGGTTGCAGATCGAGTTCGAGCACAGGTTGACCCAGAACCTTGCGACGATCGCTCCCCAAGTAAATCAAGAGGCTCAGCCCGCACAGCATGAACAAGCCAGCCCAAATCAGATGGCGAAAGGAGGACTTGGGGCGGTCTTGATGCGGATCGAGGGGAGGAGATTCCATGGATGTCAAATCGGCAGCAGAGGTCGGAGGTCTCGAAGTCGCATACTGTTTTCGCGACCGGTAAGACGATACACTTTAGAAGGAGTCGGCCGATTGGCTAGTGACCTATCGCAGTTTCTATCGTTCCTCATTTCCTTCGATTCCATGCGATGTCCCTTTTGCGGCAACGATAATGACGGCGTACGCGACTCTCGTTTGGTCGAGGATGGTCGCGCGATCCGTCGTCGTCGTTTCTGCAATCACTGCAAACGCCGTTTCACAACCTATGAACGGGTCGAGGGGTTGTTGCAAGTTCGCAAACGGGATGGCACTTGCCAGGATTTCAGCCGGCTCAAGATTGAGCGCGGGCTTCAACTGGCCTGCTGGAAACGCAAGATTCAGCCCGAGGAAATTCAACGACTGGCGATTGAGATCGAAGCCCATATTCTGGACTCCTACGAACGGGAGGTCCCATCGCAGGACATCGGCAATCTCTGCATGCAATACCTTCGCGATTTGGACGAAGTCGCCTTCGTCCGCTTTGCCAGCGTCTATCGAAGCTTCCGTGACGCACAAGATTTCGTGAAGGAGCTGACCCCGATCCTCACTCCGACCGAGTTGTCCGGTCGCAAGGTGCGACGGGGTGAAGCGATGGAATGACGAACGGGCTTAGGGCTTCTCAGGCGTGCGGGTCGAAAGCTTGAGTTCCGGCGTGCCATCTCCATCGGCATCGATCTTGGTGAGATCGATCAACGTGTACGGCCGCAAGTAGGCCTCTTGGCTCCCCTTGGCGTACGAGACCCACAATCGCAGCGCGGTGGCGTCGTAGACCACGTTCTCGACATTGCCTCCCTTGATGGGGATGCTGTTCGCGAGAGCGATCAATTTCTCTCCGTCGAGCTTGCCTCGCTCTTGCTTCAGGGTGGGAAACGCGCCGCGCCCTTCGTCGTTGTACACGACGCACGACAACACGTTCGGCGCGAATTCGTCGGCGGGATCGTTGTCCTTCCAAATCTGAACGCGCTTGTCGGCGGGTTCCGGCATATGGGCTCGAACCTTGACCGCTCGCGTCTCCGTCTTTCCGTCGCCGAACACGTAGTGATACCGCTTGGTGTGGGGGTAGGAACTGAAGATGGATAGAGCCCGGGATAGGGAGTCGGCATCGTAGAGCATGCTGCGAAACAAAACGGTGAAGTGGGGAGCG
>JBKDPB010000058.1:0-20184 GCA_046342615.1 Planctomycetota bacterium | reverse complement strand
GGACTTCGATCATCGTGCCGACGTGGTACGGGCACTTCTTGCCGGTCGCCTTCATGACTTCGGCAGCGACGCGATGCACGATCTCGTCTTGGAGATCGAGTTCCCGCTTGAAGCCGACCAGCGGACCCATGATCTCCGGCTTGACCTTGACCCCTTCCTTGAGGACCGTTGCTGCGGCTTGGAAGATCGCTCGGGCCTGCATCTCCGTGATCTCGGGTCGGATGATTCCCAAGCGACAACCTCGGAAGCCGAGCATCGGATTGAACTCATGCAGCTCATGAACCATCTTGGCGACTTCCGCAGCGGTGGTGCCGAGTTGCTTTGCCACCTCGTCCTGCCCCTTCTTGTTGTCCGATTGGGGCAAGAACTCGTGCAACGGTGGGTCGAGCAAGCGGACGCAAGCGGGAAGACCATCGAGGGCTCGGAAGATCCCTTCGAAGTCCTTCTGCTGATACGGCAGCAATTTATCGAGAGCTGCTTTTCGAGCTTGTTCCGTCTTGGCAAGAATCATCTGTCGAACGGCGATGATCCGGTCTCCTTCGAAGAACATGTGCTCGGTGCGGCAAAGTCCGATTCCTTCGGCTCCAAACGCGATGGCGTTTCGCACCTGATCGGGTTGGTCCGCGTTGGTGCGCAGCCCCAGGGTCCGATACTTGTCCGCGAGCTTCATGATGAAGTCGTAGTATTGGAAGACCTTGCTGTCCTTGGGCTTGAGGGTGCCGCCAACTAAAACTTGCTTGAGCTCGCTGTCGGCGGTATCGATCTTGCCGTGGAACACTTCACCGGTGGTGCCGTTGATGCTGATCGATTCCCCTTCCTTGATGGTCACCCCTCGGCACTTGAGGAGGTTCTTGTGATAGTCGATCTCGATATCGCCGGCGCCGGCGACGCAGACCTTGCCCATCTGCCGTGCGACCAGAGCGGCGTGGCTGGAAACCCCTCCGCGGGCGGTGAGAATACCGTCGGCGGCGATCATGCCGCGCAAGTCTTCGGGGCTGGTTTCAATCCGAGCTAGCACGACGTGTTGCCCCTTGGCAGCCAATTCCTCGGCCTTTCCAGCGGTGAAGACCACCGCCCCCGAGGCAGCACCCGGGCCCGCGGGCAACCCCACGGCTAGAACCCGGCCTTCCTTCTTGGCTTTGTCATAAGCCTTGGTATCGAAGATCGGCTGAAGGAGTTGGTTGAGGGCTTCAGGATCGCCCGACTTGATGGCGTGCTCAGGAGTCATCAGTTTCTCCTTGACCATGTCGTGAGCGATCTTGACGTAGGCCAGTGCGGTTCGCTTGCCATTGCGCGTTTGGAGCATGAACAGCTTCTTGTTCTCAATCGTGAACTCGAAGTCCTGCACATCGCCGAAATTGCGTTCGAGAATCTTCCGCACCTCGACCAATTCCTTGTAGGCTGGTCCGAGGATCTTGTCTTTGGCCATGTCCGAGATCTTGAGGGGAGTGCGAACGCCAGCGACGACATCTTCCCCTTGGGCGTTGACCAAGTACTCGCCGTAGAACACGTTCTCCCCGTTGGCAGGGTCGCGAGTGAACGCAACGCCGGTGGCGCAATCGTCTCCCATGTTGCCAAAGACCATGCTCTGCACGTTGACCGCCGTACCCCACTCGTCAGGAATGCGGTACTTCTGGCGATAGAGAATCGCTCGTTCGTTCATCCAGGATCCGAACACAGCCTGAACGGCTCCCTCGAGCTGCTTCATCGGCTCGTTGGGGAACGCTTTGCCCGTCCGATCCTTGATGAGCTTCTTGAATCGCTTGACGAGTTCTTGCAAATGCTGGGCGGACAGATCGGTGTCTTCCTTGACGCCAACCTCTTTCTTGAGTCCGTCCATCACATCATCGAACGGTTCGTGCTCGTTCTCGCTGCGCTTCTGGACTCCCATCACGACGTCACCATACATCTGGATAAATCGGCGGTAAGAGTCCCATGCGAAGCGTTCGTTGTGCGTCGCTGCAGCCAGCCCTTCGCAAGTCGCATCGTTCAGACCAAGATTGAGAATCGTATCCATCATCCCGGGCATCGAATCGCGAGCCCCCGAGCGGACCGAAACCAAGAGCGGATTCTTGATATCGCCGAATTTCTTGCCCGTCTCTTTTTCGAGCCACTTGACCGCTTTCTCCAAATCGCTCGCCAATTCAGCGGGATACTTGCGACCATTCTTGTAGTAGTTCACGCACACTTCGGTCGTGATGGTGAAGCCCGGCGGGACAGGCAGGCCAATTCGTGTCATCTGCGCGAGGTTGGCCCCCTTGCCTCCCAGCAACGCTTTCATGTCTCCGCTGCCATCGGTCTTGGATTTGCCGAAGAAATAGACCAATTTGTTTGCCATAGCCGAATGCAAAGCTCCCGAAGTTGTGCAAGAATCTCTGTGAAAACGGGGCAAAGTGTACGTGCGACCCGTTACACCGTCAATTGGATCGTTCATTCGATATCCCGTCGATGGGAGGGTCACCTTGAATACCACCACGCCGGTCCAAAACACCTGGTATCAGCGGATCTTAAGTTGCCTGGCCGGGGAAACGCCGTCTCCCCCCGCGCCAAACTTGCGTGCGCAAGGACTTTTCATGGAACGGAGCGGCGCGGGTTCGTCGGACCAGGCCGTCATCAGCTTTACCGAGGGCTTGGAGGGTGCCTGGCTAGCCATTCCGCTGGGACTCCAACGGGACAGGACACAGAAAACGGCGAGATCCCAGGAACCGGGAACCTCGGCGATCGAACAGGTAACCCCCGATCTGGTCCCCCAGAGGATCAAAATCTGGCAGCAACTACCTGAAAAGACCGCGCACGAAGGATGGATTCACGAAGAAATCGCGCGATTGGGCCAGGAGTTGGCGACAAGTCGCATCGCCTCGCTGGATCGATGGCTCTGGTGGCTGGTTCCCCTGGGGACCTTTCGACTGGCCCATCATCTACTGCATCAGCACGGTCCACCACCCTCGCAGGTACTGCAAGATTGGGACTATCAACTCCGAAATACTCCCGGCCCCACGCTCTATGCGGTTGTCTCGCCAACAGGATGGCTCATCGATCTGCTCCAGATCGTCGAAGCCCTGCGCGCGCACTACGGGATCGAGGATTGGGGCGGATGGGATGAATGGGTTGCGAATTCACCCATTCCTGTCGCAGCGGCAACCTGGCCGACTCAGCCAGCGGTCGCTCCGATGCCGGAGGCCTCCGCCCTGCAATCCGCCCTCGCAGGCACGTCGCACAAGCCCGCGACCCGGCGAGCGGCGCGAAAACCACTGGTCCATCGACGGTGGGTCGGCGCCGTGCCTCTCGTCGCCCTCATGGCCTACGCAGTTGCAACTTATCGAACCGATCGGACGGTCCCGGCAGATCGAACCATCTCCACCGACCTGACTGGCTCCACCGACCTGACTGGCTCCACCGACCCGACTGGTTCCACCGGCCCGACTGGCTCCACCGGTCGGTGGGATCCAACGGATCCGATCCTCTTGGAGTCAAGCGATATGGTGGTGAAAGAGGAGTTGGCGTTGCCGACGCTGGATGCGATCGATGGCCATTCGCTGGCGAACACGTTGAGGGCCATGAAACCCTTGGATGCCCCGACGGTGCAGGCCGAACTTTCCGAGGAAGGGGTCGAGGAAGCCGAGGATGGAGAGATGACCGAAAACATGGCACCGCCGACGGAAGGAGAGGAACCGTCCGCTCGAGTCGTCGAAGAACGCGTTGGCTTGGAGAAGTGGGGAACGCGTCGCGAGATTCGATTTGGACGAGGAGTCTATGCCAGAAACGGTCGATGCGCCGTCCGGCTAACTCTCGACGAATCCGTGAGCAAGGATCTCGTGATCCGTCCCTCCGACCCCCAAGAGATTCTTGGAAACGGGATGTGTGAATGGCGTATCGCAAGAGAGGACGAAGACGCCGAGTTGGTGGTCCGCGTGTTGAGCAAACCCGCAGTGAAGTGGCAGTTTATGGTTCTGATTGGGACTCGAACGCAACTCGGCAGCGACCCGGTCAGCGTGGCGCCGGGGGAAGCCGCAGTCATCCTGGATCGACTTCAGTCGCACGCGCAATGGTTGGCGGAGTCGCTCCACGCGTTGCAAGCGGGCCCCCAGCTGCGCATGCCGGGAAGACCTGATCCGGCGACGTACAGTCGATGGCTTCGAACCCAGCAACGGGACACCGAACGCGCCATCCGCCATTGGACGGCGGTCGCTCAATTGTGCGATACCCTCGCCGCTGCAGGAGAAATCGAATTGGAATTGACGCTCGTACAGCCGACCGAAAAACCTTAAACACATCGATGCGCCGAAGTTAGCGATCGGCGGCATTCGCTGGATCGGAGCGCAGTGTCAATCCTGGGTATGGAGCCCGCACTCGGTCTTGCCGGTACCGCTCCACCGTCCTGCTCGCTCATCCTCACCCATCAGCACGGCGCGGGTGCAGGGCCAGCAGCCGATGCTGGTGAACCCCTGGTCGTGCAATGGGTTGTAGGGAATGTTTTTCTTGATGATTCGATCCCAAACTTGTTTTTTGGACCAAGTCGCCAGGGGGCTGACTTTGACGAGATGAAACTTGCGGTCCCAGCCGACGATCGGAGCCACAGCGCGGTCGGGGCTTTGGTCTCGGCGGATGGCGCTCGCCCAAGCATATTTCCCGCGAGCGGCGCGCCGCAACACGGCAAGCTTGCGGTCACCGCAGCATCGGTTCGGATCGGATTTGTAGAGTGGCCCGCCATGCAACGCTTCGTAGTCGACGACGCTCAATTCGGGACGCATCAGTTCGACTTCGATGCCGTACTTGGCGGCAACTCGGTCGCGAAGCGCGAGCGTTTCGGGGAATTGGTAGCCGGTGTCGAGATTGAATACATGGGCTTTGGGGGCGACGCGGGACAGCATCTCGAGAATGACCATCCCTTCGGGCCCGAAGGCAGTGGCCATGGTGAACCGCTCTCGGTAGGTCGACCAAGCCCACTCCAGAATCGCTTCGGGGTCCGCAGTTTCGAGGCTCTGGCTTTTTGCAGAGAGCTCGTCGAGGAACTCGGAGGTGGGGAGGAGAGGCGGATCGGCTGCTTGGGATCCGATCAACTCGGGTGATGCCCAAGGGTCCGCAGAGGAAGCGGGGGGCTGGTGAGTCATAATGAGCCCCGCAACGGCTCAAAGCATCCCTGGTAAATCGCCAAAAACATGGTGAAATGATAGCCCCGCGTCGCAATGGGTCAAGAATCCGTCAGCCCCGGTGCACTTCGATCCTAGGAGTATGGATATGCCAATTTACGAGTACTACTGCCCCCCTTGCCATACAGTTTTCAGCTTTCTTGCACGAAGCATGCAGATACCCAAGCCTCCGGCTTGCCCCAAGTGCGGTCGCAATAAACTGGAAAAGAAAGTTTCCCGTTTCGCGATTTCGAAGGGTTTGGCCGAGCCCGGCGGCGAATCCTCGGATCCGTTTGAGAATATCGACGAGTCGAAGATGGAACAGTTGATGGAGGAAATGGCTCCGCACATGGATGAAAACGGACCGGAAGATCCCAGGCAAATGGCCCACCTGATGAAAAAGATGTTCGAAATGACCGGTGCGGAGCCCAACGCCGCGATGATCGAAGCGATGCGCCGGATGGAAGCCGGCGAAGATCCAGACCAAATCGACGAAGAGATGGGAGAAGCCCTCGACGCCGAAGGGGACCCGTTTGCGAAATCGAACGACAAATCGATCAAGCGACTGAGACGGATGTTCGAAGCACCCGACGTCGACCCCGAGCTATACGAAATCCCGTCCAACTAGCCTCGCTCTCCTCGACGATCCACCTACGCAGCTCGTTGCATCGGCGCGATTGCAAATTGATCGGCAATCCACTGAGCCGCTCGAAGGCTCGCGCCGGGCAACGCAACTTGGCTCGAGAGCTGCCGCAGTCGCGACTGGTACTGTTGCCGATAACCGGGGTCCCCGAGCAACCGGGACATCTCTTCCGTCGCTTGCTCAACGCTCCTTCGAGCCGACCTGGAATGCAAGGACCCGTGCGAGAGAAACTCGGGCATGATCGGTTCATCGGCAATCAGATTGGGCAAGGAGACGCTCTTGCAATGGACAAGCAGCTTCGCCAGCCCGTAGGTGATATGGTTCACATGATACATCACCACCGCCGGAGTATTGCGAGCCATCATTTCGAGCGAAACGGAACCGCTCTTCATCAGGGCACAGTCGGCGAGCTCGATGATCTCGCTGGTCCTGCCTGAAAAAACGTGAATCGGCAAGCGACGGTCGTCCGAGGAAAGCTGCTCTCGGCACCACTGGGCGTGCGAGTCCTTCAAGGCAGCTACCAGAAACTCGACATCGGGAAACCGTGCGGACAGCTGCCGAATGACCTGCAATTGAAGAGGCCAATTGCGATGCACTTCGTGGTTTCTCGATCCTGGGAGAACCGCGACTTGGAGTTGTTCCTGCGTTTCCCATCGCGTCAGAAACCTCTGGTCCAAGGGCGTTTCGGCGGCTACATCAAAGAACGGGTGGCCGACAAATGTTGCTGGCACTCCCTGCTCGGCAAACCAGCCTTGCTCGAACGGCAAGTTGCATAATACGTGATCCACCCAGCGCTTCATTTTCTTGACGCGCCAACTTCCCCATGCCCATATCTGCGGAGGCAGGTAATAGTAGACGGGCAAGCCATATTTCTTGGCTCGCTTGGCGATGTGCCAGTTGAATCCGGGAAAGTCGACGAGCACCACGGCGTCGACCTCGCCTCGTTGAAAACACGCTTCGGCCTCGTCCGCCAGGCGAAAGAAGTCCCGCAGCTTGGGAATGACTTCGGTGATCCCGACGACCGCCAAAAGAGTCAAATCGAAATCGAGCGCCAATCCCGCATCCGCCATGCGCGGACCGCCGAACCCGCGCGCAACGCAATCGGGCGCGATCCCTTTCAAACATCGAATCAGGTTCGATGCGTGCAGATCGCCGCTTGGATCCCCTGCGGAGAAGAAAAGTCGCATTCCCATGAAACCGGTATATGCGAAACTGGGGAAGCGAGGCAAGACGAATCCCACGCCCCGTCGGCAAGATCCAACCCGCTCGTTCGACGAAAAGCTAGCTCAACCCTCGCTTGCCATGAATGCGGCGAAATCGTACGCTGCGCGGCATCGGACGCGTTTTGTTCGCAAACTTCAACCCAAGGGTGGTCCACGGTGACGGATTCCTCGGAAAGCATTCCTTCGCAACATATCGTTCGCCGGGCCCATTTCGATGACTTGGAGGCGATCCAATCGCTGCTGCAACCCTTTGTCGAGCAGCGAAAACTGCTGCGGCGGATGCGAGCGGAGCTGATCCTGCTGATGGCCAACGGCTATGTCGCAGAAGTAACGGACCAAGCGGGCAAGCCACATATCGTCGGGTTTGCGGCCGTGGAAATCTATTCGAGGAAGCTGGGTGAGATTCAGTGCCTAGCGGTGGCCGAGGGATACCAAGGGCGAGGTATCGGTAGCGACTTGGTGCGAGCGTGTCTGGACCGAGCCAAGGATAAGGGAATCCTCGAGGTGATGGCCATCAGCGCATCGGATGCATTCTTGCGAAAACTGGGTTTCGACTACTCGCTCCCAGAACAGAAGCGAGCGCTCTTCTTTCAACTCCATTCTCGCGATGAGGTATTTCGCGAGAATGTAGAGGACGAATCGGCCTGACGTCGAATCGAGATCGATTACCAGGCGAAGTGAGCGAAGGCCTTGTTGGCGTCGGCCATGCGGTGCGTATTTTCGCGTTTGGTGATGGCTGCACCTTCCTTGCGATAGGCTGCCATGAGTTCGTCGGCCAACTTCACCGAGGTCGATCGGCCCTTCTTTTCCCGCACGGCGGTCAGGATCCAACGGAATGCTAGCGACTGCTGGCGGTTCTTGTTGACCTGCATCGGAACCTGGTACGAGGCACCGCCGACCCGTTTGGAGCGGACTTCGATGTAGGGCTTCACGTTTTCGACCGCTTGTTCAAAGACTTCGACGGCCGGTCGGTCTTTGACCTTCTCGGCGATTTCATCGAGTGCGTCGTAGAAGACGTTGTAGGCGACCGTCTTCTTGCCATCGTGCATCAGGCAGTTGACAAACTTCGCCACCAACAAGGAGTTGTGTCGAGGATCAGGACGTAGGGTCGTTCGTGACGCAGTGATCTTGCCCATAGGAATTCTTCGATCGTCAGCAGTGAATTTCGGTGGAAGGGGATGGGAGGATGGGTTGTGGACTAGGCCTTCTTGGCCCCGTATCGGCTGCGCGACGGCTTGCGGCCATTGACGCCGAGGGTGTCGCGGCAACCTCGCACGACTTGGTATCGCACACCGGGGAGGTCGCGAACACGACCGCCACGGATGAGGACGATCGAGTGCTCCTGGAGGTTGTGTCCTTCACCGGGGATGTACACGGTAACTTCCTTGCCGTTGCTCAACCGCACGCGGGTGATTTTTCGCAGGGCCGAGTTGGGCTTTTTGGGAGTCATGGTACGGACGATCAAGCAAACCCCTTGCTTTTGAGGGCATCGCTCGAGGACAGGACTCTTGGTGCTTTTGCGTTGCACGACTCGGTTGCGGCGGACCAGTTGATTGATGGTTGGCATACGTCTTGCGGCTAAAACTTTCTTAAGGAGTGGAAATACCAAAGGTGGGAGTCGAACCCACACGCCCTTGCGGGCACTGGATTTTGAGTCCAGCGCGTCTGCCATTCCGCCACTTTGGCTTTATTTCGACGCCATCTTGCGAATAAAAATGAGGGACAGAAGTGTACCGGCGTCCCCCGAGATCCAGCAAGTCCATCGCGACTGATTTCCCCGAAAAACTCGTCGCCATCCGATCCGGAGGCGTCAAGGATTCCCAAAGTTTCCCGCTTGGGGGTCACAGCACCCGGGCGATCACGCACTTGAGGTAGTCGGTGTCCGGGCAATGGATGGAGCCCGGGGGGTCGGGAGAAGCCCCTCGATTTTCGAGGATCTGCAGGTCGCGGCCGACGCGCGTGGCGACTCCGTAGAGCATTTCCGTGAAATCGGATCGGGACACCCGACCTGAGCAACTGCAGGTCACCAGGATGCCTCCTGGCCGGAGGATCCGAACCGCCAGATAATTGAGTCGGTGGTAGGCGGCGAGGGCTCGGGCCACCTGGTCTCGGGAGCCCGCCAGGCGTGGAGGATCCAGGACGATCATGTCGAACCATTCCCGCTGGTCGACTCGGCGGCTGAGGGCTTCGTAGAAATCGGCTTGTTCCCAGGCGATCCGTTCCCCCAGACCGTTGCGGTCCGCGTTGCTCTTGGCCCACTCCAGAGCCCGGGCGCTGCTGTCGACGGCGATGATGTGCGACGGTTTTGCATGCTGGGCGATGGTCAAGGCAAAGCCGCCCGCATAGGTGCACACATCGAGTACCTTGGCGTCGGGTGGCGTCCACCTCGCTGCCGCTAGCCGATTGTCCCTTTGGTCGAGGTAGTAGCCGGTCTTTTGACCCTGTCGAAGATCGATCTGCCAACGGAGGTCATTCTCGCGGATCTCGAGGGGTGCATCGGGGAGGACGCCTCGCACGATCTCGGATCGAGGCTCGATCCCTTCGCTCCGCGCGGTACGTTCGTCGATCTGCAACGCGATGCTCTCGGGGTCGAAACGCTCCTGGAGCCTCTGCAGGATGGGATCCAACCACGGCAGCAGGGCTGCGGCGGTGACCTGGACCACCAGATGGGATTGGAAACGATCGACGATCAATCCGCTGAGAAAGTCGGCTTCGCTAAAAAACAATCGGACGGCGTCCAGGTGCGAACCGCCCGGCATCGCCCGGCGCAGGTCGAACGCGAGGTCCAAACGGGCCTCGAGCCATGCGATATCGATCGCCTCTTTGGGATCCCACGACAGCATTCGGATCCGAATACGGCTGTGCGGATTGTAGAGTCCTTTGCCGATCCAGCGTCCGTCGCTGTGGGTCAGGTCGACCAGCTCTCCAAGCGCGGGCGGATCCTGAGGCTCGACGATCGAGGTCGCGAGAATCCATGGATGGCGCCCCAACCGTTTCTTTCGGAAGCGCGGGTGGAGTTGGATCGCTCGCGGAGTCTCTGTGGTATTCAAGACTTCGATTCTCGCTCTTCGAAATGGGGCATGTAGATATCTTTGGGTGCGATTGGCGCATCGGTGTTCCGAAGCGGTCGAGCTACCACCCAATCGCTCAAGACGCGCGCGATTCGGATCATGGAGAACCCGATCTTCTTTCCAAAAGGCCCTCCCGCTCCATACAAAAACCAGGAGGCGCCCCGGTTGAGCAAATGAAGCATCGATCCGAGTAGAGGTTTCTTCTTGACGAACTCCACACCGATCGACGCCTGGGAAAATCCCGAGTGTGTCGTCGCACCCACGCTGCGACAGTAGATCGATAGATTCTCGCAGTTGAACTTGAGTGCATCGTAGGGATTGAATTTGCCCGCGAGCGATCTTGCAAACGCGCTGATATCGGTCGCGGTACCCGCTGGTACGTCGGGGTAATTCCATTCCATGGCCCGCCTCCCCAACAGGAATTCTTCCCAGGTAATTAAACGTACAATGCCATCGGAGAGATAGTCGATGATCTGTCCCTCGCCAACACTGATTCCACAGTGAAAGGCCGGACCGTAATAGACCGCGTAAATGGAGCCTACCGAAGGTTCATCCTGAAAAGACCCTAATCCAACATACGCGCTCCGCAAATCGGCTTCGCTCGCTCCCCAACCTACCCTGAAGAAGATCATGCCGATCAACAACAACTTGGCACCCAACAGCAAACCGACCAAATGATCCGCATCCGGGCTGCGCCAGTAGTACAGGGTGACCAGAGCGACGGCGACCGAGAGACCGCCCGTGATCCACATCCAGAACTTGGTTGCCAACGATTGAAAATGGAAGCTCGCCCACAGGAGGATGGCCCCCTCCGCGGCAACGGCGAACAAGAGGACCAGGAATAGAAAAGGGCCAAGCTGCTTGGGCCACAGGAGCATCGCGGAACCGATCGCCACCTGCGCGAGAACCAAGGTCCAAACCGGACCTCGCTCCGCAACGCTCACCGAGGATTGCGACAGCCCTTGGCGAACGTTGGTTATCTCAGTCGATCGGTTCCGTTTCCATCGCCCCAGCGATGCGAGATAGCCGACGAGAAGATGGCATGCTCCCGCCAAACCGCTCAAGCACATGGCGCCGCCAACGAGCCATTCCACGGGAGTCGTAAACCAAAGCGGGGCAGTGATGCAAACCGCCCCCAGAATCGCGATCGCCAAACCGGTTGCCATCAAGCCCATTCGAATCCGGCGAAGGCTTGCCTGGGAAGCGTTGTTTTCGTCGATCATGCAGGGAAATCCGTGGAAACCGAAAATGGTATCTGGAAGGCGTTCGAACCGAACCCCCCTATCTTAGCCGAGGAATGGCGAAAATCACTTGACAAACTCGCCAGTCCACGAGCATCCTTTAGGGTGGGTTTGAGGTTTTTACCATAAGGGTTTTCCAGATGAACATCCACTCCGTCGTCACGATCGCCATCTCCGCCGTCTTTTGCGTCGGTGCGATGAACGCAACGGCACGCGAATTCACCGACAAAACAGGCCAACTGAAATTTGAAGGAACGCTGATCGCCGTCGACGAAAAGGAAATCGTCCTGAAACTCGACGGGGCTGTCAAAGGACGCGAACTGTTGGCGATCCGAATCGAAGATCTGTCGGAAGAAGATAAAAAGTGGATTGCCGCCGAGGAACGCCAGCGCGAACTGGCTTCCGCGAACGGCAAAGAGTCCTGGAAGCTCCGCAATGGGATGGAAATCTTTGGTCGGGTCGTCGACTTCGCACGGCGAGATATCACCCTGCAGCGACGCCGCGGCAAGCTCTATGTCAATGATCGTCCGTTCGAAAACCTTCCGGAGATCTATCGCAAGATGATCCCCAAGATCGTCGCTCAGTTCGAGAACCGACCCATCGAAAACGATCTTCAATTCCAGAGCTGGGTGATTGCCCAAGGCGCTCAGGCTCGCACCTTCACGTGCGAAGGAGTTCTTTTCGAGCTTCCCAACGGAGATGAATACGGAATCCCATTTTTCTTCTTCCAGCCCGATGAACTCAAAGACCTCGAACCCTACTGGAACCAGTGGGTAGCGGCCCAGGCAGCCAAGGACAAGGAAAAGGCGGCCGAAGAAATGAGACAGCACTCGCTCTACATGCAATCCGATGCGAATGCGACCCGACAATACCAACAAGAAATGTTGGAGCTGTCTCGTTTGCAACTTCAAATGAACGCCGTCGCCGCCGGTGCGACCAGCATGTGGGAAGTTTACCTTTATCCGCCCCAGAACTACATGAGCTACCCCCTCTCCGTTGTCGTCGTCGCCCGCAATTCAGACGAAGCAACCCGCATGGCTCTCGATCAAAACCCTGGTTTCGTGGCTGGGCCCGTGCGGAAAATGGCAGGTCGGTTCCGTTGGTAATCGCAACCTCCGATGACGAGAGTCCCTTCGTTGTCGTGGTTCGAGTCAACACCCACTGTGCTTTGGGTTGCCTGTATTGCGGTTTCAGTCGGGAAGTTCATCGCCCGCGCACGGCGATGCAACCCGACTCGCTCCTTCGCTTCGCAAATGCTCTAAGCGAATTCCAGCGGTCTTCCGGTCGCACCGTCATGGTTTCCCTCCTGGGAGGGGAACCGCTTCAATGGTCCCCTTGGCAAGCTGTTGCCTCTCGCCTCCACCGGCTCGGCCTCCGCGTCAGCATCACCACCAACGGCTTGGCGTTGGAGGACCCGCGCATCGCGCAGCGCGCGATGGAATGGATCGATGAAATCACCTTCAGCGTCGATGGCCAACGCCACGATCATGACACGCTGAGAGCTCAACCAGGATTGCATCATCGCCTGGAACAGGTCATTCGACGGCTCGCCGCTCGCCGCGTCGGTCGCAAACCCCTCCTGCGGGTCAACTCCGTACTGACGCGACACAACATCGGGAATTTCGAAGCGTTCGCTCACCTCATGGCCGATTGGGGTGTGGACCAGCTAACCTTCAATCAACTCGGCGGAAACGACCGCCCCAGCTTCTATCCGGAAAACCGACTGCTCGAACCCCAGGTGCAACGATTCCGCGAATCCTTCCCGCGATGGCAATTCGACCTCGGGCAACGCGGCTTGGAACTGTGCGGCTCCGACGGATATCTGCATCGCATCGAGTGTACGGCTCGAAACGAAGCGGTCGCGATCGAAGACTGCCAGCCGGGTACCCGGTTTCTTTTCGTCGACGAATTCGGACTCGCTAGCCCCTGCAGCTTCACCTACGACTCACTCGGCATTTCAATCGATGAATTGAACAGCGCCGCCGCGATCGAATCCCTTACGGAACGCTGGCATCAGCAGCGCAAAGCGAATCGGCCCAAGGTCTGCGATGATTGCCACGCGACACATGTCCATGCGAAATTCGTGCAACTCGATTCGAAACGTCCGATACCGCTAAGGCATCGCTCGCCGTAAGTTCGATGTGCGCACACTGGATTTCGTGTCCGGCGATCCCCTCGTCGAACAACAGTTGTCACCGATCCACCCGACGGACGAATCCTGTTTTGACAAGCTTTGATGCTAGGAGAGGATACCGTAGGTTTGCAGCGTCCGTCGCAAGGCGTCGAACTCCTTGGGCTCCAACTCCGTCATCGGCAATCGCAGTTCTCCCGTATCTCGCCCGAGCAACTTCATCGCTCCCTTGACAGGTATCGGGTTGGTGGCCAGCGATAGCATGTCGCGGCAAAGCGGGAAGAGCTTGTGGTGCAATCGAGCGGCTTCGGCGAAATTCCCGTCGAGCGCCGCTCGCACCATCGCCAACAAATCCTTGGGGACGATGTTCCCTGCTACCGAGATAACGCCTTCCGCCCCGATGCTCATCATCGGCAACGTCAACGAATCGTCGCCGCTGAGAACCGTCAAGTTCGTTGTATTGAGAATCTGCGAGCACTGATCGAGCGAACCGGTGGCTTCCTTGACCATGGTGATGTTGGTCAACTCGGCGAGACGAGCAATCGTCTCCGGCTCGATATTTTTGGCGGAGCGACCGGGAATGTTGTAGATACAATGAGGAATACCGACTTCCTCGGCGATAGCCTTGAAGTGTTCGTAGAATCCGCGTTGTGTGGGTTTGTTGTAATACGGCGCTACTTGCAGCGATGCGTCGGCCCCCGCCTTGGCGGCCCATCGGGTCAGGCGGAGGGCTTCCGCCGTGCAGTTGCTGCCCGTGCCGGCCATGACTTTGCATCGCCCGGCAGCCAATTGGACGACTTCGCTGATGACGCGTTCGTGCTCTTCATGGGTGAGGGTCGGCGATTCGCCGGTGGTGCCTACGGGGACGAGAAACGTCGTGCCCGATGCGATCTGGAACTCGATCTGCTCCTTGAGCTTAGCAACGTCGAGCGCCCCATCGCGAAAGGGGGTGACGATCGCAACACCAACGCCTGCGAAGCTGCTGCCCTTGCGTTTTTCCATGGATTTACCTGCTGCTGAGACGAATCTTGGCTCGCGCCGCGGCGAGCGACCGGTCGCGAAGGGCAGAGGCTTCCGCCGAGAGAGGCTTGATTTCGAGCGCCTTTTGGAGATCGGCTTCGGCGGCCGCTCGATCGATTTGGTCCTGACGCAAGACCCGGTCGGTCAGCACGTGAACGGATTCCCGCGTGACCTGAACGAACCCGCCGTCGACGAACCAAACGTCTTCCTTGCCCGAGGACTTGAGCTTGAGCAACCCAAAGCCTAGCCGTCCCACCATCGGGGCGCGTCCAGGGAGGACCCCCAACTCGCCGTCGTACATCGGGAGAATCAACGAATCGCAACGCACATCGAGCTCCGTTTTTTCCGGAGTCACGACCACGCAGTGCACAGCTCCATCGCTCATGATCACTTCTTACCTTGAGCGGCCATTTTCTTGGCTTGCTCTTCGACTTGTTCGATCGGACCAACGTACATAAACGCGGACTCGGGGATGTGATCCCACTTGCCGTCGCAGATTTCTTCGAAGCTGCGGATGGTGTCGGGCAGCGTCGTGATTTCCCCTGGCTTGCCGGTGAACACTTCGGCGACCAAGAACGGCTGGGACAGGAATCGCTCGATGCGACGAGCGCGTCGTACCACGGTCTTGTCTTCCTCGCTCAGTTCATCGACACCCAAGATCGCGATGATGTCTTGGAGTTCGCGATACCGTTGCAGGGTTCGCTGCACGCGACGAGCGATGTTGTAATGGCGATCGCCCACGATGGCCGGATCAAGAATACGGGAGTTCGAAGCGAGTGGATCGATCGCAGGATAGATCCCCTTTTCCGAGATCGATCGCTCGAGGTAGATGAACGCATCGAGCTGGCCGAACGCGGTCGCAGGTGCGGGGTCGGTCGGGTCGTCCGCGGGAACGTAGACCGCTTGCACCGAAGTGATCGCACCCCGCTTGGTCGAAGTGATCCGTTCCTGCAACGCACCCATCTCCGTCGCCAGCGTCGGCTGGTAACCCACCGCAGAAGGCATACGTCCCAAGAGGGCCGACACCTCGGAACCCGCTTGCGAGAAGCGGAAGATGTTGTCGACGAACAGCAGCGTGTCCTTGCCGGTGGTATCTCGGAAGTATTCGGCCATCGTCAAAGCAGACAGAGCCACTCGAAGACGCGATCCTGGTGGCTCATTCATCTGACCGAACACCATGCAGGTTTGTTCGATAACCTTGCGACCGGTCTTGCCGATCTCGGCTTCCTGCATTTCGAGCCACAAGTCGGTTCCTTCGCGGGTTCGTTCACCCACCCCTGCGAACACCGAGTAACCACCGTGCGAGCTGGCGACGCGGGCGATCAGTTCCTGCAAGATAACGGTCTTGCCGAGACCTGCACCACCGAACAACCCGGCCTTACCACCGCGGACGAACGGCGTGAGCAAGTCGATAACCTTGATCCCGGTTTCGAAGACTTCCGTATTGGTCGACAACTCGGAAACCGCAGGAGCGAACCGGTGAATGGGCCATCGGTCCGACGCCTTGACTTCGCCGCGCTGATCGATCGGCTCGCCGAGCACGTTGAAAACTCGCCCGAGGGTCCCTTCGCCGACCGGAACCGATACCGGCTTGCCGGTGTCGACGCAATCGAGTCCTCGCATCAGACCGTCGGTGCTGCCGAGGGCCACGCATCGGACCCGTCCGCCACCCAAGTGCTGCTGCACTTCACCGGTGAGGTTGATCTTCACACCCTTCTTGTCGCTGACAACCTTGACTGCGTGGTAGATCGGGGGAAGCTGGGATTCGGGGAACTCGGCATCGAAGGTCGAACCGATCACCTGGCTGATTTTACCGACCCCTTGCTTGGTGGAAGCACTCATGATTTTCTCTGATTCGTTCGGACTGAACAGGTTTGAATGGATGACGGTGGTTTATTGAAAGTGGAACAACACGAGGAGTGAGCGAAGCGAATGTCTAACCCAACGCTTCGACCCCTCCGATGATTTCCATGATCTCTTGCGTGATCTTGCTCTGACGAGCACGATTGAAGGTTCGGGACAAGGACTTGATTAGATCCCCTGCGTTCTCGGTGGCGCTCTTCATCGCAACCATGCGTGCGATCTGTTCGCTGACAGCGGCATCGAGGAAGCACTTGAAGAGTCGGGCGCGGAAGCTGGCCGGTACGACCTCTTCGAGGATCCCTTCGGCAGAAGGGAGGAACTCGTAGTCATCGCGGATCTTCGACGCTTTGCCCGAATCTTCTTGGGGAACTTCGATGCCCGAGAAGGGCAACAAGGTTTCCACGATGGGAATCTGTTTCGAGCTGCTGACGAATCGCGTGTAGGCCACGTCGACGCGGTCGATGCGACCGGAGATGTAGCGGCTGATCAGCTCGTCCGCGATCTTCGCGACAGCGTCGAAGCTGGGTTGATCCTCGAACTCGGTGTAGGTTTTCTCGACCGGGACGTTCGCGAAACGGAAGGCGGATATCCCGCGTTTGCCGCTGACCGAAGTGCTTCCCGAGTCGGCTTGTTCTTTGATCTCCGCCCGACGTTGCAACGCTGCCCGAACGACGGAACCGTTGTAACCACCGCACAATCCGCGATTGGCGGTCAGGACGAGCATGTCGACTGCCTTGACCGCCTCATGCGGCATCAGGAGGGGATGCGTGACATCCGTACCGCTCTTGGCCAAGTCCTGGACGATCTTGGTGATCGCCTTGGTGTAATCGGTGGCGGCCGCCGCGCGATCCATGGCTTTCTTGAATCGCGCCGTGGCGATCAGCTCCATGGTTCGCGTGATCTTACGAATGTTGCGAACACTTTTTCGCCGTTTGTCGAGTTGCCGAATGTTGGCCATGCTGGAGGATCCTGAGGATGACCGACTAGCGGAAGGTTGCCTTGAACGCGGTGATGGTCGACTTGATCATGTCCTCGACTTCGGTGGTCAAGTCGGCGACATCGCGAATCTTTTGACTGACTTCGGGCTTGCGATCGCGAAGGAACGTCAGCAACCCGGTTTCGAACTCGCGAACCTTGGCGACGGGGATGTCATCCAGGTAACCGCGGGTTCCAGCGTACAAGCTGACGATCTGCTCGGCCACGTCCATCGGTTGGTACTGAGACTGCTTGAGCAGTTCCACCATTCGATAACCACGATCGAGTTTGGCTTGGGTCGCAGGGTCGAGTTCCGTACCCAACTGGGCGAACGCTTCCAGTTCGCGGAACGCGGCCAAGTCGAGTCGCAGACCACCGGCGACCTTCTTCATGGCTTTGATCTGGGCGTTGCCACCGACGCGGGAGACCGAGATACCGACGTTCATCGCAGGACGGATACCGGCAAAGAACAAGTCGGGTTGGAGATAGATCTGACCGTCGGTGATCGAGATCACGTTGGTCGGGATGTAAGCGGAGACTTCCCCTTCGAGGGTTTCGATGATCGGGAGACTGGTGAGCGAACCGCCGCCGAGTTCCTTCGAGAGTTTTGCGGATCGCTCGAGCAGGCGACTGTGGCAGTAAAACACGTCCCCGGGGAACGCTTCGCGCCCTGGCGGACGACGCATCAGCAAACTCAACTGGCGATAGGCGACAGCTTGCTTGCTCAAGTCATCATAGACGATCAAGGCATGCTGGCCGTTGAACATGAAATGTTCCGCCATCGCGGTTCCCGCGTACGGCGCGACGTATTGCAGAGGGGCTGGTGCACTGGCTCCAGACACGATGACGGTCGTGTAGTCCATCGCGCCATTCTTTTCGAGGGCGTCGATGATAAGAGCTACCGACGACTCCTTCTGGCCGATGGCGACGTAGAAGCACTTAACGCCTTTCCCCTTTTGATTGATGATGGCGTCGATGGCGATTGCGGTCTTGCCTGTCTTGCGGTCGCCGATGATCAGTTCGCGCTGTCCGCGACCGATTGGAGTCATCGCGTCGATGGCTTTGATCCCGGTTTGCATCGGCTCGTGAACGGGTTGCCGTTCCGCAACGCCGGTGGCGATGATTTCTACGGGTCTACGGATCGACGAATTGACAGGACCTTTGCCGTCGAGCGGGTTACCGAGGGGATCGAGCACGCGACCGATGACGGCATCCCCAGCGGGAACGCTCAGGAGCGTGCCCAGGGCTCGGACCTCGTCCCCTTCGCTGATGCTCAGGTAGTCCCCGAGAATGATGACCCCGACCGATTTTTCCTCGAGGTTGAACGCCAATCCGATCACGCCGCTGGGAAACTCGACCATTTCGCCCGACATGACGCCTGACAAGCCATAGACGCGGGCGATGCCGTCACCGACCTCGAGCACCGTCCCTACCTCTCGGACATCGATTTGGCTGCCGAACTGCTCGATCTCTTTTTGAATGACGGCTGCAATTTCATCCGAGTTAAACTTCATTTGATCAACCTCGTTGATGACGATGCCGCACGATGCAAAGTGCGGCTAAGTGATTCTTGAGTAAGTTAAAAAAAGGTGTATTCGTTCTGGGTTGCCGCGACGAATCGCGGTGTTGTCGATCGTCAGCTGGCTTGGAACAAGTTCGCTGCCGAGGCGCGCAGAGCGTTTTCGCTTCGCGCACCCACGGTCTTCCTCAGGGATTGCAGTTGCCCGTTGATGCTGCCGTCAAACACGGTGTCTCCGACTCGGATCACCAAGCCGCCGAGAATGGACGGGTCGACCAGCGTCTCGAGGCGAACATCTTTCTTGAACATGGTCTTCAGTCGTTCCACCAGGGACGATCGCTCCGCATCGCTCAACGGTTGAGGCACCGTCACTTGCACTTGAATGCGACCGGCGGCTTCATCGCGCAGCTTGGTTGCGGCGCGTTGGATCGCTCGGATTGCATTCAAACGATGACGCCGAGCCACGACCTTCATGAACGTCAGCAATTTCTCGCTCATCCGGCCGGCGAACACGCGATCGAGCAGTTCCCACTTGCTCTCGACGGCCATCTTGGGATTGGCCAAGACGGTTTCGAGTTTGTGGTTTCGGTCGAGGACATCGCGGACCAGCGATTCGAATTCATCGACAACGGCATCGGCATCCTGGGGAGCGACCGACGCGAGCAGGGCCCGCGCGTACACTTCCCCGACCTGCTGCTCTTCGCTGTCGAAGACCGATGGTATCTTGGTGGATTGCTCAGCCATGACGGATGGTGTCGTTCGAAGGGTTGGATCGATGTCGGTTAGTTGTCACTAGGCAAGCGCCCCAGGGCTTCATTGATCAGCCGCTGGTGATCGCCCGATTGCAGTTCGCGACCGATGACCTTGCGAGCCAGTCCAAAAGCGAGATCGGTGCTCTTGGTCGACAATTCGCTCAAGGCCGCTTGCTTGGCCGTTTCGATCTCCGCCTTGGCGCGCTCGATCGTTCGCGTCGCATTGGCCTGGGCATCCGTCTTGATCCGCTCGGCGACCGATTCCGCGTCCCGCTTGGCCTGGTTGACCAGTTCCTGGGCTTGGACGGCGGCTTCGGCGAGCTTGGATTCGTACTCCTTCAACTTGACGGATGCCTGCTGCGATGCCTTTTCGGCATCCGAAATCATGGTGGCGATCATCGATTCGCGACGAGCCAATCCCTGCGAGATCGGTTTCCATGCCGCGAAGTACAGACCGGCGCACAGGATCGCGAACACGATCGCGGTGAACAACGCTTTGTCGCTCTTGAATTCCAAAAGCGAGTCGCTACTCTCCGAGGCGTGACCGTTTGCCGGGTCACTGTGAGCCCCTTCTTCAAATGCTGGAGCGCTGGCCGACAGACCGAACACCAACAACG
>JBKDPB010000057.1:0-29707 GCA_046342615.1 Planctomycetota bacterium | reverse complement strand
GGTTGCCAAGACGTACGATACGTGGTCCCAACTGTCGGGGCTGAACTTCATCTACGAACCGCAGGACGATGGCGCGCCCTATCAGGCAGGCTCGCGCGGCGTCGCAGGAGTGCGCGGCGACGTGCGTATCGGCGGTGCCAGGATCGATGGCGACTTCGGGATTCTGGCTTTCAACTTCTACCCGAACAACTACGGCAATTCAGGTACCGACGGCGATATGGTCATCGATACCGCGGATGGTTTTTACAGAGACATCTCGGATGGACCGGATGGAGAAAACCGTGGTCTTTTCAACATTCTGACGCACGAAGCAGGGCACGGCATCGGATTGGGACACGTGATCCCGACCAACGAGACCAAGCTGATGGAACCCTTCTATTCGGAGAATTTTTCCGGTCCGCAGCACGACGACATCATCGCTGCCCAAACGTTATACGGTGACGATTTCGAAAACAATGACGCGAACGGCATCGCGTCGAACTTGGGTGTGATCAATAGCGGCAGCACTCAGATTCGCAATCTGTCGATCGACCGCACGGAAGGGTCGGACGTGTACCTGTTCACGGTAGCGGATGCCAAGATTCGAAGCCTGAGTGTGATTCCTCAAGGTTTCGAATACTCGGTCGGCCCACAGGGTGGTTCTCCGAGCGTCACGAATTCCCGCTTGTACCGCAATCTCTCGTTCCAGATCGAGCGTTTGAATGGCGAGGTCGTCGCATCCGCTTCGTCGGCAGCGATTGGGCTGGCCGAAACGATCACGAATCCCGGCTTGGCTGCCGGAACGTATTATTTGAAGATCAATGGAACCAACGGCGAGACCCAGCTGTACGATATTGTTTTCGAAGCAACATCGTCTCAGCAGTCGTCGGGGCCAATCCTTATCGGGGTTCAACCGAACAATAGCGAGTTGATCGAAAATGGGGCCATTCGGACGGTGGCTCCGAGGGAATTGACATTCCGGTTTGACGACAAGCAAGTGATCGATGCCTCGACGACCAAGGGGATTCGCGTCACGCGTGCGGGTGGGGATGGCAGTTTCGGGCTTCCCACTGCGTCGTCTGACTTTGGTACCAACGGACGGGTCGACATCCAACTGACATCGAAGATCGCTTCGGAAACACTCCGGGTTTTGGTGACTCGTGCGGATCTCGGTGTTGGTGGGCAACCCCAACTGAGCCTTAGCGGGTCCGATGTATCGATCGTGCTGAATTCCAGACCCGGCTCCCTGACCACCGCCGAGAATTTGGTTGGTTTGATCAACGCACCCGGTTCTCCCGTTGTGAGCAAGCTGTCCGCGAGGATCAATGGTGGCGTTCGCAACGCTCTCTTGGGCGGAGTAAATCCTACCTATTCTCCCATTGCATTGACCGCTAACAACGATGTGGTTGTGGTACCCGGGGCCGTGATCATTGGAGACACTCCGAATGAAAACGAAGTGACCCTCCGCTTTGCGGAAAACCTCCCGGACGATTTGTACCGGCTCGAGATTTTTGGATTCGACGACTCCGTCCGCGGTGTGACGGGATTGCGCAACGTCAATGGAGACTTGTTCATCCCACGCGATCCCAATACGCGGCAGGATACCATCGAATTTCGTTTGGATTTGGGATCGAAGGTCACGGGGGTCGTGCCTCAGCCTGTCACGCGAAACTCGTCGGGCCAGTTGCAGCAAGCCCGCGATACGATTGTCGTTTACTTCGATGATGAAAAACTGTTTGTTGACAATGATTCCTTCGGGAATCCGCGTCCGGGAAGCGTCGAGGACATCCGCTTTTATCAACTGATCGAAACGAAGGACACGGTTCGCAACACGGACGATTTCGTCGTTCTGCCCGATTCGGCCGTGTACAACGCCTCGGCCAATACCGTGACGTTGAAGTTCAGGGACGACATCAACAAGCTTCGCGTCGGTGGATCAACCAGCACCTTCCGTTTGCGAGTCGGCACGAGCGAAGCGATCCCTGCCGTACCTGTTCGCATGCAGGTTGGAGAGCGCGGTTCGAGCTTCGATACCGCCGAAGATTTGGGACTGATCGGTTCGTCATTGATCAACCAAACGAGTTTGGTGCTCTCTGGCAATGTTGATCCCGAAGAGCATGATCTGGATCTGGTCGGCGGTAACAACGACCCTGGAACCCGAAAGGTTCCTGAAGCGTTTGAAAACTACATCAATCCGAATTTCACTGGCGACCAGTTCGTGGGGATTCGGACCATTTATTACAACTTCCAAACCAACTATGGAACGGTCGCTGGGGCGGCGCAGTCGAATGCCATTACGGAAAAGCAGAAAGCTCGCGTCCGCGAGGCATTCTCGTTATGGTCCGATCGCATCGGTGTTCAGTTCGTCGAGACCCCCAACAGCGGCTTGACCATGGCCGTCGGTACGCTCAGCGCCCTGAGCGGCGCGAACGTACAACGCCGCGACAACAATTTCTTCGGCGTTCGCATCGATCCGAACTACCAAACCAGCTTGGCGGTCTTCTCAGCGGACAACACGTGGGACGACAACTACGGGGAGGACTTCACACGCGCTTCGGCAGCCAGCATCGGATTGATGCTGGGACTCGCGAATGCGGGCGATGCCGATCCATCCAACCTGATGAAATTCGATACGGACTTCATCAACGTCGGGGCGAACCGAAACTTTGAACCTGTGTTCCCGGGCAACCTGGATGTCATCCGCGGCAGCTTCCTTCATCGTCCCGAGAGCAGCGACGTCGACCTGTATCGTTTCGATATCGGCTTCGATCCATTCGGCGCTGCGCGTCAAGGTGTTTTCGTCGCGGAAGTTCTCGCGGAGCGGCAAGCCACCAGCAGCCCGCTCGATGCGCGGCTCGCGCTCTTCAAACAAACCCAAGCGACCGCCGTTTCCAACTTGGGCGCAGGTGGCGGGGTTCAAGTCGAATTCACCGCGGTTGCTCCTGGCAAGCTCGGGAATAACCTTCAAGTCTTTGTCACCCGAAGCAACCGCGGCGTGGGTGTCTTGCCCGGTGTCACGACGTTCCCGAACGCGATCGTGGTCGATTTGAATTCAACGACGGGAAGCGAGTCGACCCTGAACGATTTCGTCACCGCGATATCGAGCGATCCTGCTGCGTCCGCCTTGGTGACAATCAACCTCAAGGCAGGTAATGTCAACACGATTCTCGGCAACCGTGACATCACGTATTCGCCGATCGTTCTCCGCGGTGGCAGCATCGATGCCGTTGCACAGAACGACGATTACTTTGGCAAGGATTCGTTGGTTCGGATGAATCTGACCTCAGGCCGATACTACATCGGTCTCTCCGCTTCGGGGAACGACAGCTACGATGCGACGGTTTCCGGCACAGGGTTCGGCGGCAAGACCCAAGGGCGTTACGACCTGCGATTGACGTTCCGCGCTCAAACCGATGGCTCTGACGGCATTCGCGACACCGCGAATCAGGCGAATGATTTATCGGTTGCTCTCGATGGCGATGCCGATGGGGTGCCAGGGGGTGTATACAACTTCTGGTTCGACTCCCGTCCCGTTGATCGTGTGCTCCGATTTAACGCCGGTGGTTCGGCAGCCCTTGAAGGCCGACTGGTTACCATAACGGGTGGAAACGGCGTCGTGCGACGATTCGAGTTTAGTGCCGATACGGTGATCGGAACCGGCAATACCCGAGTACCCTACTCCGACACCAGCGAAGCGATTGACCTCGCTAGGGCGCTGGCCACCGCGATCAGCTCCAGGCCTGAGTTAGGCGTGACCGCCACGGCGAATAACGGAGCTGTCACGCTCCGAGGAGAACGCCTTGTTCAGCTTTCCGCCAATTTCTCGGAAATCGATATCGAAGGCAAAACGATCTTTGTTGACAAGTCGGCTGGTCCCAACGCGGATGGCTCTCTGCTACGTCCATTCAACAACATTTCCGGTAGCGGCGTTCCGAACGCATTTGCAGCGGCGGTACCTGGCGACATCATTCGCATCGTCGGCAACGGTGGCAACGACGGGCGGCTCGAAACGATTGGCGACAACTTCGCCTATGAAATCGGCTTCGGATTGCTCGCCGGGACGGTTCTGAACGACGGACAGACGATGGATGTTCCCAAGGGAGTGTCCGTCATGGTGGATGCGGGAGCCATCTTCAAGCTGCGACGAGCTCGCATCGGCGTTGGCAGCTCGACCATCGGGGTCGATCGCAGCGGCGGAGCATTGCAGGTCCTGGGTACACCCAAGCTGCTCAACTCCTCGGGCAATCCGCTTCGAAACAGCGATGGAAGCGTCGCTGGCGGCCAGGTGTTCTTCACTTCTTGGCTCGATGAACGGACCGGATTGGACAATTACTCTCCCACGACGACTCCTGCACCTGGAGACTGGGGCGGTATTTTCTTCAAGCGGGATCTGGACAAGTCTGTCGGTCGATTTGACCTCGAGGATGAAGGGGTTTTCCGTCAATACGTAAACTACGCCGACATCAAGTATGGCGGTTCGAGCGCTGTGGTCATCGATTCGGTGCAGCAGACGGTCAATTCGGTTCAAATCACCGACATGCGTCCGACCATCACCTTCAATCGCATTACCTTGGGGGCGGATTCCGCCATCAGTGCCAATCCCGATAGTTTCGAAGAAACGCTTTTCAGCGATCCTCGCTTCCAGCGCAAGGGCTCCTTCACCCCCGATTACGATCGCGTCGGACCGAAGATCCATGGCAATACGTTGGTGAACAATTCCATCAACGGCATGTTCATCAAGGTCTCAACGCCTGCCGGCGGAGCGACTCGGCAATTGACGGTTCCAGGTCGTTTTGATGATACCGATGTCGTGCACGTCATCGCGGAGAACATTCTCGTTCAAGGCAACCCTGGCGGCGGATTGCTCGATACGTTTGTGGTTCCCTCCAATCTCATTTCTCTCGCAGGTGCTTCGGGCGGAACGCTGGCGGGCGGAACCTATCGCTACAAGTTGACGTACGTCGATATCAACGGTTACGAGACGCCGCCTTCGGATCCTTCGGTCCCGGTGACTCTGTCGGGCACTCAAACGGCGATTCGGATCGCTGGCTTGCCTGGCGTCGGTAGCAATTACGTATCCCGCCGGTTGTACCGCAACGATGGCACCAACAGCACCTATCGCTTGGTCGCGGAACTGGATGCGTCGACCAGCAGTTACTTTGATCGCGGAGGTCTTGCGGCCGACCCCTCCGATCCGTTGGCGACCCTGTTGCAGGATCGTCCCGACGTGTCGGGAGTTGTGATCACTCGAACCTCGGGAGGTTCCTTGGCGATCGGAAGCTACACCTATCGCATCGCGATGGTGGATGCGCGGGGCCGTGAAGGGCTCGTCTCGGTTCCCACTGCCGTGGTTACCACCAACACAGCCAGTCGCACGCTCAATTTGGACAACCTTCCGGCGATCCAGGAAGGCTACGTCGCCATGCGAATCTATCGCAGTTCGCTCGGCGGAGCCGGGACCTTCAGCCAGATTGCAGAAATCACCAGTTCCTTGGTTCGATCGTTCACCGACAACGGTACCGCGACGCTCGGACGCTCCATTGCGGTGGAGAGCCTCGGAAACGTTCGGCCACGGTTGGATGCTTCGTTGGCGATCGATCCGGGCACCATCATCAAGTTGGAAGGCGCACGGATTGAGTTAGGGCACAGTACTCAGCTTCTGGCAGAAGGCGTCGACGGCAGCCGGATTGTGATGACCAGCCGTCAGGATGATCGTTATGGGGCGGGGGGGACGTTCGATACCAACAACAATGGATTCCGGGGATCTCTAGACACTCGCCCAGGAGACTGGAGCGGTATTTACGCTCACCCCGGCTCGTATATCAGCCTCGATCAGGTTGTCTTGGCCAGCGCTGGTGGTATCTCGCGTCTTGAAGGTACGTTCAAAGCCTTCAGTCCGATTGAAATTCAACAAGCGGATGCTCGTATCGCCAACTCGGTCCTTGAAGGCAACGCCAACGGGATGGGAGGCCAAGGTCCGATCGACCGATTGGGACGTCCGGCCAACGAGAACTATCCTCTTGGGAACAACGCAAGCCGTGGATCGACCATCTTCGTTCGCGGTTCGCAGCCTGTATTCCTGAACAACATGCTGCAAAACAATGCGGGGACGGCGATCACGATCGATGTCAACTCGATGGACTCGGAATTGCGTGGGGATACCGGCCGTCAAACAGGTTCGATCGACCGCAACTTGACGCTCGATGCGAATCGAGGACCGCTCTTCCGTGGAAACCGACTCTTCAACAACAGCATCAACGGCCTTGAAATCCGAGCGGATGCTGCGACGAACGATCGGACCGAGGGAGTCTTGTCGGTGCGGGATTTGCCCCGAAATCTCTTGAACACGGAAAGTGTTTGGGACGATACCGATATCGTTCACGTGCTGTTCGACTCCGTTGTGGTCAGCAATCTGCAGCAAGTCGGCGGACTGAGGCTGCAAAGCGCGGTCAACGAATCGCTGGTGATCAAGATGGAAGGCCAGGGTTCGAACTTCGACCATGAACGCGGAACCGGCTTCACCGCGACGGGCAGATACGGCAGTATCGTCGATCGCGTCGGCGGGACCGTCCAAGTCCTCGGAATGCCGGGCTTCCCGGTCGTCTTTACCAGCCTCCGCGATGACAGCGTCGGCGCGGGGACCCAGCCCGACGGATTGCCGCAAACCGATACCAACAACGATGGCATCGCGACCGTTCCGCGAGCGGGTGATTGGCGCAGTTTGGTGTTTGATTCCTACAGCAATGATCGAAACGTGGTTGCGGTCATGGAATCGGAACGACCCAACGTCAGCGCACCGGGAGTGAACGATTCGACGGTCACGTCGCAGTTCCTAGGAAGTCTAGCCCCCAATCCATCGACCTCTGACGAGAACCTGGTTTTGGGCTGGGGCGTCAACGGCGTATTGAGTGAGCCAGCCGATCAAGATGTTTACAGCTTCATCGGTACCGCGGGTACCGAGGTTTGGTTCGATATCGATGACACGGATCGAACGCTCGACAGCATTGTTGAAGTTCTCAATGCCAATGGAGACTTGCTCGCGCGGAGCGACGACAGTACCGCGGAGCAACTCAACCCATCCCTGATTTATCGCGATACGACCGTTGATCCCAACAGCGTGAACCCAGTTGTGCAGCGGACGCGTGCGTCATCGCGCCGCAACGAATCGGGATTGCTCAAAGACGATGGCACGTCCAATCCTCGCGAAGCGGGCTTGCGAATGATTTTGCCGGGGGTTGGAGGCGCCAAGAGCACCTTCTTCTTCCGCATTCGAAGCAAGGGAACCAATATCGATAACTCGGCTGCGGGGTTGACCAGCGGTGCGTACAGCGTGCAGGTTCGGCTGCGCGATCAACAAGAATTCCCCGGATCCACCGTTCAGTATGCGGATATCCGCTACTCCACCAATGGCGTGCACACCTTGGGATTGCCCTACAGTTCGCCGCTGACCGGGGAAGCGAACTCGGGAATGTACGACGCCGATCCGTATTTCATTGACAACGCGTTCGCGGATATCGAGAACAACAACATTCCGAATGCGATTAACCTCGGCTCGTTGCACTTGACCTCCAAGGGAGCCATCAGTGTCGCCGGCGAACTGCCCACGAGCGTTTTCGGCGGTCGGGTCCAGGCCTATCGTTTTAGCGTAGGGGACTTGTCTTCGACGTACGTTGGAAACCCATCGGCCTTCTCAACCTTTCCCGTCGTGATTGACGTTGACTACGCGGATGGCTTGAACCGTGCATCCCTGCAGGTCAGTGTCCTTTTCGACAACGACAACGATCCTGCAACCCCGGGGATCCCGGTAACTCCTTTCACTCGCGATCGCTCGTTCATCGTCGACGACCTCCCCAGTCCTCTGTCGGGGAACGATCTGAGCGATCTGACTCGAGGCTCGGTTGGAACCGGAGATGCGTTCCTCAGCTTTATCGGTACCGCCGAACTACGTCGCGGAAACTATGAGATCGTGGTCTCCGACCGCAATCCAGGCCTCAACCGATCTGGAGTCTACCAAATGGAGATCCGGGTCGGCGACAAGTTGGGTACTGCCGTGCCCAGGTTCTATCGCGGTTCGTACAGTACATCGATTGAGTTCCGAAGCGGCTTGGTTATCCCTGCCGGAAGCAAAGTTGACGTCAGCGATGGTTCGAATCGATTGACCTTCGAGTTCACGACCACTGGCGTTGTAGGCTTTGGCAATGTCCCGGTGTTGATCGATGCGATGGATCCCCCCGCTGTTCTCGCCGGGAAATTCCGTGACGCAATCAACCAGGTCTTTCAGCAAAACAGGCTCGCGGTCAAGGCGGCAGACCAGAATCGAAATGCCTCAGGGGCAAGCTCCACGGTTATCGATTTGTTCGGCAATGTCGAAGTCTTCGACCCCAATGGAGTTTTCACGGTCGCAGACGTTTCGGGAGTCATGCGATTCGATGGATTCGGCGACCAGAATTCGAATCGGGATCAAGGACAATTCATCGTATCCAATACGATTGTGACCAAAGCTCGCGATTACGCAGTGTGGGCTGCACCGGCCGAAAAATATTATCCCGATGGACGGGCGCAACAGCCGCTGAACATAACGACCCAATTCTTCGGTTTTGAATTCGAAGAGCATAATTACGTCGGTGCGCCGTCGCTTGGTGGCTCTTATTCTCGAAATCTACCCGTCGACAACCTGGTTCCCTTCGGAGCAGCCCCCGGCACCCCCACAGCCGCTCGAGCCGGTGTTGCTCCAGGCTTGGTGGTCGTCAACAACGTATTTGATTCGGCAGGACTCGGTGGACTTCATATCCAGGGAGATACTCCCACCTGGCGCATTACGGCTTTCCCTGGTTTAGCAGATCAGAGTTCCGAATCCACGACGAATCCTCCAGATCACGCTGGCACGGATCTCGACGATACGGACTTGATCGACGTTACATTCGGTCGACAGCGAGTCCGGTTTGAATTCGAGGATATTGCCGGTGCTCCTGTCGGCGATCCAACTTACGGAAGTGGGGTCGTCGGAGGCAACGGGTGGAACCCGGAGAATATTCCGATTTACTATCGTGAAGATGGCGGTGCCACTTATCTCCGTTCTCCAAATACGGCACCTGGATATGCCACCGACGAAGTGGTCAAAGCGATTCGCGACGCGTTCCTCGGCAGCGTCTTGACGACCAACGGAACAACGCAGCGACTCTCGAGTTGGGTTGAGCCTCAGCAAACGCGTGTCATCGTGAACCCCGACGATATCAGGACGTGGCTCTATCCCACGGCGTCGATCATTGTCAAAGGTCCGCAGAACATAACCTTTATCAACCAAAACGCCGGCGGCAATCCACTGGATATCGAGCGTCTGGGTGAATACACCGCTGCCCCCTTTGTAAGGGCGGTCAACAACACGATCATTGGGAACGATGGCCGAGCGTCGTTGAATCCTGAAGCGGTCGACACCGATTCCAACGATACCATCCGCGGTGCGGCGGAGACATTCCAAGGCGTCGGCGTGAACCCTCAAAGTTACGGTGTGAACGGCACCCTCGTGGCCGATCCTCTTTCGACCGGTTCGTCCGATGTCGATTTCTATAAGATCCAACTTGAGGTCGGGGATCGGGTTCGAATCGACATCGATACGCCTCGCGGGTCGACCCTGGATTCGGCGCTGAAGTTGTTCAACAGCAGCGGTATCCCTCAAGAGATAAGCAATGGTTCCGATCCGACGACGTCCGATAATCGGTCAGCGCCCGGCGAACCTAGCAGCCGCGATCCTTATGTCGATTTCACCGCTACCAAGGCGGGTGTCTACTACGTTGCCGTGTCCGCGGTCGGCAATACGCAATATGATCCGTATTCTTTCGCAGATCGCCGTCGCGGTACCACCAGCGGCAACTACAGCTTGAATATTCAGGTCTTGAAGCCGGAGCAATTTGTGATCGTCGTCGACGACCCGGCGACCTATGCGGACGGTGAAACCTTTACCATCCAACAGATCCCGGATCTCGTCGGCGGCACCACCAATGCGAGGACCTTTGAATTTACCCGCAATGCAGGCTACAGCGGCAGCAATGTCCCGATCTTCATCGGACCCGAATACCGAGTACCCGATCTCGCGAGATCGATCGCTAACGCCATCACGGCAGCGGGCATGACCAACGCCCAATCGCTTGCCAATGGCATCTTCGGAACGGCGAGTCCGCTGGCTCCGGTGTCTGCGATCGCCCTGGGTGGCGAAAATGGCTACGACCCCGCCTATGGTGTCGTCGGTGGCGGGGATCTGGGGATCAACTCAGGCAATGCGCGCGGTCCTGAATTGCAAGCAGGCTTGAATCGCTATCGTGGCATCGATGATTTCGGCTGGACGAACGACTTGGGGCCCTTCGATATCCGGTTGACGCTCGGTCAATCCAATGGCGTGACATCGTCGACGAGTGTGTTCCAAGGCCATTCCCATCGAGGGTTTGGGCACGATCGAACGATGTCGTTGCCTTTGTTGCCGACCATCGATCGCCCGGTGACTGCGCAAGGGAACGGAACGTCGGAAAAGTTCGTGGTCATTCGGAACGCGTACACGGTTTCTACCAGCGCCAACCGACGTATTGCCGGACGGTCTGGTACGAACAATCTGAACCAGATCATTCCTGAAACGGGGATCATGGTATCCGGCGGTGCGTCGCCAACGCTGCTCAACAACACGTTCGTGAATGTACAGAGCCCGATCATCCAGGAACAACCGGTCTTTCCGTTCCCGGGTGGTCCCAACCTGACCTCGGTCCGGCCTTCTGCGGTTGTGGTCGGCGGCAACACCTACCAATACATCGAATCCGCCCAGCCGGTGACCAACGTGCGTTATCCGGTGGAAGCTGTGCCGACCAATGTTCCGAATACGGGTTCCGACTTCAATTTCATCGCGGGGAACGGCGAACGCTTGTTCGTCGATTTCCCTGGCGCGAATTTCCTGCCGGGTTCTCAATCGCAAATCATCGACAGCTCGATCGATTCGTTGCCCGAGCGGGAGGGTTTCCGGGCGGTTAAGGGAGCGGTGGGGATTGCCCCGAGTCCTATTCTGGCTCCCGAGCGAGACTTCTTTGGATTGTTCCGAGCGGACGATCCGAATGTCGCGCCGCCGAGCGGGCTAGGTGGAAGCGTCTTCAAGGATCGCGGCGCCATCGATCGCGCCGACTTTGTCGGTCCGTCGGCGATCGCGGTCAATCCAGTCGACAACGACGCTCGACGGGTGGACGCCGATCCGACGTCTTCCGTCATCGAACTGACATCGGGAGTTTATCCCGAGTTCCGTATCCAGTTGCAGGATGGGTTTGAAAGTGCGAACCTCGGTGGAGGTACCGGTATCGACGACAGTTCTGTCGTCGGTCGTGCAACGGAATACCGCACCGCCGGCGCGGTGGTGACGATCACCGAGAACAACCGACTGCTCGTCGAGGGCATCGACTACGTTTTCTCGTACAACACGACCACCAACGAGATCGTTTTGAAGCCGTTGGCTGGGGTCTGGAAGAACGATCGCGTCTATGACATCACGATCAACAACAAGGATCGGTTCGTAATTGACGCTGCTGCGGGCAACAAGATCAATGACGGAGATTCGTTCGTTATCCGCGACTCCAATGGCGCGAACTTGACGTTCGAATATGACAGCGGATTCCGGTTGCAATTGCCGCTCGGTCTCCAGTTGAATCTGCCGATTGCGGGTGGAGGGGCTGGAGGTGTTGCAGATGGCGATCAATTCTCCGTGCAGTTCGGTGGTACCCGCCGCGACTTCGAGTTCGACAGCAACAACAACACGGTGATTACTCGTCCGGAAGGAATCATCCGATTCTCCTCGCTGACGTCCAAGTCCCAATTGGCCGATGCGATCGTTCAGGCGATCAACAGTTCCTTCACGAGCAACATCGTCGCGAAGAAACTGGCGAGCAACGATGTTTACGTGGCCGCTCCAAGGGGTGCTTCGGTCAAGACGACCCAAGCTCCTTCGCTCAGCCAGCCGATTCAGACGCTCGGTCTGCGAGTTCCACCGCAAGGTAGCGGGTTGGGTGGCATTTCGGACGGACAGACGTTCAGCGTCACCGATGGGCGCAACGCACTGGTGTTCGAATTCGATTCCGATTCGATCGCAGATATTCAACCCGGCAATATCCGAGTCGATATCTCGGCTGCCAACAGCAGCTCGGAAATTGCGAAAGCCATGCAGACGGCGATCGCATCCTCAGGCCTCGTCGTCAAATCCTCGGTGGTCGGAAACGACTTGGTTCATTTGGGTCTTCCCGAAAACGGTCGAGTTGCGCTGATCAATACGCAACTCGAAGTCGTTGGGGTCGCCCGCTCGGTTCAGGACGGCGACACCATCACGATCACTCGTGGCAACGGGGCCCAGGCGACTGTTTTCGAGTTCGATAACAATGGTTCGGTCTCCGCGGCCCGGGTTGCGGTCCCGTTCACCAACACTCAGACTCAGTCCGAGATCGGCAATTCCCTCGCCAACGCAATTGCCAATGCCGGCATCGGCCTTAGCCCGAGCCATCTAGGAAACGGCAATGTCGTTCTGGGTGGATTGGAAAGCGATTCGGTATCCGTAGCGGGTTCTCCAACGGTTGACCTCTTTGGACAACCTGGAGTTCAAGGCAATACGATCCTGCAAATTCTCGGGACGCTGCAATTGCTCGTGCCGGTGCGAGGCGGCGTGGATATGGTGGACAACTCCACATTCACCATCTCCAATAACGGCACCACCGTTGCCTTTGAATTCGACAGCAACTTCAGTGGTCCCTCAGCACCTGGAAATGAGGTGATCCGATTCACCAACGCGTCGAGCCAAAATGATTTGGTGGCCGCAATCACTCAAGCCATCAATGCGGTGCCCCGGCTGAAGGTTACTGCTGCGGCAGCAGGGGTGGGCAAGATCGATCTTGGATTGCTGGGCAACAGTGCTGTCAATGTGTTGAACAGCCGACTCACCACGGAGCGTGGGCTGGCCCAAGACGGCGACTTCTTCTCCATCAGCGATGGGACTCAGACGGTCGGGTTCGAATTCGAGAATCTTTCCGTCGGGAATGGTCGCGATCCGTCGCGCGTACCGATCCGCTATACGAGCACCGACTCGGTTCAACGCCTCTACGAAGCGATGAAGGCTAGCATCAAGTCCTCGGCTCTCAATCTCGATTCGGATTTGACTCCGCAAGGGTTGAAGTTCCGTGACACCTCGAAATTTGTTTACACGATCGACGGCGCTCCATCGCTCGGCAAACTCGGCGTTCCCGGCGGTTCGATTGCGATCCCGTTCGTTCAGGACGCCGCATTTACTCCGGAGCAGATGCGTGAATCGATCATTCGCGCGATCAACAAAGCCGCTTCAGAGGGACGTACGACGCTTCAAGCCAAGGTTCGCGCCGGATCGACTCTGTTTGTTGAAAATGCGACCACCATCGGTTCTGGGGTGCGGAGCTTCTTCCTGAGAGGCGTTCAGGATGTTGCCGGAAACTTCCTGAAGAGCAACCGAATCAACAATGAAACCCAGTTCAAGATCCTGATGCCTGGGGTCGTCCTCGATTTCGGCGACGCTCCGGATGCGGTCAGCACCACGGCGGGCCGATACCCGACCCTGAAGGGGAACGACGGGGCGCGTCACGTAGTCAGCAACAGTGCGCTTCGACTCGGAGCGACAGTCACTTCGGAGACCGAAGGTAAACCGCAACCGTTGGGAGATGGCGATGCGGGCGATGACGGCGTTTCGTTCAAGTTCCAGCGGAATGATTACGGTAGCACCGGAAATCCGATCTTCAACAAGAACGTCGATACTCAAGTCACCGTCACGATGAGCGCCCCTGGCGTTCTCAATGGTTGGATCGACTTCAATGCCAACGGCGATTGGTCGGATCCGGGTGAACATGTGTTCCAGGATGTCCTGTTCGATGCGGCGTCACTGACCCAAACGTTCTCGATTCGAATCCCGTCCACCGCACCGGATTTCGCGGCGGCGACAACCGCCTTTGCCCGGTTCCGCGCATCGACCTCCGGTAGCTTGACGCCGATCGGCCTGGCTCTCGATGGCGAAGTCGAGGATTACCGTGTCTCCTTGGTTCCAGGGAAACCGCCTGTTGGGATCAATGACTCGTACATCCTTACGGAAGATGGCGGTGGCTTGTTTGCCAACGATCCGTTCGATTCCAATGGATTTGCAAGCGACAACGGCGTTCTCGCCAACGATACCAATTTCGATGGTCGGACGATGAACGCGACGATGCTCGTGCCTCCGAAACAGGACAAATTGTTCGTGTTCCGAAGCGATGGAACCTTTGAATACACTCCGAAAGATGATTTCTACGGAACCGACACATTTGTCTATCTCGCTGCGGATAGCATCTTCGATTCACTGACCCCTTCAACGGTCACCATCACGGTGCGTCCGGTCAATGATCCGCCGATTGCTGGTCCTCTGTCGTTCACCATCAACGAAGACACCCAGTTGACGATCAATGCGTCGAAGATCTTCGCGGTTTCGGTGCCCGGCCCCGCCAACGAATCCAGCCAAACATTGACGATTACCGAGGTGGATACCCGGTCTACGTCGGGTGGAGTCATCCAATTCGTCAACGGAGTGATCACGTATGTGCCGCCGCGTGATTTCGCCGGAGTGGACCGATTTACCTACAAGATCATGGACGATGGTTTTACCGGCAATATCTTCGACCCTCTCGAAACGGTCGGGACCGTGACGATTACCGTCGCCGACAAGAATGATCCACCGATCACGACACCCAAGTCGCTGAGTACCGACGAGGATCAATCGGTCGATATCGATATTACCGCTCTGGTCGCAGGTGACCTACCTGGTCCCCAGAACGAAATCGATGCGGGCCAAACTCTTTCCTTCACCAGTGTGCAACCCTTCAGCACCAAGAATGGACGTGTTGAAATCGTTGGCAGCAAGGTGGTCTACACTCCAGCTTCTAACTTCAACGGCACCGACACCTTCTTCTACATTGTCACAGACAACGGGTTTAGCGGTTCGGTAGCGGATCCGCAGTCATCGCTCGGTACGGTGACCGTGACTGTTCGACCCACCAACGATTCCCCCACGGTGGTCAAGCCGCTGGGTACGATTGTAATGGCCGAGGATAGCGCGGCTCGGACTCTGCTCCTGTCCGATTACTTCACCGACCCCGATATCGCGACCAACAGCGACGTCCTCAGCTACCGCGTGGTGAGCAACACCAACACGGCATTGATCGAGCCGACGTTCCTGAACGGGCAGTTGATTCTGCAGCCCAAAGCGGATCAGAACGGGACCGCGACGATCGTGATCGAAGCTAGGGATGTTGCTGGGCTGACTGTGACCAATACGTTGACCGTTCAGGTCACTCCGGTTGCGGACCCGCCGCGATTGGTAAAACCGCTTCCCGATCTGTCGGTCGCCGAAGATGCTGCCCCCATCGGTATCCTGTTGAGCCCCGAATTCTTCTTTGATCCGGACGTCGCGAATGGCGATGTGCTGAGTTTCGCGGTTTCGAGTTCGAACACCAATGTCGCCACGGTAACGGTGTCGGGAAGTTTCATGACGATCTTCTTGAAGCCCAACGCGTTCGGCCAGACCACGATCTCGGTCACTGCGACCGACAAAGACGGAGCTTCGGTTTCGGATTCGTTCATCTTGACGGTCAACGCTGTCAATGACAACCCAGTCGCTGTCAACGACTCCTACACCTCTCCTCAAGGCGAAGTCTTCAGGACCACCGACGCGACCGGTAGTGCGACTTCCGCCGTGAATGACAATGGTGTGTTGGCAAACGATACCGATGTTGATGGAGATGCCCTGACCGCCTTGCTGACGGTTGCACCGTCGCGCGGTAGCGTGGTGGTCAATGCAAACGGGACGTTCACATATACTCCGGGGCCAACCGCTTTGGCAGGAACCACCGATACCTTCAAGTATCGTGCCCAGGATGCGTTCGGAGGCACCAGTAACGAAGCCACGGTGACCATCACGTTCGGGCAACCGCTGCCTGCACGCTTCCAGAACCCAAGCAATCGGCACGATGTCAACGCCGACGGATTCGTCTCACCGATCGATGTGTTGATCATTATCAACTTGCTCAATACCCAGGGAGCTTCGATTCCGGTATCGGGATTGCCCGGTCCCCCCGACTACGTCGATGTCAACGGCAATAACACCGTGGAGCCGCTGGACGCTTTGGAAGTCATCAACTTCATCAACTCGGGTCGTGGATCGTCGGGTGGCGAAGGAGAGGGGCTGGCGAGCCGATTCGATGCCGACTCTCGCGTTACCAACGGACAGCTTGGCTGGACGATGACGATGGGCCGAGGGGTCGCAAGCGGAATGGCGGGAAATCTCGGAACCGGAGCGACTCGGCAAAACTACGGCCCAATACCTGGCAGCGAGGCCGCTAGCCTCGGAGCCTGGGCGACGGGGGGTAACGGCACTGTTTCGCAGATGAGTCTCTCGGCTTACCTGGGACTGCCTACCGAAGATGACGATTTCGATCAACTCGCTTCCGACGTTGTTTCCAACGACGGCCGTGGCAATCAATCGCTCGTGGATCAAGTCTTCGCCGACTTGTTCGACGTGTAAATATGTACGATGATGAGGGGCTTGGATCTCGTCCTTGAGGTCCGACGCCCCGTAAAGACCATAACTTTTCACCTTAAAAATCGTTCCAAGGTCCGGTCAACATGGGAATTGATGCATCAAGATCGCTTCACCGAAATCGTTCGTGCAAGGCTGAGCGACGCAAGGGGTTTCGAAACCTCCTGTGCGAGAACCTGGAACGCCGGGAGGTGATGGCTGGAAGCGTGCTCGACACGGACTTCCGGCTCTTGTCGGTGGCAGCCAACACCGGCGAGATCTTCTCCAACACGCGATCCAACAGTCTCGCCGAATCTCCCCGCGAGTTGATCTTCCGATTTGCGGGTGGAGATGACGTTGCCCAAGCCACCCTGAGAAACGGCATTCGCATCACCCGTTCCGGGGGCGACGGCGTATTCGGGACGGGTGGTGCCACCTCGGACGTGATCGTCAGCCCGAGCTATCTGGACTTTGCGGATATCGCCAACAAGCGCGTCGTGGTAGCAAGGTTCTCGCAGCCTTTGCCCGACGATTTGTATTCGGTCGAGATCTTTGGCGTGGATATTCCTTCCCAAGGCGTGACCGCGATCCGATCGGTTGACAATGAGCGTCTGAAGCCTCGCAAGAGTGGGACCGATCGCGATACCTTCCAGTTCAACTTGGAACTCGGAACGAAAATCGTTGCTGTCGTTCCCCAACCTATCGGCCGAAATGCTTCAGGAATTTTGACACCGCGATGGGATCAGATCGACGTCTATTTCAACGATGGCGAGTTGTACGATCGTGTCGTCACCACGGGAGAGGTGACGCCGAATCCTTCGGTTGTTGATCTATCCTATTACAAACTCATTCTGACCCAGGATTCGGTCAGTCCCAACGATGATTTGGTCTTCCAGCCGACATCGATTCGGTTCGACCCCGTCGCTCGGATGGCTACGTTGACTTTTGCGGACTCCATCAGCAATCTCCCGGGCGTCAATCATTCCGGGACGTTCCGCTTGCGCGTGGGATCGAGTGAAACCGTTGCGTCCGCAATCACACCGATCGTTCCAATGACACCTGTCGTTGGCGCCGATCCAACCGGTTCCCTGAGCGGTGCGTTTGCATTGAACTCCGGCACACCCCTGTCGAGTTCCTACTCTGCGGTATTGAGCCAGGAAATTCGCAACGTCACGAACTTCCTCCCCAACGATTTCCCAGGTTCGAACTTTGAACCGGGGCATCGCGAGATTCAGGATGAATCGCACGTCGGAGGTCCCGACGAAAACCCCGAAATCACAACCGTCTATTATTCGTTCATGGAGGGAGTGCCCTACGGTCTGGACAACAACGGTCGCCCGGTCTTCACGTCGATCACCCCCGATCAAAAGCAACGGGTGCGCGAGGTCTTTGAATTCTACTCGAGAAAGCTCGGTCTTGATGCGATCGAGTTCACCGGCACATCGGTCGATGGAGATGGTGTCCTGAAGGTCGTGGTCGGAGACTTGGCTCCCAACAGCGGGCCTGGCGGTCCTGTGAGCGGTCCGGGAGATGTGATCGGTTTGGCGGGAGGTGAACTGGCCATCATGGACGGCGCCGAAGCCTGGGACAATACATTCGGCCTGGGATCCAACCTTCCCAACACCGTGAATTTTTTCACCACCGCGATGCACGAAATCGGGCACTTGTTGGGTTATTCCCACACGTACGATCTGCCACCCGGCACCATCATGGGGGATGATGGGCGTTTGGCGATCACCGGTACGGTCGCGGTTGAGCAAGTGTTTCCTGGCGATGCCGATGTGATCCATGGTCAGCACATGTACCGACCGGACAATCGCGATGTCGATCTCTATCGCTTTGTTGTTGCGCCGGGAACGACGGGGCGACTTCGAGCCGAGACGATCGCCGAGAGACTCAACAATTCCAGCAGCGCTGATACGCATCTGACGCTATTTCGGCTCGAAGCGGACGGATCGTTGACCACTGTCGCCGCCAACGACAATTACTTCAGCCAAGATTCGATGGTCCAAGTCGGCTTGGAGGCGGGAGAATACTTCCTCTCCGTTACCGGTTCGGGCAACGAGGACAATAATCCGCTCACCGGCAACAGTGGAAGCGGAGCGCGGAGCCAAGGTCGTTATCAGCTGAGGGTCGACTTTGAAGCGACCACTGCCAATCGCATTACGGAAGAGCGCAGCGGATCGGCTCTGCGCGGAAGCGCGCTCGACGGAGATGGGGATGGGCTCGCAGGGGGAGATTTCAATTTCTGGTTCCGCGCCGCATCTCCCGTCGGAGTCGCTCCTGCCAACAGTCCCCGCACCTTGATCGTGGACAAAGCGTTCGCGGGACTGGTGCGCGACGGGGCGCCCGCAACGCCGTTCAATCGCATCACCGAAGCAACCGCGGTTGCCAAGCCCGGGGATATTATCCGGCTGGTGGGTGATACACGAACTGCATCCCTCACCGACGATGCCGCTTACGAAATCGGCTTTGGCGGCATCTCGGTTGGAACGCTGAGCGATGGCCCCGCGCTGGATGTGCCCCGCGGCGTCACCCTGATGATCGATTCGGGAGCGATCCTCAAATTCGCGGGAAGTCGGATTCTCGTGGGGAGCAGCGACAGTTCCGGCGATCTCTCCGGTGGTGCGGTCCAGGTCCTCGGGATTCCAGGAGCACCGGTTTACTTCACGAGTTACTTCGACGAGTCGCTGGGACGCGACACCAATCCAATCGTCACCACGCCTCGATCAGGGGACTGGGGCGGTATTGAAATTCGCAACGATGCGGACCGAGCTCAGGGAAGAACATCCATCGTCGCCAATGGGCGCACCCTGTCCGCGGACCGCGAGCGGGAAGGGATCTTCCTGAACACGATTTCCAACGCCAACATGGCTTGGGGGGGTGGTATTGTCGGCCTGGGTGCGCAGGCCAAGGTGGTCAGCCCCATCGAACTCGCCGAGGCGAGGCCGCTGATTATCGGCAACCGGATCACCAGGAGCGCGGACTCGGCGATCAGCGCCGACCCGAACAGTTTTGAAGAAACCCTCTTCACCGAACCGAGATATCAGAACGGCGGACTGTTTATTCCCGATTTCAGCAGGATCGGGCCGGTGATCTATTCGAACGAAGTCACCAACAATTCGGTCAACGGTCTGTTCGTGCGTGTGGAAACACCCGCGGGGCAACCCTTGAAGAAACTCGATCTCGCTGGACGGATCAACGATTCGGAAATCACCGTCGTCTTTGGCGAAAATCTCGTGATCGAAGGAACGCCAGGTGGTGGGACGTTCGAGAATGCTCGCCCCAACGCGTCGCTGATGACGTTGAACAATGTCGCCCCAGGTTCGGGATTCGCTGGCTTCCCCGTCGCGAGCACCGTGAGCTACTTGGTCACTTATGTTGATCGCTTTGGCCAGGAGAGTCTGACGAGTACCGCGCGAACAGGCAATGTCGCGGCCGGAGGCGCGATCGAACTGCGCAATATCCCTGCTGCAACGGGAGAGTACGTTTCCCGAAAGATTTGGCGACAGGTTGGAGGAGTTGGCACCTATCGCTTGGCTGGAATCCTCAACCGCGACGACACGACGTTCGTCGACAACAACACGACCCTGAACGGCGCTTTGCAAAATGCACCCGCCGATACATCCTTCGTTCGGGCACGCCGCGATGCCAGCCTAGTCATCGATCCAGGCATCGTCGCCAAGATGCTCGGCGGACGGATCGAAGTCGGCATCGGCGCTACGTTATTGGCCGAAGGGTCGAGTACCAAGCCAATCGTCTTTACGTCGCGGCGGGATGACCGCTACGGGGCAGGGGGTACCTTCGACACCAACAACGATCTTGGTGCGACGCTTCCGGATGGTGGGAACTGGGCTGGGATTATCAGTCGTCACCTCGGTACGCTCAGCATTGACAACGCCTTGATCTCTTTCGGTGGCGGAGAATCCCGAATCCCCGGCGGTTTCGCTTCCTTCAACGCCGTGGAGATTCATCAAGGAAACGCCCGGATCGCCAATTCGATCTTCGATAATAATGCGTCTGGAGCGACGAATTTTGGAACCACCAATCGCGATACGCGAGGCATTAACGATGCATCGGTGATTTTCGTCCTGGCCAGTCAGCCGGTGATCATCAACAACGTGTTCAAAGAAAATGACGCCGCGAACACCGCAGCGATCAGTATCAATGCCAATGCACTCAACGCGACGTTCGTGGGCGATTTCGGCCGATCTACCGGTCTGAACCTTCGCGAAACCATCGGCATCGGAAACTTCGGCCCCCTGGTCCAAAACAATCGTTTGGGCGCCAACGGCTTAAACGGTCTGCGAGTTCGAGGCAACACGCTCACCACCGAAGCGGTCTGGGACGATACCGACATCGTCCACATCCTCCAGAGCGTCATCAACGTTCCCGATTACCACACCTATGGTGGCCTCCGGCTGGTCAGCAAGGCCGATGAAAGCTTGGTCGTCAAAGCGGGTTCCGGCGCGCACATCCTCGCCGAAGGAAAGCCGCTCGATATCAAGGATAGGATCGGCGGAACCGTTCAGATCCTCGGGCAACCTGGATTCCCGGTCGTGATGACAAGCCTCTCCGACGATACCATCGGAGCAGGCTTTGATTACGCTGGCAATTCGCTCGTCGATACCAACAACAACGGTCCCTCGACCGGAATCTCCGGCAGCTGGCGCGGAATCACTTTCACACCGTTTGCGAACGATCGCAATGTCGATTTCCGTTACGAGCGCGAAGCAGACCAGATCAGCGAAGGGTCCAACGATTTCCCATCGGAAGCCGAGGACCTCGGTCTGATCGCCAACAACCTTAACGCCGGCGATGAGAATCTTCGCTTAGGTGTCACCCTCACTGGTAGCATTGCATCCCGTCGGGATATCGACGTCTACCGGTTCGGTGCGACAGCCGGTTCGATGGTTTGGATCGATATCGATCAGACCTCCGGATCGCTCGATTCGGTCGTGGAATTGATCGACAGCGACGGGAATATCATCGCGTTGAGCGATAATTCCATCGCGGAATCGGTTGCAGGATCAACTTACTCCAATACGGGTCTGATTCCAGCTGGGCGGGTGTTGCCGCTGGACCAACTCGCCTCTGCCAAACGGAATGTGAATGAACCCAACGCACAGGTCGACTTCCTCGGAGTCAATCCGCTCGATGCGGGATTAAGGGTTCTCCTCCCCGGTGTGTCTGGTAGCTTCCGAAATTATTTCATCCGGGTCCGCAGCAGCAATGTGTCTCCTGAACCAGGCAAATCCAATCCCGCACGTTTGACCGATCCGACACTTCTTCGGGATGGGATTACGGTCGGCGGATACAAGATGCAGTTGCGATTGCAGCAGGAGCAGGAAATTGCGGGGTCGACCGTTCGATTCGCCGACATACGATTCGCTACCGTGGGCATCGATGTCCAAGGCGGGCCGATGCATTCGCCGCTGGTTGGTGAGATCGGTGAGCAGGATCCGGACGAAACCAATGCCTCGGATCAATCTGCGATCGACATTGGCAATATCATCGTCAACGATCGTGCCGGACTTTCGATCGCCGGAAACATTGCCTCCAGACAGGATATCGACTGGTACAACTTCACCGTATCTCGCGATTCGATCCAACAGGTCAGCACTACCCCCAATCATCATATCTCCGTGACCTTCGATATCGATTACGCCGATGGTCAGGGGCGAGCCAATACCCAATTGTGGGTATACCAGCGGAACGCAACCAGCGGGCAATTGACCCTGGTGGCAACGGCCAACGATTCCAACATTCAGGACGACCAACCTCGAGTCAACGCGGGAGCGGACCTCAGCGACTTGACCCGAGGCTCCCAAGGCAAGCGCGATGCGTTCCTCGGCCCCATTGAACTCCCGCCGGGTGAATACACCGTTGCGATCAGCAACGCTTCGGTTCATCAAGCGTTGATGAGTCAATTCAGCGAGGCCGCGAGCGGTGTTCCCGGATCGCAAACGGTACGGCTGGAACCGCTCGATTCGGTTCGGCGTATCGCGGAGGATCGCTTTGATCTCGCGCCGCCTCCCCCCGATCGGCCCACCACCAACGCGACTCCGGTTCAGCGGGCGATCCGCGTGGTAGGAACAACCCTGCCTAACGCGATCCCCTTCAACCTCAGCGATGTCACCCTCTTCGTTGCGAGCAGCGCGTTAAGTGCTTCGAGGATGCAGTTCGGCAATGCATTGACCGGCGCGAAAGACGGGGAAATGACAACCGATGGGACGAATCCCGTCAATTTGAACACGAGCGTTGGCGTCAATGACATTGCCGTGGGATCCACCGGAGCAGCCTGGGGTGCTCGCGAGAGATCAAACGGAACCTACACCGATGCCAACGGGGGAGTGATTTTCGGAATCGATATCGGCGACGTGCCCAGTTCCACGGCAGGGCGGGTGAGCGGAGGAAGCGCAGGGCTCGAAACCTATGGCTGGTACTTGAATGATGCCGATCCGCCGGAACCGGAAGTTCGACGCTCGGAAATAGACGGTACGGAAGTCGGCGATGGGATGCGTTTCCATGCCTTGAGCTTCTCGGAATTCGAGTCTTCGACCGGCGCCCCGACGTTTTGGGGAGTTGCAAGCCGAGCGACGCGCAACGAACCTACGGTATTTCCGATCACATTGACGCGAAACATCCTCTATCGATTGGACCCAGCCACCGGGAATGCGCTAGGGGCTACCCGGACCGGGGATGCGCGTGCCAACGGCGCCGCCACGCAAATCATTGAGCGAGGTAACTGGAATACCCTGTCCGGTGAAGTTACCGGCTTGGCCTCGATTGGGTCCCAGTTCTACGTGGTGACCAATGTGGGTGAATTTGCAGATCCAGCAGGGCTGCTGGGGACGATTCGCGACCCGGATACCGGAGCAGCGATCAATTTCACCGGACTCACCCGTGGACCGCGTAACGTCGAAGGAGGACGATATGCCAACATGCTGTTCGGGGTGAGCACCGCGCGGCGAATATACGCTTTCAACACTTCCGGTGTCCTGCAACCTATTTTCGCGGGCGGCCGATCGTTCACCACGATGACTGCAGACATGGGGAACGTCGCAGGGATCGATTTCTCCGTGCTCGATGTCAATCTTTGGCACGTCACCGACCAGCAATCCAGTGCGGATGGACACGGTCGAAACGAAAATTTCAACGACTCCCGCAGTTCGACCCCTGGCGATCGATCTTTGCGTTTCGGTTTCGCAGATCCAAACGGTTTGTACAAACAGCCCGGGAGCTGGAGCGGCATCAACGACGTGGCTGCTTATCGAAACGCGTACAATCTTCCAGGCGGGGCCATGGGAGCCATCGAAACCGATCTGATCGATCTGAGAGACTACTCGGCAGACGACCAACCCGTCATGTATTTCAATTACATGGCGAACATCCCCGAAGACCAAAACGACAGCCCGGCTGGCGATCTGCGATCCGCGATGGACATGATCCGGGTATACGGTGCGGGTGAGGATGGGCAATGGGTTCTTCTGGCGACAACCAATACCGCTGTCGATACAGACTTCACAGGTCTCGCTCCCAGATCCGATGAAATGGACGTAGCGACATCCGGGCATGTCGATGCTTATGGACGGTCTCGCGTGCCCGAGGAGATCTTCGATACCGGCGAGTGGAGACAAGTTCGTGCCAACTTGGCACCGCTTGCTGGGAAGCGGGATGTTCGCCTTCGTTTCGAGTTTTCGACTGGCGCGGACTTCCGGTCTGCCGACCCGCTCCGCGGTGGGCTCGAACTGGTCGTCGTTCCCGGAGAGAGGCTCAGCAACGGGCAAACCATGACGGTCGGTAGCGCAACCTTCGAATTCGACCTCGGTTTGGTATTGAACGTCCCGAGCGGCCGGAGCATCGTCGCCGGAGATGCGATTGTCATTCGCGGTAACACCTTCACGTTCGGACCCCTCGCGGGACCCAACATCATCCCGTTCACCTCGGCCGATACCCCCGAAACGTTGGCTGCATCGATCACTACGGTCCTCCAAGCGGCAGGATACACAGTCGCTACGAGCACCCTCACTCCGAATGTGATCAACGTGACGCAGCTCGCCGGCGTTCCGTTGCCAGCTCCTGCCACCGCGACCGATTACAGAATCACTGGCGCGGATCCCAACATCATCATCGGCCTACCCGGTGTCGCGGCAGGAAATGAACCGATCGCAATTACCAATGCGATGAGCGCCACCCAGGTGCAGCTGGCGATTCGCCAGGCATTTGCTCGGCGGCTGAACATCGTGGGCCAGACCACGAACATCGATGTCTACCGTACACGCGGCAACTCGATTATTCTCCACGGAGTGACCGTCGGCAGCCCCGGTCCATTGACGGTCATGGGACGACTTCCAGGAGACCTTTTTGGTGGTCGCGATGGCGGCACTGCTTGGAATTCCGCGTCCTACATTCGCGCTGGGGCTCGAACGCTATCCAACACGCCGAATACGACTCTCACGTCCGGCGGGATTTTCATCGATGATGTCGTGATCGGTTTTGCAGAGCGGGGCGAGATGGTGACGGGTGTGCAAAACACGCTCGGAGCATCGGTTTTCCGTCCTTCGCGCTACTACGAGCAATACGGTCGGGATGACGGCACCCCAGCCCAGGAGATCGCCACTGGCACATACCAACTCGAAATCCGAGCATCAGCGGATTACGGGACGACGAACCTCAGCGGGGACCTCCGCATCGAAGATACGCCGATTGGCCCGTTGGGACGAACCTTCAATACCAACGACCGCTTGACGAAGAGTTCCGCACTCATCTTCAATGCTGCCAGCGAAATTGTCGATGGTTCCGTCTTCACCTTGAGCGACGGTGTAGGCACCGCTCGATTCGAGTTCGAGGTTGTCACCTCGGCGAGCGATCGTCGATCGGGGGTCACTCCAGGCAATATCCCCGTGGTTGTTCCCCCGAACTCAAATCCGCAGTTTGTAGCGAGGGCAATTCGAAACGCGATCAACAGTCCGTCGGCCCAGGCGCTCATCCATGTTACCGCCGAAAACGGTGGCGATATGCCGTTCTCGACCAGCACCGGCGCACGGTCGCAAATCATCCAACTCAATGGAAACGCAGCGGTCAACGCCTTGGGTGGAACTGTTTTCCCTGCCGATGTTCCGTTGACCTGGGTCCAGTTCGGCCAGGATTCCCAATGGGGCGAAGATCTCGGCGATGCAAACATTAAACGAGACCAGGGGCAGCTGATCATCGCCTCGACCAGCGTCTCGAACGCTTCCCATCTAGGGATCCGAGTGGATGCCGCCGCTCGCGATTATGCATCGACTCGATTCCCACCATTGCCGAGCGATACCGAAGGTCTCACCGCAGCCGGCGACCGTCCGTACCCAGGTGCGGTACGAAATCTGGTAACGCTCAATACGTCGAATGTTGCTCCCGGTGTCGTGATCGTAAACAATGTGTTGGCGTTCAATGGCAGTGCTCCGCCGATCGGCAGTACGGGTGGAGCAATCCTCCTTAGCGGCGACGCTGCGTCCGAGGTGGGAATCCCAGTCGCCTCGGTCGCGCGGGTCGTCAACAACACGATCTACGGGATCGGCGGGAGCAGCGTGGGTCTCGCGGTCAACGAAAGCGCTACCCCCACCATTCTCAACAATCTCTTCTCGAATCTCGGGACGGGGATTTCGGTTACCTCCGCCAGCCCGGCAAATACGGTGCTCGGAGGCAATCTGTACAAGGGGAACACCACGAATGTGTCGCCTGCAGGATTGTCCGAAAGTTTCCGAATCAACCTCGGAGCGACCGATCCGTTGTTCATGAATCCGAGTGCCGGCAGGTTTTACTTGGCCGCGCAATCGCAAGCGATCGACTCCTCGATGTCGTCGCTCGAAAACCGCAGCTCGATGGAGACGGTGAAGGCAGCGATCGGTCTCCCCACCAGTCCTATTATCGCGCCGGAATTCGATGCCAATGGCTTGCGACGCAGCGACGATCCGACGGTTAGTTCACCTCCTGGGTTGGGTGCCAACGTGTTTATCGACCGAGGTGCGATCGACCGCGTTGATCAAATCGGTCCCCAAGCGATTCTCCAACGCCCTCTGGACAATGACGCGTTGGGTATCGATACCGATCGAACAAACTCCTATATCCGCGTCCAATCCGGGAACTACGACTATTTCGAGATTCTCATCGACGAACGCCAGGGAACGGGTCCGGATCCGTTGACGATCAACAAAGACAATGTGGTTCTTACCGAAAACGGCCGTATTCTGATTCCCGATGTGGATTACGTTTTCGGATACAGCTACAACAGTCGCACCATTCGTCTCACTCCGCTGGCAGGTTTCTGGCGGCAGGATAGCGTGTACGAAGTGACGCTTATCAACAAGCCGACACTGCGTATCGAGGCACCAAGCGATGCGGCGACTCGACTCGACGGTCAAACCTTCACCGTATCGCTTCGAGGCGGCGGGTCGAGAATACTCGAGCTCGACAGCGGGTATACGCTTACTGTTCCCCCTGCGGGTGTGACCGACGGCGACTCCTTCATCTATCGAACGGCCTCGGGCCAGACGACGGTCTTCGAATTCAATTTAGCCGGGAATATCGAGACCAAACTCAATACCGAAGTGATCACGTTCACTGTGAGCGACACCCGGGATACTTTGGCTGCGAAGATCGCGTCGGCACTCGCACCTTTTGTGCGTCAGAACGGATGGCCTGTTCAAGCCATCGGCAATGGGCGTGTTTCGGTCGGTGGCAATGTCGGAGATGATTTCGATGTGAGCGGCTCATCGATCGCCGTCTCGGGGAATCCGGGGGTTTCGGCAATCGGACGTATTCCCATTCGTTTTCTGCCGATCGCATCCTTCGACGCGGTTGCGATGGCAAATCAATTGACCAAGGCGCTCAACCAGATCGGAGCGGGGGTCAAGGCCTACGCGCTCGCCAACGGACTGGTCTTCGTTGAAGGAGTCAGTGCAATCACCGATTTCACCACGCTGAGCCTCGCGCCGATCAATGACCTAGCTGGTAACCTGCTCCAGGCCAACCGTGCAAACTCCCTGACCCAGTTCACCATCCTGATGCCCGAGGTTGCAGTGGACTACGGCGATGCCGTCGAGCGTACGGGAACCGGTTCGACGAGCAGTACTCGGATGGTCGACAACGGAGTTCGACATGCGATTTATCCTGACGACGCAACGTTGCTCGTCCTGGGTGCTTCCGCCGATGGCGACACCGATGGTGCACCCTCGAACGCCGCTGACAGCGATGACTTCGATTCGAGCCTGAGCCTGGGTACCTTGAGCCCGTTCGTCTCGATCGATCGCAATGGTCCTGCTCGATTGCTTACCTCGTCGGTATCCGCGAGTTCCTTCGGCAAAACGCTCTCGATCACCGATGCGAGCGGAAATAGCGCGACCTACCAATTCGTGAATGCCACGAACCCTTTGACAAACCCCGCGTACCTTCCCGTCGATTTGACGGGACTGACGACCTCGACCCAAGTGGCAACCGCCCTGAAGAATGCGGTCCTCAACTCCATCCTCGCAGGCAGCGTTACAGGGATTTATGCCGAATCGACCGGCAATGTGGTATCGCTGGGCGGCTCTCGCAACCATCTGTTCGATCTCTCCGGCGCAGGTTCGGAAATCACACGCGCCCTGTCCGGTACTCTCGGCCTGACAATCAACAGCAGCCTGACCGGTTTGGCTGCGGGGCAGTCCCTCAGCATCACCGACGGTTCGGGCAATACCGTTGGCTTCCAGATCATCAATTCAGCCGCACCAACCCCAGTCGCCATCGGCAACTACGCCGTGACCGTGAATCTTGCGACGGTCACCCCTGCGGGCCTCGCGACGGCGTTGGCTTCGGCGATCAACACGTCGATCGGGGATTCGCGTTTGCGGCTCCCCAGCGTGATCGCCACCGATGCGTCCCTCGTTGTGTCAGGGGATGATGAGGATGGATTCTCCTACAATCGCTGGTTCAATAAAGATTCGCTTCCAACGGCTGTCACCCTGACCGCTTCGGCGAGCGGATTGATCGACGCTTGGATCGACTGGAACCAGGACAATGACTTCAATGATGCGGGTGAACGGATCCTCACCAGCGAACCGGTACTCGCCGGTTCCAATACGTTCTATGTCTCAACTCCCACAACCGCAGTGGTCGGATTTACCACCGCTCGGTTCCGCCTTAGCAGCACCGGTGACCAGTTCACCTACGGACTCGCAATCGGCGGCGAAGTCGAAGACCACTTGATCGAGGTCCTCGCGGGCTCTCCACCCGTGGGAACCAATGATACGTTCACCATAGCTGAAGATAATCTGCTCGTGGTCAGTGCACCGGGAGTCTTGTTCAATGATTCCGACCCCGACAGCAATCCCATTCGAGTCGACGACGCCAATCGCCGCGTTGCGGGCATCCAGCCCGTGCGAGAACCTGCATACGGTTACTTGACGCTCAACGCCAATGTTTCGTTCGATTACATGCCCAAGCAGGACTTCTTCGGAACGGACCTCTTCATCTATGATGTTACCGACGGTCGCATGACCGGAAACCGTTCTGTGACCGTGACGATTACCGTTACTCCAGTCAACGATGCACCCGTAGCCGTCGACGATACCGTGAGCATCCTGGAGGATGCCGTGACAACGTGGAACGGTTCCCTCTTTACGGCGAACGATCGAACGCAGCCGGATCGGCCAGCCGGCACCGACGGCGACCTCTTTGATACGAACGAATCGCTTCAAGTCCTGACGGTTACCAACGTGGAGTTGGTAAATCCTCGCGGATTCGGCGAGTCGATTTCAGTAACCAGCAATCAAATCACTTATCCGCCTCCTACCGATTACAACAACCGGATCAATGGACCGGTTTTGGTACGAGTCTTGATTCAAGACTCCGGAGTGGCAGGCGGGGATGCGGCCCCCAAGAACCCTGGGGATGATGATGTGCCCTTTACGGGCGTTCGCTACAGCACGCTGACGATCAATATCGGTGATGTCAACGATCGGCCTCAATTTACGATCCCCACGCCTGTAGAAACCCCGCTTGAGGATGCCACGGTATCCAAGGCTGGATTCCTGACGGATATCGCTCCTTCTGCCTCCACAGCTCTGGATGAGCTTGGTCCGACCGTGGCGACTCCTTCTCTTGTTCGACAAAACGTAGTTTTCTTGG
>JBKDPB010000056.1:0-18828 GCA_046342615.1 Planctomycetota bacterium | reverse complement strand
CCGACGGCTTCGCGAAATGGGCAAGCACATTACGATCGACACGGCCGGCACCGTCGATCGCGATGTCCCCTGCGATCTTTGGTCGATCAGCCCCAAACTGAGCAACTCGAGCCCGGTTGGGTACACCAGCGAGGCATGGGTCACCCAACACGACGAACGACGCAAAACACCGGCCGTTGTCGAGTCTCTGATGCAGCGAGGAGAGTATCAATTGAAGTTCGTGGTCGGTTCGATCCTCGATGCGGAAGAAGTGCTCGAGTACTTGAGCGAGCTGCGAGGCTGGTCGCGCGATCGGGTCATGCTCATGCCTCGCGGAATCACGACGCAGGAACTGCAACTGCAAACGGGCTGGCTGACGCAGTGGTGCCGCGATCACGACCTGCGATTGTGCGATCGGCTTCAGATCCATTGGTTTGGCAACCGCCGCGGGACATAAGAAACCGCATAACCGTCGCAACCCGTCGAACCGCCAGGGCGAAGAGGACCGAAGCGCGGGTTTTGATAGAAGTTCTCCAGCCTCCAATTAGTCTGGGAACTATGAGCTACCACTTTTCGCTTCCACAGATCGATCTCTCGAGTGTCGCCCGAACCATCGTCGCAGCGACCCTCCTCACTTCGTGTTCGCTCGGTCAAGCCCCGTGCGAACCAAGCCACCTTCCGCGCCCGTCCGCCAGACCCACGCACGCGTCGGCAGCTCCCGCGGTGGATTGGACCACCATGCCGGCGAAATACACGCATGACAACACCGGCAATCGGGTTGATCAGTATGCGCAAGGCGTGGCACCCGAAGCCTGCAGTCAAGCGGATTTCGTCCGGAGCGGCTTCAATCACACGCGCAGCAGTCTGCAAGTCGGATTCAACTCCGATCATTATCACGTCACGGAACAATGGGGCGCCCAAGTGCGACCCTACGGCGAGTGGCGGTATCCCTATCGACCCTTTTCCGTCCCCTACGGAGCCTGGGGACCGCAATTGCCTCAAGTCGCTGTCAGCGGCGTGGGGGTCTATCCATGGGGTGCACCCGGCCCATGGAATCAAGGCAATTGGAATCAAGGGCCATGGAATCAAGGCCCTTGGAACCCGGGCAATGGGCAGAACGGCGGAGGAGGTTCGGGACCCGGTGGCATGGGACCCGGTGGCATGGGACCCGGCGGCATGGGACCCGGCGGAGGTCCTCCCGGATATGGGTACCCGCAAGGGGTGCCATGGTGGGGATACCCTGGAGTTTCTCCGTATGCACCGTATGGCGGGGTAGGCCCGTTTGGTGTGGGGCCCGGCAATGCGATGAGCCCTATCCAAGAGGATTATTATCCTCAAGCCCCAATCTACCAGCAGCCCTCCGACGGATACTTCCATTCTCCGTATCGCAACGGCCCATGACAAAGGAAGTAGTGCGACCCGACTCCGACGAGAGGAGAACATCGCGAAGGGCAGTCTATTTGATCTGTTGTTTCTCGATGGCTCGCAGGAGCGTTTGCCGGAGGGTGTACAGACGGGTGGGCTCGGTCACTTGGTTCCCTTCGATATCCGTGACATAAAACACGTCGACCACCTGGTCGAGATGCGTGCTCACCTTGGCAACTTGAAGATCGAGTTGCAAATCGAATAGCGTTTTGGAGATATCGTACAGAAGCCCGGTTCGGTCGTATGCGAAGACCGTGATGATGGTGAAATCGTCCGATGTCGTGTTGTCGAAACGGATTTGAGTGGGTTGAATTCGAGCCACGGCGGCGTCGGCCGTGTTCTTGCTTTTCCAAGTTCGACGGAAAGCAGGGGGATTCGAGGTTTCGCTCACGATGGCAGCGATGATGGCTTGGCAGACTTCGGCCAGCCGATGTGGCGGAGGCGGGCCGCTGTAGTCCAGATCCTCGACGACGAAGCGGTCCCAGGCGATCGGGCCGGGTTGGGTGTGGATGTCGGCGGAGAGGATGCTGACCCCTTTGCTCGTCAGAGCCCCCGTAACACGGTGAAACAATCCCGTCGAGCGTTCAGGGTGGACCGCCACGACGTACTCGGTCGCGTTTTGGTCTGCGAGGTAGGCGGCCCATGCGTCGGCCGGTTTCTGAATCGACAATCGTTGAATGCGCCGAATCTCCTCCGCCAAGTCCTTGGCTTTGAGATGCGTCAGATAGTTGGTCGGGATCGCGGCGATCTGGTCGGCCCACCACGGATCCTCGCGCTCTTGGATGGTGCGCTGCGCCATGACCGCGGATCTCAGGGACGCATGCTGTTCGGAATCGCGTTCCGGAACATCTCCCGTCCGAAGCTGGGATTCGGTGGCGACATAGAGTTCATGAATGAGATTGAGCTTCCAGTCGTTCAGCGCACCCGGGCCGACGGCATCCAGATCGGCACACGACAGCAGCGTGAGCAGCTTTAATCGTTCCAGCGATCCCACCTGTTGTGCGAAGCGGATGATGGTCGATTTTTGCGTCAGGTCGTAGCGAAATGCCGTATGGGTCATCAGCAGATGCTGATGAACCAGGAAGACCACCAATTCGCGATCTTGGTCGGATAGCTTGAACTTTTCCGAGGTCTCGTCGGCGATGATCTTTCCCACCTCGCTGTGGTCCTCGGTGAACCCCTTTCCGAGATCGTGCAGCAGGAGGCTCAGGTGCAGAATCATTTTGCTTTTCAATCCGCGGTACAGCGAGCCGAGAAAATCGTTTCGTCTCGCAAACGCGCCGGCCGCTTCCACCGACCGGATGCAGTGGGCATCGACCGTGTATTTGTGGTATTCATTGAATTGCAGCAATGAGCGAGCGTGCCTCATTGCGGGAATGATCTGTTCCAAAACGCGGAGTTCGTGCAACCGCCGCAGGATCTCTCCGAGTCGCCCCGGCTCGCTGATCAGACGCAGAAAGCGCTCGATCGCTTCGCTACCGACCGGGCTTTCAGGGCGTTGCAGCATCCCCAGCCGAATCGTCCGCCAAGTCCGATGCTCGATCCGGCGATTGTACCGATTGGCAACCTGCATCAGTTCGAGCACCTTCGCGGGATCCGTTTGCATTCGCTTCAATCCCGCCGGTGTCGCCCAGACTTCCTTGATCCCGAGACGCAGAGATGGTCCAACGGGCACGCACAGGAGTCTGCCGAGAAACCCGAACGGCGTTAAGCGAGAGCGCGCCATCCCAACAAAATTTGCTGAACTGTATCGCACCTCGCTCGTCTTTTCGAAGAAATTCTGCATGAACTCTTCGACGGGCAGGACCCCTTCGGTTCCCTTGTATCCCATCCACTTCGCCATTTCGATTTGCTTGGATCGATCGAGAGAATCCTGGGCACGGCCGGAGGTGAAGTGGAGTTGGTTGCGGATCAACAGAAGGTATTGGTAGCCGTCCCGTATCGGTTGGTAGTCCTCGGTGGAGAGCAAGCCCATGTCGACGAGTTGCTCGGGGCTTTTCTCCCCGAAGCAGACAAAGCCGATCCAACGCACGATTTGTACATCGCGAAGACAACCCCGAGACCGCTTAATATTCGGATGCAGGAGAAATTCCGTCTCGCCATACTTCTGCCGCTCGTCGAAGCGTTCCTTTTCGATCATGGCGGCCAGCGACCGCCAGCGCCACTTTACCCCCCGTCGAAGCGATTGCTCGAATCGAGAAAAGAGAGCCTCGGAACCGTGGATCAGGCGCATTTCCACCAGCGACGTCAGAATCGTCGCGTCGTTCCACGCGATCTGTCGGCATTGGAAAGGAGTGCGCACCGAGAATCCGAGTTGAAAACCGGCGTCGACAATCATTTGCGAAACCTTGCGGGCCAGCGGGGAGATCTCGCGTTCGGAGAGTCCTCGATGCAAGAGCATCAGGTCGATATCCGAAAACGGAGCGAGATCTCTCCGACCGTAGCCGCCGAGCGCAATGAAGGCAAACGACGATGCGTCGATGTCGACGCCATCGCAAGCCGCGTCAATCAAGCGCAGAACGATAGCGTCGACCGCATCGGCCCACGCAAAGCATACTTGCGGACCGGTGGCACCCGAGGCATGAAGATTGGCAGCCTTGATGCGCGCCTCCGCTAATTGGGTGCGCGCTTCGATGACCTGGGGATGAAGAGAGGACAAGTCAGGCTTCGCACACGCTGCGTTGCGTTACAGCGCGTCATCTCCTTTTTCGCCAGTTCGGATCCGGACCGCGTTTTCCAAATTGGACACGAAAATCTTGCCGTCACCAATTTGGCCCGTTTGCGCGGTTGCCACGATCGTATCGATGACCGTTTGCAAATTCGAATCCGAGCAGACTACTTCGATCTTTACTTTCGGCACAAAATCCACGGCGTACTCGGTACCTCGATAGATCTCGGTATGCCCTTTCTGGCGACCATACCCGCGAACTTCGCTGACCGTCATTCCGTGAATCCCTTTCTCCGTAAGGGCATTCTTGACGTCTTCCAACTTGAAGTGACGCACAACGGCTTCAACTTTTTTCATTCCTCAAACTCCAGACACTGTCTGCAGACCAGACCGCTTTCTGGTTTGCACGTAGGGAAAAAACGCGGGACCGCCTGTGCATTGCTCGCACTCCCCTCGGAAGCATGATTCCTCATGCCTTCCTCCACAGGTAAGTGTAACCCGTAGGAATCGCACGTCACAAGAGTAGCTCGCAGATTCCTCAGTTCGCCGACCTTCGATCTCTATCGGCTTAGCTAATGGAAGACGCCTGAAGGACCCCGGGCAGCTCGATTCGGCCCTCGTAGAGGGCACGCCCGATGATCGCGCCGTGGGTTTGGCGTCGCGCGAGCTCGCGAACGTCCTCGTAGGTGGTGATCCCTCCGGAGGCGATCACCGGAATGGGGCTGGCCCGGCGAACTTCGTCGAGACCTTCGAAGTTCGGGCCCTCCAGCATGCCATCCCGCGCGATATCGGTGTAGACGACCGCAGCGCAGAGGGTTGTTCGTCGGGCGATATCCGCGATCAGGTCGATGGCTGGGGTTTGGGATGTTTCCAACCAACCCTGGGTCGCGACCATTCCGTCGCGCGCGTCGACCCCCAACACCAATCGACCGGGGTATTTCTGGCACATTGCGGCAAACCAGTCCGGGTTTTTCAGTGCTGCCGTCCCCGCCACCAGGCGAGAAACGCCCAGTCCGAACAAGCGTTCGATGGTTTCCTCGGAGCGAACGCCTCCCCCCAACTGCACCGGACGGCCCGAAGCCGCGTTGACGATGGCTCGAATCGCCGATTCGTTGACGACGGCCCCGCCCCGGGCTCCATCGAGGTCAACGCAGTGCAGTCGCTCGGCCCCTTGGGAGAACCAATGCTCGGCCGTTGCGGCCGGGTTATCGCTGAAGACAGTGTCCCGGTTGTAGTCTCCTTGCTGCAAGCGGACACAGCGCCCGCCGAGCAGGTCGATAGCTGGCCATATCTCCACGGAAAATACTCTTTTCTGGTTTTCGAGAGCGGGGACGGATCGAAGGGTGTCGGTGATGGGGCCGGACGGCCCTCACCACCCGATCGGCACAGCTTAACAAACTCTGTCGGGGCCGCTATCGGATTTCGATCGAGACCGCCGTTGCATCCCCTTGGAGAGCTTTTGCAGGGTGGCGTAAGGCGTTACAATTCCGACGATTTCCGTCATCCCGAATTGCCTTTATTTCGTCTGACACCCACTATGTCCACCGTTGCGGAACGCTACAGCGAAGCAGAAAAATTAAAGAATGCGGGTGATCCCGAGGAGGCGGCCAAGGTTTTGTGCCGGTTGCTCGAGGACGATCCCTCGCATGCGTTGTCGCACATGACGCTAGCCCGAATCTACACAGGCTTGGGACGGCACGAAGAAGCGGTGTCGCATGCGGAAGCGGCGTGTCAGCTGGAACCGAACGAAGCCATCAACTTTTCTCTGTTGAGTTTGACCTACCAGCGAGCGTACGCAGGCACCGGCGATTTGCGATACATCCGCATGGCCGAAGATGCGATGGCGCGTTCGCGAATGCTCTGATCCGTCGCACGACCATTCGATCCCCTCTCTGAAAACGATTTGCACTTCTGAAAGGTTGAACCGATGACACTCGCTCCTTGGTCTATTGGAGTATTCACCAGCATCGACGCCGGGTTGGGTGTTCACTTGGAAGTGGCCAAGGATCTGGGAATACCTTCGATCCAGCTCCATGCTCCTCACGCCGTCGGCCGTACCCCAGCGGCGGCGGAGTCGTTTTTGAAGCGACTGGATGAGTACGGAATCGAGTTGACTTGTGTGTTCGGAGGCTTCGAAGGCGAGAGCTATGCGGACATCCCGACGGTGGAGCGAACGATTGGTCTGGTGCCCACCGAGACCCGGGCCGCGCGGTTGATCGAAATGAAAGAGATCGCAGACTTTGCCCGCATCCTCGGCTGCGATGTCGTCGGATTGCACCTCGGAGTCGTGCCGCACGATACCAAGTCCAAGGAATACCTCGATGTGGTGGAGGTCACCCGCAATTTGTGCGACCACGCGGCGAAGAATGAGCAAGCCGTGCACTTGGAAACGGGCCAGGAGACCGCCGACGCGCTGCTGCAATTTATCGGCGATACCCAAAGACCCAATCTCTTTATCAATTTTGATCCGGCCAACATGATTCTCTACGGAACGGGAGAACCGATCGAGGCACTCCGTAAGGTTGGTCGCTACGTGCGAAGCGTTCACTGCAAGGACGCCACCTGGAGCGATCAGCCAGGGAAGACCTGGGGCGCGGAAGTCCCGCTCGGAAAGGGCCAAGTCGACATCCCGCTCTATCTCGCAACCCTCAAGGAGATCGGCTACTCGGGGCCTCTGACGATCGAACGGGAGATCCCTCAGGAACCGGAACGGCAAAAAGCAGAGATTCAGCATGCAGCGGACCTGCTCAGCAAGCTTCGCGCCTCCCTGCTGTCGAATGCGTAAGGACCGGACAAGCGTTCCAAAGCGAAACTTCGGAACATTTTCCTCCTTCCAGCATCTTAAAAATGCCCTCGGTGAACTCGAATGAATCGGGCACGCGATTAGGATAGGAGTTCCTACAGACGCACCCGAACATCTGCCTTCTGCTGAGGAATCCGAGTGATAGATTGGATTTATTCGATGTCCGCGTTACGCTTTGCAGCGTTAACTTGCGGATTCTTCGTAGCTTTCAGTTGGTTGGGGACCATTTTCGTCCGACCCGTTTTGAGAGCTCTGGTCAAAAACCGGGAGAACGCCAACGATCTCGTTGGATACATCCTGTCCTGCTTCGGCGTCTTCTATGGCCTGCTCCTGGGCCTTCTGGCGGTCGCCGCGTACCAAAACTTCCGCGATGTCGAAAACGTCGTGTCCAGCGAGGCATCCTCGCTCTCCGCGCTGGCGACGGACATCTCCGCATATCCGGATCCGGAACGCAAAAACCTCGTTTGGCTCCTCCGCGATTACACGCGCGACTTGATCCGAATAGCCTGGCCGAACCAGCGAAAAGGGATCGTCACCAAAGAGGGGGATTACTCGATGGATGCGTTGCAGGAAAAGCTGCTGCGGTTCGAGCCCATGACGACCGGTCAAGAAATCATGCACGCGGAAACGCTCAAACAGTACAACCATTACATCGAGAAGAGGCAAACACGGTTGCTGTCGGTGTCTACGTCGATACCGAAGGTGATGTGGATCGTCGTTCTCGTCGGCGCCATGATGAACATCACGCTGGTCTGGTTGTTCGATATGCGACTGATGAGCCATTTGTTTTTGGGAGGTTTACTGTCCTGCTTTCTCGGGATGATGATCTTCTTGATCGCGTCGATGGATCACCCGTTCCGCGGTGACGTGAGCATTTCGCCCGAACCGTTTCAGGAAATCCTTGCCCGCCTGATGGAAGAGTAGCGATGCTAATGCCCTTGAACCCAAAAACAAACTCATCATCGCGCCTGGCCTTGCTCGTTTGCCTAGTCGGACTTCTGGTTGGTTGCGCCGAGGTATCCCCCCCCTCGACTTCGTCGGTCATGGAGCAGATCGTCGGCAAGCCGAAAGTGGAGCCGATTCATGTCGGTGTCTTGTTTTCCCAAACGGGCTCGATGTCGATCAGCGAGACGCAGCTGAAACACGTGGTCATTCAAGCGATCGAAGAAATCAATGCAAAAGGAGGGGTCTTGGGGCGTCCCTTGGAGCCCATCATTCGGGATGGTCGATCGCGCGAGGACATCTTCGCGAAACGAGCTCAAGAATTAGTGGCCTCCGAGGTTCCCGTGATTTTCGGAGGTTGGAGATCGGCCGACCGCAAAGCGATGATTCCCGTTGTGGAAAACGCCGACATTCTGCTGTTCTACCCCCTCCAGTACGAGGGGAGTGAATCATCGCTGAACGTCTTCTACGGCGGCATGACACCCAACCAACAGATCCTGCCGGCTCTCGATTGGTTTATGAGCCCGGAAGGCGGATCGCGCAAACGGGTCTTTCTCATCGGGAGCGACTACGTGTTCCCGCGAACTGCCAATTACATCGTCAAGAAGTATCTTGAAGGCAAAAGCATGCAGGTTGTCGGCGAGTTGTACGTTCCATTCGACCACAAGAACTTTGAGAGCCAGTACGCAACGATTCGCGAATCGCAGGCGGATTTGATCCTGAGCACCATCAACGGTGAAAGCAACATTCCACTGTTTCGGCAATTCTCTCAGCTAGGGTTTGATACCCAATCTTCCCCGATTCTCGCAACCAGCATCGGCGAAAGCGGGTTGCGATCGATTCCAGCGTCTGTCACGAAAGGGCACTACGCTGCATGGACTTTCTTTCAGTCGCTCAAGCAGGATCGGGCTCGCGCATTTGTCAGCCGGTTTCAAAACGAGTATGGAGTCGACCGCCCTGTGCATGACCCGATGGAATCGGCGTACACCCAAGTCTACCTGTGGCGAGAGGCCGTCGAACGCGCCGGAAGCCTATCCTCGGAGGCGGTTCGCAAAGTGCTCGAAAAAAACATCGAGTTCGAGGGCCCCGGAGGCTTGGTGCGAATCGACCCGAGGAACCACCATACGTACAAGCGCTCTCGGATCGGGCGCATCCGCCCCGATCAGCAGTTTGATATCGTCTACGAATCTCCTGATCTGATCCGTCCCGAACCCTATCCCTTTTTTGCATTTCCCGGTTGGCATTGCGACTGGACCCAGGGCGGGCTTCAGAGGGGGCCCGCAGTCAAGCTAGAAAACGAGTCTTCCCAGTAGAGGGATCGCCCATTGAAAGAGCATCGCCATGAGTGAAACGTCCAGTACAAGCAACCATCAACAAACGGACCCATCCCACCGCCGAGGAGAACTCGATGTCTGTCCGATTTGCGGATCCGGGGTGCATCCTCAAGCGTATTTTTGTTCGCGCTGTTCCAACTATTTCTGCTTTGTCTGCCGCTCGCGTGTGGCTCCAACGGATGTCTCTCTCCAGTGCGTGAATCGCGACTGCGATTACTTTGGCAAACTGGTATGCAGCCAATGCGATCCATCCAAAACGGTTTCGGAAAAACCGTTCATGTACAAGGAGCCGATGGACGGATACTGGCCTGCCTGGCTGCTAGCCTGCGTCTTGGTTGCGATCTACATGGTCTGGCGAACCACATGGATCGCGGGAGTCCTCACGTTGATCAGCTTGTACGCCGGCTTAGGATTTCTCCTGCAATCGGTCGGCTTCAACATTTTCGGCAAGGAACGAAGCGTCGAGTTGCCTCGTTCGTCGACAACGCACACATGCGTTCGTTGTTCGCAGCCTGCCAAGCCCGTCTCCCTCTCAAAGAAGCCCTAACCCAGACCGATGGCGAGATTCGAAGTTCAGCACTTGGAAGGGATGAGATTCGTCGACATCCACTTGGATCATGAGATGGTCCGGTGCGAGTCGGGAGCGTTGAACTATCTGCGCGGGGATATCGTTATTCACTCGCAGCTGGTCCCATCGGTGGGGGACTTGTTTTCCTCGGTCGTCGCGGGCGAGTCGGTTTACCGACCGACCTATGCCGGAACCGGCGTGATCACGCTCGCCTCCTCGCTCGGAGGGTTTCACGTCTTCGATCTCCATGGCGAGAGCTGGATCCTCGAAAAGGGTAGCTATTGGGCATCGGAGGGGAGCGTTCAATTGCAGTTTTTTCGAGAGAAACTGGTCACCTCTTTGTGGGCGGGCGAGGGTTTGGTCTACCTCCAGACACGCGTATCTGGAGACGGGCAGGTCGCCGTATGCACCAAAGGCCCCATCGAAGAGATGGAGTTGGCCGACGGGGAACAATTGGTCGTCGAAGGAAACTGCGTCATCGGCCGCACGCAGAGCGTTCGGTTCAAGATGCGTCGGCCCACCAAAAACTTTTGGGGGCGATTCACGTCGGGCGAGTCGATCGTGCGATCGTACAGCGGACCCGGGAAGATCTTGTTGAACCCGACCTTCTACTGGCGCTATTACATGATGCAGCAGAAGCGACTCACCATCACCTGATCGCCGCGGGGCTACCGGCCTTCGCGAAGTCGCTCGCCAAGAAAATTGTCGAGTTCGGAGATGGCAAAGATCTTGCTGACGGTCGTGTCGATGTCGTATTCGACTCTGCGGAATTCGATTTTCGGCAAGTCGATCACGAGGTAGCAAGATCGCCAGTCGCCATCGCGTGGTTGCCCGACACTCCCCACGTTGATCATCGCTTTGTCATGACCGAGGTTGTAGCGGTAATTCAGTTCCTCGGGTCGCAGGAACTGCATATTCATGGTGAACACGCCCGGTGTGTGGGTGTGTCCTTGGAAACTGAACTGAGGAACCATCGAAAAGAGCTTTTCCATTTTTCGACGGTTGTAGATGTCCTCCGGAAACACATACTCGTTGACGGGATTGCGGGCGGACCCATGCACGAGGAGCAATTGATCTTCGAGAATCGTGCGGGGCAGTTTCGCAAGGAATTCCATCCGACTTCTCGCGGCCTCGTGGTCCGAACCATCTTCGAGTTGTTTCCGCGTCCAAAAGATCGCTTGTTCGGCGGCGGCGCTGAATCCTTCGGGGTCGATCAGGGCGCCATAATCATGGTTGCCCAGAACACACGCATCCATTTGCATCACCAAGTCGAGGCATTCGCAGGGGTTGGGACCGTAACCGATGACGTCGCCCAAACAGATCACGCGCTGGCAACCCTGTGCCTTGATGTCCCGAAGAACTGCTTCCAAAGCCTCCAGGTTTCCGTGGATATCGCTGACGATGGCTGTCCGCACCTGAATCACCTACCCGTCCGAAGTCGATCTCCGAGCATATTGTCAAGCTCGTCGGTCGCGTAGATTTTGCGAATCGTTTCCTCGAACGGATACTCGATTCGGCGAAAGTAGATCTTTTTCGCGTCGTGATCCAGAATCACATAGCACGCTCGGTTGTCCTCATCCCGCGGTTGCCCGACGCTCCCGACGTTCACCATCAATTTTTCTTTGCCCAAGGGAAAAACGTAATCGCATTGGCTCGGGCGAATGAACTCCAAGTCGGGCGTGAAGACGCCGGGCATGTGCGTATGCCCTTGAAAACAGTATTGCGGTACTCGCTGAAACATACTGTCCATCTTGTTTTTGTCGTAGATGGTTTCCGGAAAGACATATTCATTGGTCGCATCGCGAGGCGAACCATGAACGAAGAGACATTTGTCGTTCTGGTGCATCCGCGGCAGCTCGCTCAGAAAATCCCATCTCCGGTTGACAGCGACATTGGAGCCCAGATCGAGTTGGTCTCTCGTCCAGTAAATCGCGCGGAGGGCAACCGGGTTGAACCCGTCGGGGTCGAACAGGGCAGCCTGATCATGATTGCCGAGAATGGTCCGGGCGGCGCGGCGTTGGACCAACTCGAGGCACTCGTTGGGGTTAGGGCCGTAGCCGACCACATCCCCCAGGCACATGACCTCATCGACGCTCTGGGAAGCGATATCGGCGAGCACAGCTTGGAGCGCTTCCAGATTGCTGTGGATGTCGCTGATCAGAGCCTGCCTCACAAGATTCCCTTTGACAGAATGAGCGTTGCAAAAAACGTTGTAAGTTTAGTACCGAACGGAACGAATGTGCAGTCCTAACGGTCCGGTTTGTCAGGAGTCCGATTCTCCTTGCGATAATCCCACGGGGCTTGAGGATTATCGGTTCCCCAGAGTCCTCGCTTCGCTTTTCGGGCTTGTTCTTCGAGTTCCGCGAGTTCTTTGGATTGGTTGTAGCGTTTAAAATGCCACGCGTTGCCGTCCCGAATCATGCGTTGATTGATATGCTCGTCCCCGACGTACACTTGGGCTAATCGCCGACCAAAATTGTCTTTCTTCGTCCAGGTGATGCGGACCTTGCGTTCCAGCACCCATTTTCGAAGCGCATCGGCGGATTCCTTGCCGTAGGGTTGATTCGCTTCGGGGGCGTCGGTCCCCTCGATCTGGATTTCATGAATCTGATCCTGGCCCTCCTCCCGAATCTTGATCGAGTCGCCGTCGATGACTTTTTCGACGATCCCCTGCATTTCCTCTTGCTTGGCCTCGGTTTCGGCCGGGGCCGACGGGGCTTGCCACCCCCAAGCCCCAGGGGTGGAGCATGCAGCACAAAACAGGGCGAGCGCGATTCGCAATCTCACGGAGTCGGGCATACAATACATGGATGATGGTGCGGGAGTGGATTCGCGGGGAGGGTTCTCAGTCCCCTCGTGGTAACGATCAATCTCGAGCATCTTACCATCGAATGAACCGAAGGACGAAGGGCTTTTGGAGGAAGAATGGATACAAAGCCGGATAAGGAGCCTAATTTCGATGCCTCCGCCGGGAAAAAACAAGCGGAACTGTTGCGGCGGCGGGAGACCAAGCGGCTACTGCCCCATTTGCCGGTTTGGCGGGATTATCGCGCATGGTTTTCCAGCTGCATCGTGCACACCTTGCTGTTCGTCTCGATCGCGTTCGTCTGGCAACCGAGAAGCCGTGGCACGGGCGACACCGTGGAGCGCCCCATCGGCATCGCCTTGGTCCGTCCATCGAACGACAAGGATGAGTACTTTTTGACGGGCGGAGCCGCGGCCCAACGTCCCGAGAACTCCACCCAGACGTCGTCGGCAGCGGCAGCCGCGGTGGTCGATGGAGCGGGTCCCCCGGTATCGGTGAACGAGCTGCTGAGCGATCTGGTGGGCTCCGAAGGAGCGGCAACTCGAACCGGCGATCCCGCCAACGGGACCGGCGAAGGGCTTGCGGGACTGGGAACCGGAACCTCAGGTACGGCCTCAGGAACAGCAAAATCGACGGCGTCGTTCATGGGGCTCAAGGGATCCGGCACGTCCTTTGTCTACGTTCTGGATCGTTCGGCCTCCATGCTGGAATTCGATGGAGCCCCCATGCGATATGCCAAGCGGGAACTCCTCAAGAGCATTCAATCCCTCTCGGACAAAAACCAATTCCAAATCGTCTTCTACAACGAGGCACCGGGGTCGCTCAACCCCGGAACCGCCGGCGGCAGGCTGCTGCAAGCCAACGAACTCAACCGGGATCGAGCCACGCGATTCGTGCAAGCCATCGCGCCTCAAGGGGGCACCGAACACATTCCCGGGTTGAAGATGGGATTGTCGTTCTCGCCCGATGTCGTGTTCTTTCTGACCGATGCAGCCGAACCGGCCATGAGCGAATCCCAGCTTCTTGAGATCCAGTCCCGCGCCGAGCGGTCCCTCACCACGATCCATACGATCCAATTCAATCGCGGGCCGGAAACCAACGATGGCGGTTGGATTCGCGATCTGGCCGAGATGAATCGAGGAACCTATCGGTATGTCGATATCCTGACGATCGAGTGAAGATCCGTGCGGATCAAACGCCGTTGGTGAGTTGATGCAAGGCGGGCCGAACGTCGATTTTCCGAAAGGCTTCGCGAAGATGCGGAGCGACGAAGACCCGAACCCGCTTGACGATCGCATCGAATTGTTGCGTTGCCAGCGACTGAACCACGGGGGATAACTCGCTCAGCGGCAGGAATCCCCCATCGCGCAGGCGAACCTGGAGATCGAACTGCACCTCCAATTTCACGGGCGGGGTATCGATCAACAGGTCGTTCTCTCGGATCGGGAGCTCGACCAACGGCTGGACCATGCGAGTCAACTCCCTCGCGATCGAGACGATCTCCGGATACGGTCTTCGGGCCAGTGAGCGATGAAGCTCGGGATCGGATAAGTTGTCGAACTGCGCGATGCGTTTGTACAGGTTGCGGCGAAGCCCGAACAAACCCAGGACGCAGGGCTCGAACGGCTTTCCGCGCGATACCTCAAGCAGAGATTCCTGCATGGTGGCTTCGTCCATGTCGGCCCACGCGTTTGCCAAGTCCTCCTGCTCTCGCAATTCATACACGGCTCGCTGCAACATGGCCGTCCCGCTCCGTACCGCGTGGTGCCAGTAAACCTCGCTGAACATGACATATCGGGCAAAAACCATCATCTCCGCGGCCGTCTTGCCCTTCTCGGAGATCGCCAGACGGTGCCTGGCGGTGTCGACGCACAAAGAATGCACCAGTCGGTAGCGATCGAAATTGCGGCCGTAGGGCACGCCGGCGTGAAGCGAATCCCGCTCCAAGTAATCGAGCTTGTCGATATCGATCGGCCCGCTGAGCATCGACCGGAGAATCGAACGGGAGTCCGAAGCGACATGGAGGGGATCCGGGTGGAGAAACGCTGCCACATCGTCTGGATCCAAGTCCCAATCCGTCCGGAGCAGGTGGGCCAACTCCCGGTGCTGCAGCATCCGTTCCGCGAGCACCTCGTGCTTGGGGAGGTGAACCAACTTGATGTCCTCGATGGCGTGGCAGTACGGCCAGTGCCCGATGTCATGCAATAAGCCCGAAACCACGAAAAGTGCCGCGTCCCGGTCGGAGAAGACCCGCGGAGCTTCGGGGTCGTGGGCCAACTGCTTCAGGAAATCGACGGCGTTGCGGTAAACCCCGAGCGAATGCTCGAAACGTGAATGGGTCGCCCCAGGATAAACCAAGGAGACCAGGCCCAATTGGCTGATACGCGCCAGACGCCGAAACGCGGCGGTATCGATCAGCCGGCGCACCCTCGGCGTAACGGGAACGTCGACTTCGGGACTGATCCGCAAAATCGACGCGTGGCTATGAAGTTCGGGGATCATAACCTCCGATTGTAGCAATCCGCCACGCCTCGGCTGGACGGGACGCTAGAATAAAGGGGTAGGGATTCACCCCCATTGGGAGCTTGCATGACGAAATCGATATGGCCAGACGGCGAAGGGACGGCGGAATTGTTGCTGCACGTCCGCGACGGGGAATCGAAGGCGGTCGAGGTCCTCTTCGATCGCCATCGCGATTCGCTCCGCAGGATGATCGCGCTGCGGCTCGACCAACGGATCATGCAGCGATTGGATGTCAGCGATGTGATCCAGGATGTTCTTATCGAAGCCAACCGGCGGCTGATCGATTACGTGAACAACCCGACCATTCCGTTTCACTTGTGGATCCGTCAGATCGCCAAGGATCGGATCATCGATGCCCACCGCAGGCATCGACTTTCTGCCAAGCGGAGCATCGATCGAGAACACGCGGCTGCCGCGTTCCCTCCGCCGGACCAGTCGACGATCGACTTTGCAAATCAATTTCGCGATGGCGCCCTGACCCCCGCGGCCGCTGCGACACAGCGTGAACTGGCGCAGCATATCGAACTCGCGATCCAGCACTTAAAGGATAATGACCGCGAGATCATCTTGATGCGGCACTACGAGCAACTCAACAATCAAGAGATCGCTCAGGCGCTCGGACTGACAGAACCCGCAGCCAGCATGCGGTACTTGCGCGCGATCAAACGTCTGCGAGAAGTCATCGAAGGCTTGCCCGACCTCTACAAGGAGCTCCACGAATGAGCTCCGACCGCAGACACGATCGTCTCGGCGATGCTCCGGAGACGAGCCAGGCCGGCGGCTTGGGAGGCGCCGTGGACTTGGAGGATGAACCCCTCACCGAACAAGAGCAGAAGCTGGCTGTGGTAGTCGCCTCGCTGACCGATCGCCTGCAGCGCGGGGAATCGATCGACATCCATCACGAATGTCGACTGCATCCGGATCTTGCTCGCGATCTGATGTCGGTTTGGGGAACGGTGGTGGTCACCAACGCCGTCGGTGGAAAAGAAGCGGACGATGCGCGCTCCGGGTCGCAACCCTCGGAGGAATCGGGCACCTGGAGAATGCCCCTGCCCTGCATTCTGGGCGATTACGAATTGCTCGAAGAAATCGGCCGGGGCGGGATGGGTGTGGTCTACCGAGCGCGGCAGATCAGCCTCGATCGCGAAGTCGCCATCAAGATGATCCTTCGAGACCGATTGGCATCCGACGGCGAACGCCAGCGATTCTTTGCCGAAGCCCGCGCGACGGCCCAGCTGCAACATCCCGGCATCGTCCCTGTCTACGACGTGGGGGAAATCGATGGTCGCCCTTACTTCGCCATGCAGTACCTGCGCGGCCGCACCTTGATGGATGTCATCACGACAGGGCAACTCGATCAGCGCGAAGCAGCTCGCTACCTGGAAAAAATCGCCCGCGCAGTTCAATTCGCGCACGCGTCGGGAATCCTGCACCGCGACATCAAACCGTCGAACATTTTTATCGACGAGTCCGGAGAACCGCGATTGACCGACTTTGGCTTGGCCAAGCAAGCGGACACCGCGGAATCGCTGACGCGAACCGGTGTCGTGCTCGGGACCCCGACTTACATGAGCCCCGAACAAGCCAGCGGTCGCATGGGAGAACTCGGACCCGCATCCGATATCTACTCCATCGGCTCGGTCTTGTATCACGCGCTCACGGGACGCCCACCCTTCACGGCCAGGTCGACGATGGATGTCCTGCTGCAAGTCCTCGAACAGGACCCGCCCAACCCTCGGCTGATCGATCCCAAAATCGATCGCGACCTTGAGATGATCGTGGTTCGTTGTTTGCAGAAACCGCCGGAACTGAGGTACGAATCCGCCCAAGCGCTCGCGGACGACCTGGCCGCCTACCGCAAGGACGAGCCGATTTCCGCTCGCTCCGGCCAGTTCGCCCAGATCGTCGCGCGTTGGTTTCGGGAAACGCATCACGCACCCGTCCTCGAGAACTGGGGACTGCTGTGGATGTGGCACTCACTGGTTCTGCTCATCGCTTGCGTTCTGACCGAGATCTTGGCGTGGAACCACGCGCATCGCTCGTCGTTTGCCCTGTTGTGGACGGTAGGTTTGGGGGCGTGGGCCGCGGTCTTCTGGGCACTGCGACGGCGCATGGGCCCGGTGACCTTCGTCGAACGCCAGATCGCACACGTCTGGGGAGCGAGCATGATCGGAATCGGCGCGCTGTTCCCGATCGAATGGTTGATGGGGCTCGAAGCCCTGAAGCTGACGCCGCTGATCGCGGTTATCTCCGCCATGATGTTCATCATCAAAGCGGGGATTCTCAACGGTGCCTTTTATATCCAAGGCGCCTGCCTCCTGGCTACGAGTTTCACGATGGTTTGGTGGCCTCCGATTGCCCACCTGCTCTATGGCGTCGTCGCCGCCCTCTGCTTCTTCGTGCCAGGCTTGAAATACTACCGACAGCGCAAGGAGCTTACGCGCTGAGCCCTCCGAGCCACGAAGAACCAACCTCGTCCGCCGCACCCATCCCACGCACCGTCTGGGTGTTGAGCTGGATCTCGTTCTTCGCCGATGTCTCGAGCGAAATCATCTACCCGATCCTCCCGTTCCTGGCGGTTGGCGCGATCGGGATGTCCCGGTTCCAGTTAGGAATGGTCGAAGGGGCTGCGGTGCTCCTGGTTGCGATCATGTCGGCCTGGGCTGGATTTCACAGCGATCGCTCCCCATCGCGCGGCCGATTGTTCTGGATTCGGGTCGGCTATGGACTGCCGATGCTCGCGCGGGTCATCATCGCCTTGGCGACGAGCGGTTGGATGCTCGGGTGCGGTCGATTGCTGGATCGCTTTGGAAAAGGGCTTCGCGGCGCGCCGCGCGACGCTCTTCTCGCCGATTGCGTGCATCCGAGCCAACTCGGACGCGCGTTCGGCCTCCATCGCGCCTTGGATACCTCCGGCGCATTGTCGGGCGTCGTGATGGCGGCTGCTCTGATGGCCTACTTCGAACTGTCCGATTCCAAAGCAGCGGATGGAACGCATTCCGACTGGGGACTTCGGTGCATCGTTTGGTTCGGCGCAGCCCTGGGAGCCATCGCCTTTGCCATCACATGGAAAATCCCAACGACAGCAACCGCCAAGGTCCGCGATTCCGCTCATCCAACCCAAGAAGCACCCGGCAGGCTGAGCGGCACTTACTGGCGGTTTCTGGCGATCCTGATCGTTTTCTCGCTCGCCAACAGCAGCGATGCGTTTCTTCTCCTACGCGTCGTCGATCTCGGATTCTCTGCCACCGGCGCGGTCATGCTCTATGCGGTCTACAATGCGGTCTACGCCGTCGCATCGTACCCCATCGGGCACCTCAGCGATCGAATCGACCGGAAGCGATGGATCGGCGCGGGATGGTGCATCTATGCCATCGTTTACGGCATCATGGGGCTGCTCAACGAAGATACGAAGGTGTGGGTTTGGCCGACGCTCGCTCTCTATGGCCTGTACATGGCGTGCACCGATGGTGTCGGCAAAGCGATGGTCGCCCAACTGGTGCCCCAAGGAAGTCGAGGCAAGGCGCTCGGGATCTTTTACGCCGCGACCGGCGTGACCCAATTGATCGCAAGTGCTCTGGCTGGGTTAGTCTGGGATCGAGTCGGTCCCGTGCCCGCGTTTTTATTGGCCGCCCTGTTCGCCTTGTCCGCAACCGTCGCTCTCTTCACAATCCGCAACCCGCGATCGTAAACCGTCGCACGTACCACGAGACTGCCCAGTAGGGCCCTGCCATACTCCCCGCCCCGATCCCGCTCCCCGGTGGCCTCGTGCCACCGGAA
>JBKDPB010000055.1:0-26804 GCA_046342615.1 Planctomycetota bacterium | reverse complement strand
ATCGACAGGCCAGCCACCGCAGCCTTGGCCGCAGCGAGCTTCTCATAATCGGGTCTTTGCCAGCCTTCGGGAGCGGCAGGCGGCAACGAGAATTTCGCATGGGCGATCAGTCTCTCGGCGAGTCGATAGTCGTCGGGATGGATGATGGTCCCATCGAGCGCGTTGTCGCTGCCAAAAACGCGAAGGAAACCGATCGCTTGGCGGGCTTGCATTTCCGAGAGAACTTCTCGCAGGCATTTCATCAGCGATTCGCGATTGGTAATGGTTCCCTTGTGGCGTTCCTCGGAAACTCGCTCCGCCGCTTGGTCGGTCATTCCCGGAATACGCTTCAAGACTTCGGTATCGGCCGACAGTGCATCGACGCCGGCTTTCGTGATCGTGGCCGAGACTGCTTCCTGTAGGGCGAGTTCCAAATCGGATTGAGGCAGTTCCCGCTGGTACGAACCCAATCGCAAGCGAGCCGGATCGACCTTGAGAATCTGGCGCAACGGATCTTGCAATCGCCAGGCAAGCCATGCGGCAGCCCGATGCCGACGGGAAATTCTCGGCAACTCGGCCAACGAGGTGCGCGACTGGGTATACGCATCACAACCCGATCGATCGACCAAGGTCCAATAGAGCGATCCCTCCGTCGATTGCTTGAGCAATTCCACCACGGCGGGCATCACATAGCGTCGAGCTGGGCCATTGGACAAGCTGATCAGTGTGACTCGATGCTGATGGACCAATTGACCGAGCAAGCTCATATTCTGCGCGACGATATCGGGCTTGCTGCTGTTGCAAGGAATCTCAGACGTCGCGATCACGTTTCCATCGGCATCGACAACCGTGATGGCGGCCGTCTTGATGCCGACAGCATCAATCATCAGGATGCGATGGCCTCGGACCGGACGCTGCAAGAGGTTGTTTTCGAGATGAAGGACCGATGCCTCGATCAGTTCTTGGTGTGCGTCCTCTTCGAGAATCGCAATGACATCCTGATGCACCTTGGGGAGGATCAGTTCCTTCAAGCCCGATTCGGCGATATCCATCAACAGGCCGTGCATCGGATGACGTCCAGGGCACAGCGTTTCGCGGCAAGCCTGAATCAATCCACGCAAATCCTGCTGAAAATTGAGGTCCACAATGCGGGATCGGATCCCGCGGGCAATGACCAAGATCTGGTACGGAGTCAAATTCCGCAACGGCTTCTTCAGTCTGGAATAGGACTCCAAAATATGCCGCAACCATCGGCGACGCCGTTGCCGAGGAGACAATTGCTTGTCGGATAGGCTCTTGGTGCGCAAGGCCTTCGTTTGCTTGCGCCCTTGATGAAATTGTTCAATCAGCGGGGCGACCGGCACCGATTCGCTATTTTCTGGAGCCGCAGTGGAGGTATCCGCCGACTCGGGGGCTGCGACAATTTCCGCAGAGGCGGAAGAGGGTTCTGCAACGACCTCGGGAGGGACCATCTCGGAAGCGACCATCTCGGAAGCGACGACTGCGGGCGTGCTGGCATCGCGGGTCGGCTCGGCGTCGGCGTCGTCTCCCTTGGCCGGTTCAGGCAAGATCGACAACGAGACGACGGCGCTCTTCAAAATGGATCGCTGCAATTGCAGCATCAGCTTCGGGTCCTCGCTCATCAGCAGCTGCAACCATCGCTTGGTGTTCTGCAGCACCGTATCCGCTTCTTCGACCGGAACGCCGGCGTGTTCGGAGATCCACGCCTGCATGTCCGAGGGAGTCTCCCCCTGATACATCAGAATGGCTTGGCCTAATCGTTCCACGTAGGGGAATTCGTCGGCGAGTGCTTTTGCGTTTTTCTTGTTGCGGAGGGACCTTACAATCGCGTCCACCTGCGACACCGAGGTGCATTCCTCGATCACCTGCTGGGCCGATTCCGAGCCCTGGTTATCGCGCTGCAAGGTCGCCAGCACCTTTTCCTTGTGCGATGCGAGCGCCGTCTCGTATGCCAAAGCGCGTTTCAATCGCGCTAAGGTTTCGACGTCGATACCACCCAGTTCGTCGGGCCGGTACATCGCCAAGTAGTTGGGTTCGTAACCTTGTTGGATCAGCTCAATGGGGTATCGAAGCTGTTCCTCTGGAAGGCGCATGTAGCGCGCAATCGCTGGTAGGGCTTTCATGAGAAGTTGGGTAAGCTCATTAGGATGGACCAGTCTTCTAAAACCGGTTCCTGCGATGAAGACGCGAGTGAAAAGTTCCTGCTTTGCATAAGGCGGTCCACTGCGGGCACACTATTCCAAGCATCGGAATCTAGGGGACAGGCCTCCGATTGTCAAGCATTCCCCGAGCTGGGGAGCCCCCCGGGTCAAGTTCATCCGAAATTTAGGAAAAATGTTTCAAGCCGCAAACTGCCCGCAGTCGATCCAAGTTCCCAGACGATCGACGCCCGAGCGGCACCATGGCTCGGCACCCACACCATCCTCCCTACAAGTGCAAGCAAATGACCAATTCCAATCTGCGCATCCTCGGATTTGAAATGTCGGTGTGCGAGGATCACGTAGAACAGTGGACAGAAACCCAACCGCGCGACGCGTCTCGTCCCGACAGCTCGGTAGCGTCCTGTTCCAGCCATGACGGCGTCGGTCAGCCCCGAATGGTCACCGTCCGGGTCAAGGATGTCATCGATGCGTTGGTGGGCCGCTCAGCCAATCGGCCGGTGTGGCTGAACGACTTCCATGACGATCCTATCTCGATTACCGAGGATATGTTCGAAGTCCTCGTCGCCTATCGAACGTTGAGGCGGGCGGCTTAACGACCTGGATCCTCTCGCTCGATCTCCGCATTGGTGCGGTACGATTCGGGAGCGGCATCGATCAGTTGGGGACCGTCGTGTCGAGGGCTGTTGACGTGCGTGGATACCGGGCGCACGCCGAGGAACCCCTTCTTCGCAGGAGCAAGCATGTCCATCAAATCCTCAACGTTGGTCGCGGTCGCGAGCCAACGGTTGATGGCATCCGGATCCTGAAGCAACGCGGGCATCCGATCGTGGACCCCGGCGGTGTCGGCATTTGCATCCGTGGTGATGATCGTGGCGCTGGTCAGGACGTGGTTGGGTTGGGCTTTTCGGTTCTCCGTCCACAACCCTGCCATGGCAAAAGGTTTTGCATCCGAGCGATGAATCCAATAGGGTTGTTTTGGATGGTCGGCAGACGAATCGCCGGCCGGTTTGTGCCATTCGTAATAGCCATCTGCAACAATGGCGCAGCGATGATGGAGGATCAAGTTTTTGAAGCTTGGTTTCTCGAGCAGCGTTTCGGATCGGGCATTGATCATCGAGTAGGCGACTTTGGTCGAATCGGCCCACGAAGGAATCAGACCCCATCGCATGGCCAGAATGCCATGATTATTGACCGAGAGAACGGAATCGCGCTGCTCTTGGATGATTCCCCAGATCGGCTGAGTGGGGCTGATGTTGTAGCGGGGGGCGGCCAAAAGCGGATTGGAGTGGGTCAGCGCTTTGGCGAGGAGTTGTAGGCGGCTCGGATCTTGGGGGAACAGGCTCTCGAGCCAATCGAGGACGGGCGTCTTGAGAGTGAACCTGCCGCACATGAGGGGATCCTCCGTCCGATGCCGCGCGGTCGAAACTACGAGTCCGCGCTGACTTCGACCAGCGGTTCGTACGAGCCGTCATCGCTCAGGAATCGTGCAGCATAGAACTCCGTGTTGAGGTGGAGTCCCATGATGCTTCGTCGTTTGCACGGACCGAGCGATCGATAGAATATCCACTGGTCTTTTCCAATTTGGACGCGTTGACCTTGAGCGACGTCGGGCGGGGTGATGGCGAGATCCTGAGCTACGGTCAGGCCTCGCCACGTATAGGGTCGATTGTTGCCAACGCCTCTCAGGGAGACCAGCAACGGGCTGTAGATTCGCTTTTGGCTAGCCGCAGATCTCAAGCTCAGTTTGCGGCCGTTGCATTCCAAGGCCGCGTCTCGGGTGCCTCGGCGCCACTCGGGCATCGCCATCGGCAACACGAGAGCTTTGCGGGATCGATCGCCGTCGCTTTCCCCAGACTTGGAAACGAGAAAGCCTTCGTTGGTTTTGGCTTCCGGAGCGAACGCAATGTCGGCGGAAAGCGTCCAATGGGATCTCAGATCCCATCGAGCCACCGACGACGAGAGAACCGTATCCGCCATATAGACCATTCCTTCTTCGCGCATGAGCATGATCTGGCGTTGGATCTTGCAGGTCGATTCGAGATCGCATTCGAGTTCGAGGTAATCGACATCGTCGTCGGTAAACCAGCAAACTTCTTCCCAAGCCACATCGATATCGACCGTCTTTCCATCGCGACTCAATTCGATATCCCAATCCCCTCCGAAGAGGCGTTCGCCGTTTTCCGAGGTGATATCGAGCCAAATGACATCGCTCGAAAAATCGACGGCGACACGGCATCCCATCTCGCGCCATGATCGGCGCATCGAAGCGATCCGATTGGATTCCCAGTACATGCCCGGCTTGGGGAGGCTGGCGTCGTTGGATTTGTCTTTGCGGATTTTGCTGGGCTTGTGACCCAGGGCTCGTCCGACTTCGTTGGGCAGCGACGCTGCGCATGCGAGGCTCAGTTTCTTGCTGGTCGAACACAATTCCGACACAGCGGTCCACAACTCCGGATCGTGACGGGTCGAGTCGGCGTCGGCCAGAAACGGTTTGCCAAGCCCGTCGGTCAGATACAGCATCAGCGTACCGAGCTTCGCGAACGCCTTGCGCTGCGGTGGATACCATTTGCGCGCACCGACGCCATTTGCGGACCAGCGGCTTCGAACGAGGCTGGCCACGACGGCTCGGAGATCCTGCGCTCCAAAGGTCAGCAGCGTTTTGGGGTTCTCCGCGGACTGTTCCAGCAGCAGGGCGATGCGATTCAGCGTATCGCTGACGATGCGATCTTTTCCTCCCAGTTGCGACAATTGCTTTGCCAGAGCTAAAGGAATTTCGCATGCCCAGACGACCCACGGAAACAATCCATCCTGATGTCCGGATTCCCATGCGCGATCGACTTGGGTCAGGATGGACTGCAACACATCGAGCCACAATGCAGGCTTGATGTCCCGTCCGACGTGAGGCAGCGCATGCAACCAACCGGCGCTGGTCAACGCAACGTACGGATCATAGCTCGATTTGGGCAGTTGCTGGGTAATCCACTTGCCGATCTTGGCCGCATGAGCGCTGTCGGCTGTCCCTCCGAACGCTTCTACGAGATCGTTCAAAAATTCGCGGTGGCTCGGCTTGTCGACTTCCCAGGCCCCGGTCCCCCAGAGCATGGCGTTCAAGTATCGATCGACGGAACGGTCTCGATCCTTGCGTTTGGGCTGCGATCCGGCGATCGGGAGCGAGGATTGGAGCAGAGCGACGTTCTCCTCGCAAAGCTGCCCGAGCCACTGAGAGGCTGGCTTCTTTTCCGAGTCCAATCCAGACTCCGCGCTTTCCTTCGATTTCAACCGGCGGGCTCGATGCTTGGGCTTTACCCAGTCCATAGGTCTCTCGTCCACATGTGAGAAAAGTGATAGGATACGGATGACTCGAGTGCGGCTAGAAAACCTCGTGCAACCAACCGACCTTGCTGTCGCACCGACAATTGTTGTTGCAGATTTTCAAGATGCAAGGATGTTCCGACCCAAGTTCACCCACTTTTTTATCTGACTCCCGTATGCTTCGCCACGCAGCCATTTTCGACTTGTTTCGTGCCGCTACGTGCCTCGTAGCATGCTTTTGCTTGTCCATGGGAAAGATGTCGACAAGCTTTGCACAAGATGACGCGTGGCTTTCGCCTGCCGCAATCCAAGAGCAACTGGAAAAAACCTTTGACGATCCTCCCGAGTCCAAGAGGATGTTCGCGGAAGGTCGCGTCTGGATCCATCGCGATGAACAGGCCGTTTTGATCGATGGCTATGTTTGCCAGCGAAATGCGCCGCTCGAAATGTTCGCGTGCCCGATCCAAACGAAAGAGCATGAAGCGATCGTCGCGGTCTTTGCAAAATCGCAATTTGTCCACGCAGCGCTGCTCGCCGTCGGTGCCGTTCCAGGCAAACCGGTCGCGTTCGAACCCAAGTTCACGCCTGCCTCCGGAACCACGGTGCGCGTCTACGCCTTATGGCATGATGCCGAGGGCAAAACGCAAGCTACGATCGCTCAAAACTGGGTGCGTCAAGCCGGAAAAAACAAATCGATGGAATGGGATTGGGTTTTCGCCGGCAGCAAGTTCGTCAAGGATCCGGAAAACGGTCGCGAAGCCTATCTGGGAGATGGCGGCGACCTTATTTGTCTTGCGAACTTCATGACCTCGACCCTCGATGTTGCCGTCAAAAGCAACGCGGATAATACCGGGTTGGTCTTCGATGCGTTCACCGATCGAATTCCCAAACGGAACACACCGGTACGCTTGGTGCTGACCCTCACCGATGAGCCCCCCTATGGTCGCGACAGCCGCGATCCGGATGCGGCGGCGGACAAGGAGTTGCCCCAGCATTTGACGGCGCCGGTCCCCGATCGGGTGCTTCAATTTCTGCCCCCTCGCAAACAGAAGTAGCCGGCCCCATGGACTCATCGATCCCTTTCGGCGATCGGCTCGCTCGCGCCGTGCTCGGCAAAAAGAATCCGGTTTGCGTCGGACTCGATCCCCGCATCGCGTCGCTTCCGCCGGCCCTCCGACCTCGCGATCCGTCCGACCTGGCGCAAGCTGCGGGGGCCTACGAACAATTCTGCTTGCATATCCTCGATGCCGTGAGCGATTTGGTGCCCGTCGTCAAACCTCAAGCTGCCTTTTTTGAGGAGTTGGGTCCCGAAGGCATGCGCGCCTTGGAACGCATCGTGCGCGAAGCGACGCAGCGCGGCGTGTTGGTGATTATGGATGCCAAGCGAGGCGACATCGGAACGACGGCGACGGCATACGCCAACGCCTTGCTCGGATCCGGACCTCGCGGAACCACGACCTACAGCCCTTTCGGCGCGGATGCACTGACCGTCAATCCATTCTTGGGAATCGACACCCTGGAACCCTTTGTTCAACGTTGCGACGCCACGGGGGGAGGATTATTCGTGCTTGTGAAGACATCCAATCCAGGGAGCGCTTTCCTGCAAGATATCCAATCGGACGGCACCTCGGTCTCTGAACGCGTCGCAACGCAAGTGGAACGTTTGTCTCTCGAACGCATCGGTTCGTTCGGTTACGGATCGATCGGCGCGGTTGTCGGTGCGACCTATCCGGAGCAACTCGCGGCGATGCGAGCCCGAATGCCTAGCGCTTGGATCTTGGTGCCTGGTTATGGCGCCCAAGGCGGGGCCGCCGCCGATGTTCGCCACGGCATGGATGCTCGAGGACTCGGGGCCGTGATCAACAGCTCGCGGGGGATTATTTTTGCCTATGAGCAGTCTCGCTTTGCAGCAGCCGACTGGCGAGATTCCGTTCGCCATGCGACGCTCGCCATGATCGAGGATCTCGCCAAGGTTTGATCGGTTTTCGGGATCGGCGATGAAGCTTCGACGCAATGTATTGCAACCTCTGCGAATCCTCATCGACCATGGGGCGATGGACCCGGGAACGAAGTTGTCGCCGATCGAGGACCAAGACCGCGATCGGATTGCGGGTCTGCGCAATGCGTTGAACCATTGGGTTTCCCAGTCGGCTGAACAGCACGTTGCCCCTCGACCGCGTGCGTTGCTCGAGCAGTACTCACGGCACCGGAGCACCAGCCCGCTCGGGCATCTGTTCCGAGTCGCCAATCGCATCCACTCCAGCGTGGATTCGGTCGTTATTCTGTGCCGTGGCGATGCGGCCATCGGCGCTCAGGCCATTGTCGAGGCGTGTGGTCAACCGTATTGGAATCATCTTTCGCGAGCCGAACGCGGGAGCAAGCCTCGCATTTTCTTTGTCGAGGAACAGAGCGATAACGACTCGATTCAAGGGCTCCTGCACATGCTCGGTGCCCATCGACCCGGCAGTGCGAATGCGGAACAAGATGGATGGGCATTGCTGGTTCTCGGGCATGAGAACGAAACCGACGAAGCGATGTGGCAATTGGAGCCTCTTCTCGCAGCATTGCAAAGCAGCACGGCGAACGACGCGAATCGATTTCAACAACGTGTTTTCGCGGTCGCATCCCCGCAAGGTCCCCTCGCGAATCGACTTCGCGCCTGGGGATCCATCGATCGATTCGATGCTTATGACGAGGCGGCACACCTGCAGTGTTTCGGACTGCTCGGGTTGCTTCCCGCTGCCTTGGTCGGAATCAACATCATGGAGTTGTTGGCGGGTGCAAGTTGGATGACTGACCATTTCGTCCAGGCTCCGCCCGAAGAGAATCTGATCTTGCGTTACATGTTGTGGAAACTGCGCTGCGCACAGGTCGGCATGCCGTCCGAAACAATACGGATTTGGAATCCCGGCCTGACGGCATGGCGGCGATGGCATGATGCGTTGGCCGCGCGCGATGCCTTTGCTCACTTACCTCGACAGAGCCATACGATGGGCGAAGTCAGTATCGTGATCGAGCGTCCCAAGTTCGATCCGATCGGATTGGATCCTGCCGGGAATGCCCCGGATCGAGTTCGGGCCCGTATGGAACGGTATCATCAGTCCCTGAAGGCGAAAGGTCAAACGGTGGTCGAGATACAGCTCGCTGAATTGGATGAACTCCACGTGGGGCAACTCATGCAGTTCATGCTCCTGGTGTCCGCTTCGAGTAGAATGAAGTGGTCGGGCGAGCAGGATTCCACCTGCAAAAATTTTGATGAGGGCATCAGTCCGGAAACCGATGGATGAATCCGAGCACAACGGCAAGTGCGATCGATGATCCGAAACAACAAGTCGTGTTTCGTGTGCGAGGGCTTTGCAAGACATATCGCATGGGAGAGGTCGATGTGCACGCCCTGCGAGGAGTGGATCTCGATCTGTATGCCGCGGAATTTGTGGTCATCCTGGGGGCTTCGGGGAGCGGCAAGTCGACGCTGCTGAATATCCTGGGCGGGCTCGATATCCCGACCAGCGGAACGGTCCAGTTCCGCGATCACGATCTCACGATGGCGGATGATGAGGCGTTGACGCACTATCGACGGCAGCATGTCGGTTTTGTGTTTCAGTTCTACAACCTCATCTCAAGCTTGACCGCCCTGGAGAACGTCAAGATGGTTGCGGATATTGCGGAATCGCCTCTGGATCCCATCGAGGCCCTGAAACTGGTCGGCTTGTATGAACGTCGCAACCACTTTCCCGCGCAGCTTTCCGGCGGAGAGCAACAGCGTGTCGCGATCGCTCGTGCGATCGGCAAGCGCCCCGATGTCCTGCTGTGCGATGAGCCCACGGGTGCTCTGGACGTAAAGACGGGTTCTGTGGTCCTCGAAGCCATCGCCCGAATCCATGAGCAACTCGGAACATTGACCGCGGTGATCACCCACAACGCGGCGATCGCGCAGATGGCCCACCGGGTGGTGCATCTCTCGGACGGCAGGATCTCGGAAATCCAGACCAATACCTCGCGCAAGAACGCTTCGGAACTGGTCTGGTGAAAGGAGGTCGCCAGTGCGTTCCCTGACTCGGATGTTCTTTGCGGAATTCTTTCGACTGTGGAGGCAGGGGGTTGCGATTGTCGGCTTGTTGGCGTGCGGCATCGCCATCTTCGTAATGTCTACGGGGATGATCCGCGCGCTGGAGACGAGCCGGGATCGCTACTACCGCGACTATCGATTCGCCGATCTGTTCGCGCAGCTGGTGCGAGCCCCTCTCTCCTTGGTCGACCGCATCGCCGAGATTCCGGGGGTGAAATCGGCGACGGGTCGCATCGTGCGGGAGGTGTTGGTGGATGTTTCCGGGATGGTGGAGCCCGTCTCCTGCCGACTGGTATCCGTTCAGCCCGATCCGGTCCGGGCCGTGAACGGCATCTATTTGCGGCGAGGCAGACTGCCGGAGCCGTCCGACCGCGTGGAGGTCGTCGTCAACGAGTTGTTCGCCCAGGCCCACGGCTTGAATCCCGGGGATTCGATCGTTGCGAACATGGCGGGCAGGCTGGAGCGGCTGCACATCGTCGGCATTGGGCTTTCGCCTGAATACATCTATGTCGTTCAGCCCGGTTTGCTTTTGTCGGACGACCGTCGCTATGGGGTCCTTTGGGCACCCTATCGGGATCTGGCACCAGCCTTCAACATGGAGGGGGCCTTCAATCATGTATCGATCGAACTCTATGGGGGCGCCAATGCCAGGGACGTCATGCACCAGATCGATATTTTGACGAAGCCTTACGGGGGGCTGGGTGCCTACGATCGCTCGGAGCAGGAATCGCACGAACGCGTTTCAGACGAGATGCATCAAGTGCGCGCGATGGCGATTTTGTCTCCGACCATCTTTTTGCTCGTGACGCTTTTCTTGCTCCACATCGTTTTCTCGAGGTTGGTGCATCAGCAGCGAGAATCGATCGCGACGCTCCGAGCCTTTGGCTATTACCCCTTCGAAATCGGATGGCATTACTCGAAGATCGTCTTGGTGTGGGTCTGCGCAGGAGTCGGGTTGGGGATTATCGTTGGGATGAGGCTCGCTCTTTGGATGGGTTCCTTCTACATGATGTTCTTTCGCTTTCCCGCGATGGATGCACCGAGCTTGAGTTGGGAGTGGGTGGCTGCGATCGCCATGTCGTTTGGCGTAGCGTTGCTGGGTAGTTTTTCATCCATTCGCGCGGCCATGAACCTGCCTCCCGCGGTCGCCATGAGACCCGAGGCTCCGAGCCGGTTCCGCTCCGCCTCATGGGACCAGGGGATCGCTTCCAGGATTGGACCCGTGGCTCGTATGGTGATTCGACGCTTGGAATCGAATCCCTGGATCACGCTGTTTTCCACTCTCGGTTTGGCCTTGGGATTGGCGATCCTGGTCTTGAGCGCCTTCATGGAGGATACCATCGATTACGTCATCGACCATCAGTTCGCCGCGTCGCAGCGCCAGGATATGACCTTTACGTTTCACGAAAACGCTTCTGAGAGCGCGGTGTCGGATGTCTTGCACATGGACGGTGTTCTCGCCGCCGAGCCCTTTCGATCCGTCCCGATACGCATTCGATACGGACATCGCTCCAAGCGGTTGGGATTGATGGGATTAGAGAGCAACCCGATGCTCTTCCGCGTGATCGATGATCGCAATCAGAGCATGGAGCTTCGGGACGGAGGCGGCCTTAGGATCACGCGAAAACTGGCCGAACTCATCCGAGCGCGCGAAGGCGATGTGGTCGAGATCGAACTCATGGAGGGGCAGGACCGAACCGTTCGAATTCCGATCGCTACCGTGTTTCCTAACTACACCGGGCCAGCGGCGTTCATGAACCGGTTCGAACTGCATCGACTTCTCGAGGAGGGGGAACGCGTCTCGGGCACCTTTGTCCGCATCGACTCGGCGCAACGCGATCGCGTCTACCGCCAAGTCAAGGAAACGCCAGCCATCGCGGGAATTCTGGACAAGCAGGCTGCGGTCAAGAATTTCAGGAACATCATCGCTCGCAGCACCTTTTGGATGCGAACGGTCAATGCTTTGTTCGCTGCATTCATCGCCTTTGGGGTCAGCTACAACTCGGCCCTCATCGCCTACACCGAGCGGGCTCGCGATTTGGCGACGATGCGCGTGATGGGGTTTTCGAGAAGGGAGTTGGCTGCGATTCTCCTAACCGAGATCGGGGTCATCACACTCCTGGCTATACCGATCGGGATTCCGCTGGGTTATGCTTTCTGTTACTGGACCACGACGGTGATCGATACCGAAAGCCACCGTTTTCCCTTGATCGTACATCGAGACACATTCTTTTATGGAATCATCATCTTGTGTATCTCGATCGCGGTGTCGTCGTTCGCGGTGCTTCGATTGTTGCGGCAGATTGATATCCTCGCGGTGCTGAAGGTGCACGGTTGAACAAGACACGATGGAAAATCGGAACCTACCTGCTTTTGGCCTTGGCCGCCGCCGTCGGTTTGGGATGGGGGCTGGTCCCTCAACCCGTTTCGGTCGAGACGGTCGCGGTGCGCCGGGGTTCGCTGGAAATCACCGTCGATGACGATGGCGAAACACGCGTTCGCGAACGATACACGGTCCTGAGCCCGCTGACAGGCAAACTGCAACGCATTGGATTGCATCCCGGCGACCGTGTCGTGCGAGAGGACTCGGAACTTGCGGTGATTGAGCCGACCGATCCAAGTTTGCTCGACGCGAGAGCAAAAACCGAAGCCGAAGCTCGAGTTCGAGTCGCCCAGTCCGCCCAAGAGCGTTCGCTCGAGTTCAAGCAGATCGCTGAGGCCTCCCTGGCCTTCGCGCAGCAGGAGTACGATCGAGGAAAAAACTTGGTCGAGTCGAAATCGATCTCCAGTTCCGAGTTGGAGCAACTGTTCCATCGTTTTCGGGTTACCAGCGGCGAGGTTCGCATCGCCAACTTTCTGATCGCCACCTCCGAACACGAACTCGCCATGGCCCGGGCGGCTTTGATCACGACCCAGGGGACTTCCTACGAATCGATGCGGCTCCGTTCCCCCGTCGATGGACTCGTTTTGAGAGTCCTTCGTGAGGACGCGGGTTATGTAACGCCTGGAACCCCTCTGCTGGAAATCGGCAACCCGGACGAGATGGAATTGAAGATCGATGTCTTGTCGACTGCAGCCACTCGAATCCGCCCCGGCAACAAGGTTTACATCGAGCGTTGGGGGGAAAACAGGACACTCCAAGGGACGGTCCGATTGGTGGAGCCCTCTGCCTTCCTGAAAATCTCGGCCCTGGGAGTGGAGGAAAAGCGGGTCAATGTCATCATCGATTTCGATTCACCCTGGGAGGATCGTCAATCGCTCGGCGATGGTTTTCGGGTCGAAGCCCGAATCGCCGTCGATCGGAGCTCGGAACAGAGCCTGCTGGTTCCCTCGGGCGCGTTGTTCCGCGAGGGGGATGCGTGGGTTCTGTACCGAGTTCGAGGCGGGCGAGCCCAGCGTTGCCAAGTCGAGGTCGGCTTGAGCAACCCGCGGGAGACCGAGATTCTGTCCGGTGTTGAAGCGGGGGACGAAATTATCCTCTATCCGTCCGAAAAAGTCCGCGACACCGTGCGCGTGGTCCAGCCGCATTCCAAATCTTGACGTCTTGGCAAACGGAATCCAGGTAGAGGTCCCTTGGTTCCCGAGGCGAGTTGCGATACGATTTGCACATCGATTTTCCCGATCCCTCCTGCCCCTTTCGAGCGCGTGAACCTTATGTCCTGCGAGTTGCGAATTGCGAATCTCCGCGAGCGGCTCTTGCCGTTGCGAGGGGGCCTTTGACTACGATAGGAAACAAGCCCGGATCGGCGAGCTCGAAACCCAGATGTCGCAGTCAAGTTTCTGGGATCAACCTGAAAAAGCCCAGGCAGTCGTTCAAGAGCTGAAATCGTTACGCAATGTGGTTGATCCGCTCAAGCAAGTGATCAGCGGGTGCAACGACCTCAGCGAGCTTTGGGAAATGGCCGGCGAGGACGAAGGAGTCAAAGCCGAAGTCGACGGCGAACTCGCCAAGCTCGAGCAAGCCGTCGAGCAATTGGAAATCAAAGCCCTTCTCAACGGTCCCAACGACGATTGCGGCGCGATCCTCTCGGTTCACGCCCGCGAAGGCGGGCTCGATGCGAACGATTGGGCGGAAATGCTCTTAGGGATGTACATCGCCTGGGCCCAGCAGCATGGATACAGCGTGGAATTGCTCGACCGATCCGACGATGAGACGGCCGGAATCACCCAAGCCACGATTGCGGTTCGCGGGGACTCGGCTTATGGATACCTCAAGGGAGAGGAAGGGATTCATCGTCTGGTTCGAATCAGCCCGTACAACGCGGAAGGAAAGCGACAAACCAGCTTTGCAGCGGTCGACGTTTCTCCTGAAATCGATGATTCGGTCAACATCGAGATCGCGGAAAAGGATGTTCGCGAGGACGTATTCCGCGCATCCGGCGCGGGGGGCCAGCACGTGAACAAGACCAGTTCGGCGATTCGTTTGACGCACCTGCCGACCGGCATTGTGGTTCAATGCCAGAACGAACGGAGCCAGCACAAGAACCGCTATCACGCCTGGAAGATGCTCCGAGCACGGTTGGCGCGTATCGAAGAAGAAAAAAGGGAGGCGGAGCAACTCGCGAAGTACCAGAGCAAATCGATCACGGGCTTCGGGTCCCAGATTCGCAACTACTTCTTGCATCCTGACCAGCGGGTCAAAGATGCCCGCACGGGCCATCAAATGGGGAACTTTCATGCGGTCCTCGGAGGTGAAATCCAAGGATTCCTGGACGCATTCCTCCGCTATCGCATGGTCAACATGCAACAATCGTAGCGAGGTCACTCGAACGGAACCCACTCGCCGTGGATGAATCGCTCCTGGGGGGTGAATCGACATTTGTAGTTCAGGTGCCGATTCTGCGAAACGTACATGCCCAAGTAAACGTACTTGCGCCCCGTGATTTCCGCAAACTGCAGTTGCTTGAGGATCGCGTAGGTGCCCAAGGAGAGCTTCTCGAATTCGGGATCAAAGAAGGTATAGACCGCCGACAGGGACTGGGTTCCACAGTCGATAATCGAAACCGCCACCAATTGGTCACCCTTTCGGATTTGGAGTTCGATAGTCGCTTCGCAGCAGCTGTCGACGAGAAATCCTTCATAATCGGTGGATTCGTAATCGCGGTCTCCCGAGCCTAGATCGCGATGATTGCGATGCAGATTAAACAGTCGCAGTTTCTCCTCGCTGTACTCAGGCTCGACACATTGGGTTTGAAGGAGTTCGTCGCCGCGTTTTAAAATTCGGCGCCACGAATAGCTCCAACGAAATCGAGCGACTTCGACCCGCGTGGGCTCGCACGCGCTGCAACCATCGCACGCCGTGAAGTAGGTAAAGTAGCCGGATCGCCGCAATCCGTTGGCGAGCATTTGGTCGAATTCGTCCCCGGCTACGAATCGGCCGGGTAGGATCAATGGCATACTGGCTGTTTGATCATCGAGGTACGAACAGGGATGGACATTGTCCAACACGCGAAGAATCGGAAGGGAGTGCGGCAGTCGCGTTGCCAATCCTTCGTCCATGGCGATCCCCAAGTCTCAATCGGTGGTACGTGTCGGGCGAGGAAGCTCCTTACCCGAATGTCTTGCCGATCGCGGTCGCGATCGTTCGGCATCGCACCATCATTTCATCGAATTGAGCAAAGTCTAGCGACTGATAGCCGTCGCTGAGCGCTTTTTCTGGATTGGGGTGCATTTCGACCATCAGTCCGTCCGCTCCCGCAGCCACGCTAGCGGCGGCCATGTCGGTGACCAAATAGGAATGCCCTGTGCCGTGGCTGGGATCGACGATGACAGGCAAATGCGTTTTGCGATGCAGATAGGGGACGGTCGCCAACGGCAGGGTGAATCGGGTGTGGGCTTCGAAGGTGCGAATCCCTCGTTCGCACAGCATGACATCCTGGTTCCCCTCATTGAGAATGTACTCGGCGGCGAGTAGCCATTCCTCGATCGTGGCGCTGGGGCCTCGCTTGAGCAGGACGGCGCGGCCCGAACGGCCGACTGCCTCGAGAAGTCGATAGTTCTGCATGTTGCGAGCGCCGATTTGAAGGATGTCTGCGTACTTCGCCACGAGCGGGACATCCTCGGCGGTCATCACTTCGGTCACGACCGCCAAGCCCGTTTCCTGTCGTGCCAAGTCGAGCAGTTTTAACCCGTCCTCTTTCATTCCCTGGAATGCATAGGGACTGGTCCGGGGCTTGAACGCGCCGCCTCGCAGAGCGGTTCCGCCCGAGGCCTTGACGGCGCGGGCGCAGGCCACAATTTGTTCCTCATTCTCCACGGAACAAGGACCTCCCATCACGCCGACATTCCCCGCGCCGGCTCGAAACCCTCGTACGGCAACCTGCGTCGGGTCCTTGCGCAATTCCTTAGACGCCATCTTGTAGGGCGCCAGGATCGGAAGGACTTCGGAGACCCCCGGGTAACTCTCGAACGATTCGACTTTGATTTTCCGTTCGTCCCCTACGGCCGCAATGACGGTGCGTTCGGTTCCGCGTATGACATGGGCTTTGAGCCCCAATTCGGACACGCGTCGGGCGACATTGTCGATTTTCTCGTCCGCGGCGTTGGGTTCCATAACGACGATCATGATTTTCGCTTGCTCCTGGGGGACTCGGTTGACGCCACGAAAAAAGCCTCGGGTTTCGAGGCCCGAGGCTTGGTTGGTTTTCTGTTCCGATCGCTGCGGCTTGCGAACTTTCCACCCAACCTCAGGCCAATTTGCCGGAGGTAAAATAAAAAAGATCGTAAAAGTAGCCGCAAGCGAGCGTTCTCATACACCTCAGTATGGCTGGATACACCGGACACGCAAGGGCGCGACGATCGAAACGCGATCGGTTTTCGGACGATCCGTTGCAAGACCCCGTCTTGCGATGGATTGCATCCGCGAGTGCATCGCTCCCTGTTTCGCTACTCTACCGGCGCGAACGACGGGATCGCACCATCAGCGGATCCGATTCCACGTCGTACTGTGCAAAGTAGCTGTCGACAGCATGGGAAGCGGTCTTCCCAGGTGCTTCTCCCTCCGGATTGTTCTTCGGGGCATTCAAGACGTTGATGATGGCGAGGACATCCAGCGGGGTGACTTGCCCGTCGCCATCCACATCGACATCCGCAAAACCGAGACTGGAGCTATCCCGGGGAACGGGAAGGATGGGGCTCGCATTGCCGTTGATTGCGTTGATGACCGCGAGCACATCCAAGGGATTGACCGATCCGCTACGATCGACGTCGAAAGGCAAGGCGGTGTTGCGCCACGGGGTCGGATTCAGCAGCCGCTCCAGTTGGATGTCAAGACGGTTGGAGGTACCGCCGGAGACGTCATTGAGAAGCAGGGGGACCGCAATGAACTGAGGATCCGAATCCCTCAGGTACTGTCCGCTGGCCATCATGAGATTGCCAGCGACGACCTGGAATCGACTGTCCAGGGGAGTGATCACATACTGCGTTGGGCCGTCAGGATCTTGAACGGTAAGCTTTCCGAGGTTGAGCCCGGTGATGTTCGCCCGCACTTGAGTCATTTCGACCGACACCGAGGTCGGTGGCTCGTTGGCGTTGGTGACCTGGAGGACAATCTGTCGTTGGGACGAGAAACTTGGCGTCCCATTGTCAGTGGCGATCACAGTCACCAATTCGGTTCGGCTTCGTTCGTAATCCAAAACGTCGGCTCGATTGAGTCGCAAGTCACCGGTGGTTGGGTCGATGGAGAAGCGATCCTCGCTGGACAAAAGAGAGAACGAAACCGACTGCTTATCGCCATCGGTGGCCAAGACGCGTCCGAAGGGTGTCCCGACCGGCTGGTTTTCGACGACGGAGAGAGTTTGCGTCGAAATCGCAGGTGAAAACTCGTTGATATCCCTGAGAGTGACCGCAGCGGAAACCCAAGTCGAAAGGGATGGCGTTCCATCGTCGTAGGCTTCGACGTAGAAGTTAAAGACTGGTGAGGTCTCGTAATCCAAGGCCACACCGGGTTTGACCGAGAGGCTCCCGGTTTGCGAATTCAACAGAAACTGGGTGGGCGGGGTGCCAAAAAAACGGTAACGCACTTTGTTGGCGGTGTCCCCGTCGGTCGCGACGACTTGTCCGACATTGGTTCCGCCACCCGAATTCTCATCGATGCTCATGGAGAGCGGCGTCAATTGCGGTGAAAATTCGTTGACGTCCGCGATTGGAATCATGAGGACGGTTTCAAAGGAGAGCCGAGGCATGCCGTTATCGGTGGCGCGAGCGATGATCTCGACCTTTTGCTCGGTTTCGAAGTCAAAGCTCGACTTTGCCGCCAAGAAAAGTTCATTGCCGCGCACTTCGAATCGAGTGTCGGTGACGGACCAAGTCAGGGTATCGTTCGGGTCCGGATCGATCGCCGTCAGCCGACCAACCCGCGCTCCGGGAAGGTTTTCCGGGACAGGTTGTCCCACCAATCGGGCGTCATAGGGAGCGTCGTTTACATTGATCACTTCCAAGGTGAAGGGTGCATCCGCATACGCGCCTGAAGGATCGGTTGCTCGGATGATGAACTGCTGTTGTCCTACATCTTGATTGCGAGGGGTGCCTTGGAAGGTTGCGGAGGCCGAATCGAACGAGAGCCACGATGGAAGGGGGCTTCCCGTCGCTGTCAATGCGCTCAGCGTCAGAATGGAATCATCGATGTCCTTGAACAGTTTCGATGGAACGGTGAAGGAGAGCGTCGCATCCTGAAGAACCGAGGTTTTGGGGAAGGGGGGCGTGGCGATCGGAGCATCGTTGATGGGCCGTACCACTTGACGGATCTCGGCTGGAGACACGGAAATGGAACTGGGATCGTTGATCAGCCCTGTGCTGGCAAAAACCGGGCCGGCGGGACCGCTGAAACCTCCTCGGTAAAACGGATCGAGGGCGTAGTAGCGAAGGGCCGGTGCATTGCCAAAGAAATTGAGTGCGGGCACAAATCGCAACCTGCTGGTCGGGCCGAGCACGAGGCCCGCCGAAGGAGTGAGGCTGGGAATAGCGTTCCAACCCGCGCCCGTATTGTATTGCCAAACTCCGGTCCCGCTTGCGACACCCGTCAGGATAATCCCGGTTCCTGTCGTTTGATCGGGGTCGAAGACTCCGCGCTCGATGAGTTGGGCAACGGTATTGCCAGCCGCGTTGGTCGTGTCTTCATTGATTTCATCCATGAAGCTCGCGACGGCGATCGGTGGATCATTGACCGATCGCACATTGACATCAATGCTGGTCGAACCGCCGAACACACCCTTGACCAAGGTGATGGAAATGCTGCGCGCGAAGGTGTCCGGCGAGTCTCCGAGGGCTTCAAACCGAATGCTGTTCGCAATCGCTTCGATCGCCTCGGTCGTCGTCTGGGGATAGAACGTGAACTGGAAGGTGGTGTCCGAAGTGCGACTGAATCTCGCGACTTGCAATCCATTCAGAAAGATAAACGCTCCCACCTGAGTCAAACCCTCTGTGCCCGACAAATCGACGGTCAGGATGTCCGTGGCACCCTTTGTCGGTAACATCTCGACCGACAAGAATCCAGACGAGTAATCGCCGGGTAGCTTATCGACGACTTTTGCCGTGGAGGTGACGGCGACGGGCGAACTGTTCTCGATGTATTCAATCGAGGAGTCCGAAACCGCGATACCAAACGCGACCGGGAACGAACCGGTGATCAAGTATTGGCCGACGCTGCCGTAGTCGGAATAGCCTGTCGGAGGATTGGCTTTTGGATCCCCAAAACCAACTCCGTCGATGCTGAGAAAATAAATGCCGCCGGTCAGAGACAACGACTTGAATTCCGCAAGCAATCCGTTGGGATTGGATGTGGCGACGAGTGCGCCGGACGCATCGTAGAGTTTGGCCTCAACATCCAAGTTGGCGCTCTGAGTGTTCGGCCAGTAACTCGTGTCGAACAGGGAACTCGCTTCCGAGGATTCGAACGAGCCATCGGTTTTTCTCGTCCAAACCTGATTGACATAAGGATCGATCGTCAGATCCAACAGACCTGTTCCCACTTGCAACCGGAAGAAGTCCAGGTCGCTCGACCGCTCAATGGTCGACAATTGGGAGATTTGGACGCGAGCCGAGACGTCGACGGGACCCTTGAGTTCCGACGCTGTGGTGCGGGAGTTCCCGTGGTCGTCCGGCAGGATCTCAAAACCATTGATGGGGCTGGCTATAATGCCGATATCATCCGGACCCGATCCATAGTTTGCGTTCGAGGCACCATTGTTCGCGCCGAGATAGGTTCCATCATCCCAGGTGGTGATATTGCGATCGTAGGGCGCACCCATGATCGGCCCCCAACTGGTCTCTCCGGTTCCACCGTGCCCAAAATAGTAGGCAGCGTTTTGTTGGAAAGGATTGTTGGCATTGGTTCCGTCATGGGACAGACCCAGGGAGTGGCCAACCTCGTGGCTCACCGCCAAGGAGACGTTCGCTGGAAAGATGTTGAACACGTAGCACGGGGTGTCAGTTGCACCTGGGGTGTTGTATCCCCAACGGAAACTTCCAATGTACGCGACTCCGCCTGCGCCCGGAGCAGGAAAGTCATCCGGTGTCATGACCACGCGGATTCCCCATCGATCGTCACTTCCGCCGGTGTTGACCAGCGCCTCTTCTCCGGGATCTTCGGTGGTCACGTTCAAATCAAACGAGGCGAAGTCGCTCGCGACCCGTTGCCAGATGGTTTGAATCCAGCGAAGTTCGTTATTGGTGAAGTCCGGGCCATTGCGATCCGGATCATAAGCAGGCGAAATGATCGGGTCGCGACCACGGGACGTATTCCACGGAGTCCCCCTCGCCGTGAAGCCGTCAAAGTCGAGATAAATCGTCTTGGTCGCACTTGGGCGACTGTGCAGTTTGAAGGTGTCGCTCAACGGGGGATCTGCGGGTGCATTCCCCGATGCTCCGCTCCCCGATCCGCCTGCTCCGTTTGCAGGGGGCGCGTTTTGTTCCAAGGACGCAGGAGGCGTGGGGATGAATCCAATTCGATTTCCGAAAGGATCCAGAAAAGTGTCGGATGCCATCAACTCGCGCGATTCCAAACCTTCCACAAGAAGGCGTCGTCGATGCATGCGGCGAAGATCGCTCGAGCGGCGAGCGCGAATTTCTCTGGTCCATCGATTGGACTTGGACATGGGACAAACCTCAACGGAGAAAGACAACAGCGAAATGGTTTAGGTCAATGAATATGACGGAGCCCCTCGAAACCAAACTAGGAAGGTTGATTTTAGTCGCCGAGCGATTCAAGAGGGAACGCCGCTACCGCGATTTTCCTCAAATGTTTGCAATTTTGCTTGCAAAACCCTGCGGAATTCGGCGTTCTCCCCCAACGACCGCTCGCCCATCGAATGTTGCCGGGGCTATCGATCGCCGGAGCCTTCCTCCCGGCGCGGGTGGGTCGAATGCCAGACGTGGCGAAACCACGTGGGGATTTGAAACGATTGGGGATCGGTGGCCGGTTTTTTGGCAGGGGGCTTGGCAAGGGGCGCGACCGACATGCGCAATTGTCCGTAGCAGTGATTGAATTCACGGATGAACACCTCCTCGTCTTCGGGCATGAGGATTCCGCCGACGACTCGATTTCCTTGTCGAATTACCCCGGTGGGTGTGCCGCGATTGCTACCCGAGGACATGGACGGATTCCCTTCGTTGTGGCGTAACGCAGCCTCGCACGATGGCGACGGCTCGTTCCAGTTTTTCTCGGCAAAAAGGAGAGGAGCGGTCGGCGTGCCGACAAACCGCCCCACGCACCCCAACCCAGGATGCTCCTACGTTTCCAGCCATCGGCAATTGATCAAGCCGCAGCGAGCCCGCGATCGCAACTTCGAGTCCCAGCGATCGGGCTTCTTCCGCATGGCACCGCAGGAGGTCCTGCGAAAGATGATCCATCAAGGAGCGGCCATCCTTGATCGCGGTATCGATCAGGATGTAACGCATTCCGGCGTCGCAAGCAGCCTGCAGGACCGACTCCCAGGGGGGGGCGGCGCACGCTGGGTGGTCGGCGTAATGGACGAGGATCGCTTGGTTGGCACCGGGCAAGGCGAGGAGGCATGCCGATAACTTTTCGCGCCATTCGTCCCCGTTGGCGCAGCCGGCCAGCGCCCATTTGATGCATCCGCGGTCCCCCAGAAGCCCACCGAAACCGCGATCGGCGATCGGATTCCAGTCCCGCAATTCCCCTCCCGCAAGACTCCAGCGATGGTCGGGCAGATCCCTCATGCGGTCCGCGAATTCACAGGCGACCGCGAAGTCGGGCCGTCCCAGGGGGCCGTTTCGAGGGTTCTTGAGATCGATCCAATCGACGCCGGCTCGAATCGCCAGATCCCATTCGCCTTGTTCGGAAGCGCTGACCAGCAATCCATGCGAACGAAAATGGTCTCGAGAACCAGGAGCGTCGTTGTCGCTCGCAGTCTTACCGGTTAAAACTTCGACTTCCGTTTTTTGCGTCACAGCTCGAGTCAGATAGGTTTGGGGTTGGCAACCGAATTTCTTTATATCAAAACCCAGTCCGCTCTACAGCAATTCTGTGAGGATCTTGCCAAAGAGTCGCTGATTTCCTTCGACACCGAGTTCGTCTCCGAGGATTCCTACCGCCCGCTCCTGTGTTTGATTCAGGTCGCCACCGAAAACCAGATCGCGATTATCGACCCCCTGGATTGCGAAGACTTGTCGGTTTTCTGGGATTTGTTGATCGATGAGAATCGCACGGTGGTGGTCCATGCGGGACGCGAAGAAATCTTGTTCTGCTTTCGAGGTACGGGCAGGCTGATCCCCAATCTTTTCGATATCCAGATCGCAGCGGGGTTTCTCGGGTACGAATACCCTGCTTCCTACGCCAAGCTGGTGCAGCGTGTCGTTGGCCGTACGCTGGACAAAGAAGAAACGCGATCGGATTGGAGGCAGCGGCCGCTGTCTCGGCAGCAGCTGGAATATGCAGCTCAGGATGTTCGCGACTTGGTCCGAATCTACCGGAGTCTGTCCGAGCGCTTGCACAAGCATGGTCGACTGACATGGCTCATGGAGGAAACCCGGCTGAAACAGGAAGAGCTGTCCGATTTCGAGTCGAGCGAAAACTGGCATCGAATCAGCGGTGTCTCCACATTATCAGGGAAATCGCTCAGTATCGCTCGCGCGCTGTGGAACTGGCGCGACACGCGCGCCAAACAACGCAACGTTCCCCCACGAAAAATCCTGCGAGACGACTTGCTGGTCGAACTGGCGCGGCGGGGCACTGCCGATCCGCGCCGGGTCGCTGCCCTGCGAGGCATGGAGTATCGAAACACGCGGCAATTGATCCCGGAGCTCTCCGCGATCATCGAGGACGCAGCCCTCGAACCTCCTCCGACATGGCCCCGCAAGCATCGGTATGGCAAGGGCCAACCGGCCAGTATGTTGACTCAGTTCCTCTCGGCTGCCATGGCGTTCATCTGCCACCACAAACATATTGCGCCGATGCTCGTTGCGACATCCGACGACCTTCGCGACTTCGTGCTGTATCGTCTCGATCGCGAAGCGGATCAAAGCCACCCTCCATCGCTTCTGAGAGGATGGCGGGCGGAGATCGTCGGACGGGATCTGGATGATCTGCTCGAGGGAAAGATCGGGATTATGCTCGACAATCCCGACAGCGATATCCCCATCAAGTTCTTTCGGCGCTCCTGACGCTACCCGTCGACAGCCATCGCGTCCGCCCAGGAATCGGCCCTGATATGCTACGCCGACTCTGGGTTTGCCGACTCTGGGTTTGTGGGGAAGGCGCCCGGCGTTACTTTTGCGCGAATCGTTCCTGCAGCGACAGGACGCTCATCTCTTTTTCCTGTGCGACCATCATCGCTTCCACCGCAATTTTGCCGGCCGAGAGCGTGGTGATGCAAGGAACCCCGAATTGAACCGATGCGGCTCGAATGCGCCCTTCATCGGTCCGAGCTCCCTTGCCGCTCGGCGTGTTGATGATCAAGGAAACGTCATCGTTCTTGAGGTAATCGATCAAGTTGGGGTGCCCCTCGGCCAGTTTCTTGATCCGAACCACTGGAATGTTTGCCTTCTCGATCTCGGATGCCGTGCCGGTGGTCGCCAGCAGTTTGTAACCCATGTCGTGCAGTTGCTTGGCGAGTTTGTCGATCCCAGCCCGTTGCCGGGAGGCGATACTCAAAAAGACGTTTCCGGATTTGGGAAGCAGCGTTCCGGCAGCGACTTGGCTCTTGTTGAATGCGATCGCGAAATCGTCGCTGATTCCCATCACCTCCCCGGTCGACCGCATTTCGGGGCCGAGGACGATATCCACCCCCGCGAATTTGCGGAACGGGAAGACCGCTTCCTTGACCGAGATGCTGCGGGGGACAGGCTCGCCGGTGATCCCTAGTTCCTTGAGCTTGAGGCCGACCATGAGCTTGGCCGCGATATTGGCAACCGGGACGCCGGTTGCCTTGGCAACAAACGGTACGGTGCGGCTGGCGCGCGGGTTCACCTCCAGCACATACACGACGTGCTTGCCATCGTCTTCGAGTTTGATTGCGAACTGAACGTTCATCAATCCGACCACTTTCAGGCGTCGCGCCATGGCATCGGTGGCTTGGCGAATTTCGTCCAGAACCTCTTCGGAAAGGGAGAAAGGGGGCATGACGCAAGCCGAGTCGCCCGAGTGGACACCGGCTTCTTCGATGTGCTCCATGATCCCCATGATGACCACATCATCACCGTCGGACACGGCGTCCACATCCACTTCGGTCGCGTCTTCGAGGAATCGGTCGATCAGGACAGGTTGCCCTTGAGCGACGACAAAGGCTTCCGCCACGAAGCGTTCGAACTGCGTTTGATCGTAGCAGATTTCCATGGCGCGCCCGCCGAGGACGAAGCTCGGGCGGACCAGACACGGGTAGCCGATCTTCTGGACTTCTGCGCGGGCTTGAGCCATATTCCGAGCGATGCCGTTGGCAGGTTGCCTCAGGTTCAAGTCCTGGATCAGCTTCTGAAATTTCTCGCGATCCTCGGCATCTTCGATGGTCTCTACGCTGGTGCCGATGATCGGAACGCCCGAGTTGGCGAGGGCGCGGGCGAGGTTGAGCGGGGTCTGGCCGCCGAACTGCACGATTACGCCGTCGGGTTGCACTCGATCGTAAATGTTGAGCACATCTTCGGCCGTGAGCGGCTCAAAGAACAACAGATCGCTGGTGTCGTAATCGGTGCTCACGGTCTCCGGATTGCTGTTGACCATGATCGATTCGATGCCGAGCTCCCGCATCGCGTAGCTCGCATGGCAGCAGCAGTAATCGAATTCGATCCCTTGTCCGATACGGTTCGGGCCGCCACCGAGGATCATGATCCGCTTCTTGCCCGGAGCCTTCGGCGGAGTTTCGTCTTCGCTCTCGTACGTGCTGTAGTAGTACGGCGTGTAGGCTTCGAATTCCGCGGCGCAGGTGTCCACCGACTTGAAGGTGGCACAGATCCCGCGCTCTTTCCGCCATTGCCGCACTTCGTCGTCGTCGCTGGCCAGCACCGTCGCCAATTGACGGTCGGAAAAGCCGAACTGCTTGGCTTGCCGCATGGTCGCAGCATCGATCTTGTCGAGCGAACCGATCTGTCGCAGATGCAATTCCATCTCGACGAGTTCGCGAAGTTGGTCAAGGAACCACGGGTCGATGCTCGTGATGGAATGGATTTCTTCGATGCTCATTCCGTGAAGCATGGCGTAACGCAGGAACCAGACTCGGTCGGCGTTGGGGCGGGAAAGCTTGCTGCGGATCTCCTCGTCGTCAGGAGGTCGATCGGTGTACCAAAGGTCTTTGGTATCGGAGCCGAATCCGAAGGCGCCCACTTCGAGCCCGCGGAGCGCTTTCTGAAAGGACTCCTTGAACGTTCGCCCGATGGCCATCGTTTCGCCGACACTCTTCATTTGCGTCGTCAGGGTCGAGTCCGCCTCGGGAAATTTCTCGAACGCAAAACGAGGGATCTTGGTGACCACGTAGTCGATGGTCGGCTCGAAACAAGCTTGCGTCTTGCGGGTGATGTCGTTCTGCAATTCCCACAATCGGAATCCAACCGCAAGCTTGGCTGCGATCTTGGCGATGGGGAATCCCGTCGCTTTGCTCGCCAGGGCGCTGGAGCGACTGACGCGAGGATTCATTTCGATGACGATCATCCGCCCCGTTTGGGGATGGATTGCAAACTGAATATTCGAACCCCCGGTTTCGACCCCGATCTCGCGAATGATCGCGAGACTGGCATCGCGCATTCGCTGGTATTCCTTGTCGGTCAGCGTTTGCGCGGGAGCGACCGTAATCGAATCGCCGGTGTGGACTCCCATCGGATCGAAGTTCTCGATCGAGCAAATGATGACGACGTTGTCATCTTTGTCGCGCATGACCTCCATCTCGTATTCTTTCCATCCGAGGATCGATTCCTCGATGAGGACTTCGGAGATCGGGGACAAGGTCAAGCCGTTCTGTACCAGGGAGTCGAATTCGTCGCGGTTGTAGGCGATCGCCGATCCGCTGCCGCCCATCGTGAAGCTCGGACGGACGACACAAGGCAGTCCGACGTCGGCGAGGACTTTGCGAGCAGCCTCGATCGTGTGGACGACGTCTCCTCGACAAACCTCCATGCCGATCTTTTCCATCGCTGCTTTGAACGCGTCGCGGGCTTCCGCCTTGTGGATCACATCGGGTCTGGCGCCGATCATCTCGCATTGGAAGCGTTCGAGCACACCGTGTTTGGCCAGGTCCATCGCGATGTTGAGCGCGGTCTGGCCGCCGAGGGTCGGCAGGATCGCGTCGGGGCGTTCCCGCTCGATGACCTTGGCCACGATCTCCCACGTCAAGGGTTCGATGTACGTCCTGGCTGCCAAGGCCGGGTCGGTCATGATGGTGGCAGGATTGCTGTTGACCAGCACCACCTCGTATCCCTCTTCGCGCAAGGCTTTGCAAGCTTGCGTTCCCGAATAATCAAATTCGCATGCCTGCCCAATGACGATCGGGCCTGAGCCAATTAAGAGGATCTTATGAATATCGTCTCGGCGGGGCACGGGGTTTCCTATCGACGGCGGAACAGCGGACCTGCGTATCGAGCTCCTTCACCAAGTTCTTCCTCGATGCGGAGCAACTGATTGTATTTTGCCATGCGGTCGGAACGAGAGGCCGATCCGGTTTTGATCTGGCCGGTGGATAGAGCAACGGCCAAATCCGCAATGGTGGCATCTTCGGTCTCACCGCTTCGGTGGCTCGAGATGCTGGTGTATCCCTTGCGATGAGCGAGTTGGATGGCCGCGATCGTCTCGGACAAGGGTCCGATCTGATTGACCTAGATCA
>JBKDPB010000054.1:0-18178 GCA_046342615.1 Planctomycetota bacterium | reverse complement strand
CAGCTGGTTGCAGCTCTTGCGGAAGCTCCCCAGCAGCAGCACCTGCTGCTCCGGCTGCCGCTCCAGCTCCAGTGGTTGATCCACACGCTTACATGAACACCAATCGCCGTGTCATTCAAGCTAGCAGCACCCGAGTTCGCTAACGCGACCCTCGATTGCTAGATCCAAGACGCGAAGAAAAAGAAAATCGGCCCGTCAGCAATGATGGGCCGATTTTTTTTGCTTCAGAGACACCGACGGCCCTCCGCTCGCGCGAGAACAGGTCAACGCCCAGGCTGTATGCCGCGGCTGGCTCGCAGTTCCTCGACGGCTTGGCGGAACTCCTCGGGCGTGATCCCATATCTCGACAAGACCGTTTGCATCAATCCGCCAACCGGTTCGCAACGCCCCAGCCGCTCCGAACCCCGGCTTGAAACCGCAAGAGGCTTCGATTTCTTCGGGAAGGACGAAACGCGAGTCGATGTGCATTCCTCGCTTTCCTTCACGGACGAAGCTCCGCGTCGCGACAGCGAATCATCCCACTGGAAGGTTTGCTGCACGAAATTCGGCTTCACGGGTTTCTTCAGCGTTGCTGTGGCGGCCATTGGATTGCGGCTTTCTTGTTCGAACCAATGTGGGGTTAGCTGGGACCCGAGCCTGGGTCCGACACTCCAAGAATCGCAACGCTCTGGACACGTTTGGTCACGCCGCAGGAAAAATCGAGAATTTCAGAAAATCGGCTGGGGCCGAGGGGACCAGGGCCAAGGGGGGAAGAACCCCGGGCACCTTGCGGATAGGATGTTCGGTTTCCCAACGCAATCCTCTCGAACCATCGATTCCCGACGACGGCCAACATGAACGCACCCCTCCTCCATCGCGAACGTCTCCTGGATCGTTTTCTGCAGTACGTCCGCATTGGCACGACCGCGAATCCGCACACCAGCGACTACCCAAGCAGTCGAGGCCAATGGCTCCTGGGGCAGCTGCTCGTCGAACAACTCCAAGGCATGGGGATCGACGACGCGGAGCAAGACGACAATGGGCTGGTATGGGGAACCATTCCTGCGACCGTGGATGGCCCAGTCCCCACGATTCTGTTCAATGCCCACCTGGACACTTCCCCCGAAGCTCCCGGCGATCGATGCCAACCGCAGGTCATCGAAAACTATTCGGGAGATGACATCCCTTTAGGTGGGAGTGAAATCATTCGTTTTGAGGAGACTCCGGAACTGGCCGACCTCATCGGTCATACGTTGATCACCACGGACGGAAAAACATTGCTGGGTGGGGATGACAAAGCTGGCGTCGCAGCCATCATGGAAATGGCGAACCATTGGATGGAACGCCCCGAGTTGCCCCATGGCCCCATTCGCGTACTGTTCACCTGCGATGAAGAGATAGGTCGGGGTGCGAAACACTTTCAACCCCTGCGAGCCAAAGCGGTGGCGGGATACACCCTCGACGGCGGCGGGGAAGGAATTCTGGACATCGAGAACTTCTCCGCCGATATGGCCACCCTTCATTTCCACGGCTACAACATCCACCCAGCCCTGGGCAAAGGACGCATGGTCAACGCGATCCGAGCGGTGTCGGAGCTCGTCGCGTCCCTCCCCTCCGACCGCATGGCCCCGGAAGCGACCGACGGTCGCGAAGGCTTCATTCATCCCTTCGAAACCACCGGCACCGTCGCTCACGCGAGCGTGCAACTCCTGCTGCGCGACTTCGAAACCGCAAAACTCTACGAATATGGAGCGCTGCTGCACAGCCTCGCTCAAAAGGTCTGCGATCGCACTCCCAAACTATCCTACGACATCGAGATCGTGGAGCAGTATCGCAACATGGCCGACCGCCTCCGGTCTTTCCCCATCGCCGCAGATCTGGCCGAGAAGGCTTACCAACAACTGGGGATCCAGTGCACGCGAGGCTCCATTCGCGGAGGGACCGATGGAGCCCAAATGACTGCGATGGGACTTCCCACTCCGAATCTTTCCGTTGGCCAATACAACATCCACTCCGTGAAAGAATTCGCGTCCCTCGATCAGATGGCTCGAGCCGTCCAACATGCGATTGTCCTCGCGGACCTATGGCAATCCCACGGCCGATCCTGAACAAGCGTTCGGGGACTCACCTGCCGACCAAATATACCGCCAACGAACCGAGACGGCGGGCCATATCGTAGACCCGGATCGCATCTCGAGCGGGAACATCATCGGTCGGATCGATCACCAGCGGTAGATCGGGACGAATGCTGAGGATGGTTTTCATGCGAGCTGCAAGTTGTTCAAGCGAAACGATTTGTTCGTCATTGAGCAGATAACGAAGCTCTTCCCCATCCTGCGAGATTTTGATGATGCAGTCCGACAAGTCTGCGTCCGACGGCTGGGGAGGCTCATCGTTTTGACTCCCCGCTTGCGACTGAGACTCCGCCGAAACTGCGCTGGGCATGAGCTTTTCCAGGCGTTGAAAGGACGACGTGGTCAAAAAGAAGATGAGCAACAGAAAGACCACATCGATCATCGGAGTCATGGTCGAGTCAAAACTCGAGCGATCTCTTCTGCCATGGAATTGTGTCTTCATGGAACATCCTCGTAAACCGAAAAGACCACGTCCGAGTGGCCGGTCAGGGCGATGGTTTTGAGAAGCTTGGCGATGGCTGCGTAGGGAACCGATTGATCGGTCCGAATTCGAATCCGGACAGGCTGGTCCCCCTCCACTTCGGCTCGCGACAGGATGGCGGTTCGGAGTTGCGCGAGATCAGCCGGGACGCCGCCGATCTGGTAGGTGCCGTCCCGCGGAACCTGGATCGTCACCGTCGGCCGGTCGGAAAAATCGCCAATCCCGGATGCCGCCGAAGGCAAATCCAAGGGAAGAAAATTCTCCTGCTTCGCCAAATGGCTACTGACCAGGAAGAAGATGATCAACAGAAACGTAACGTCGATCATCGGGGTCAAGTTGATCGCGACGCTACCGGTGCCGCGGTAATTGGGGATTCTCATCGTTACTCCGATCTCGCTCGGTCTCATTCTAGCGGTTGCCGGCGGCGAACCAAGTAAGCTTCCTCCGTCCCGCGCCGGCGAGCGGAAACTGGGCGGAAGAATCCGGCGAAGACCAGCGACCCCGAAAGAACCAAGGGTCGCGGTCGACGATTCTCGCGGGAGTGGTGTAGCGTGCCGCCATGTCGGGGATTAGACTCTTGCGAAATTCCAAACTGCGGCTTCCTCTCACCCTCCTTTGCGGGATTTCCACGGTCATGTCAGACAACACCTCCACCGCTCCTCTCGTACCCAACGCAAATCGGCTTCTTTGGGCCGGGTTCATGGCGATCTTCGCGGCAGGAATCGGCTTTGCCATTCGCGGAGGGATTCTCGACAACTGGAAGGAGCAATTCAGCTTCAACGATCAGCAACTCGGCTCGATCACCGGCGCTGGTCTCTCGGGCTTCTGCTTCGGAATCATCATCGGCGGTTTGATTGTGGACAAGATCGGCTACGGCAAACTCGTCTTCCTCGCTCTTCTGGGCCATCTCTTGTCGGCCGTCGTTACCTTCGCTGCGGGAACCTCGAACGCATACAACATGCTCTTCTGGGGCAGCTTTATCTTCGCGTACGCGAACGGAACTCTCGAGGCGGTGGCCAATCCGCTCGTCGCCACGATCTTTCCCCACAACCGTACGCACTACCTCAATATTCTCCACGCTAGTTGGCCGGCAGGTCTGGTTATCGGTTCGGCTCTGGGTTGGCTGCTCGATGATCAGTTGAAATGGGCCTGGCAGTATCAACTCGCCCTCTACCTGATCCCAACCGCCCTGTATGCCATCATGTTCTTGGGACAATACTTTCCCAAGTCCGAAGCCGCTGCCGCAGGAACGAGTTTTGCCGACATGTACAAATCGGTTGGCATTCTCGGCTCATTGGTCGCTTGCTATCTGCTCGCTCTGTTCTTTGGGGACATCCTCAAGAATCTGATCCCAGATTACGCGAATTGGATCGGATACGCGATCGGTGGCGCTCTGGTAATCGCGGCCGGAGTCATCACCAATTTCTCGATGGGATCCTTCATCCTCTTCGTCCTCTTCGTTGCTCATGCTCTCGTCGGCTCCGTGGAATTGGGAACCGACTCTTGGATCCAAAACATCACTGGAAACTTGTTCACGTCGGAGCAAGGCAAATACCTGTTCCTCTGGACCTCTGCCATCATGTTCGGTTTGCGTTTCTGCGCTCACTGGATTGAGTCGACGCTCAAGATCAAACCGATGATGCTGCTGTTCCTCTGCTCGGTCATCGCGTGCATTGGCCTGAACTTGGCCAGCACCATGCAGTCGTTCGGCATGGCTCTCGTGGCCTTGGGAATCTACGCCGTGGGCAAAACCTTCTTCTGGCCGACGATGCTCGCCGTGGTCGGCGACCGCTATCCGAAGTCGGGTGCTGTGGCCATGTCGATCATGGGTGGCGTTGGCATGCTTTCGGCAGGTTTGATCGGCGGCCCCGGCCTCGGTTATTGCAAGGACCGTTTCGCGGGCGAGGAAATGCGTCGGCTCGATTCGACGCTCGCCGAACAATACAAGTCGGAAACCCCCAGTCGCTTCCTCAATATCGACGCGACGTCTGTTTATGGACTCAATGGCAAGGCGGTCGAAGAAGCCCGCAAGATCAAGCCTGCCGAACGAAACGAAACCCAGTCCAAACTCGTCACCGCGAGTGAGCAAGGGGATCGCACCACGTTGCGAATCGATTCCTTCATCCCCGCAACCATGGCCATCATCTATCTGCTTCTCATGCTCTACTTCCAGAGCATCGGAGGTTACCGACCGCTCCGTATTGAAGAGGAAGCCTAGCGATTGAATGACGCAACGGCTTGCTTCCAAGCGCGTTCGATGGATTTGGAAACCTTTTCCGTCGCTGACAATTTCTTGCCGTAGATCGGAAAGAGTGCAATTGCGGCAAAGATACCGATGATCATGATCATGGGCGCAAACGAGGAACGCCCACTGACGTTCGTGGAACGAGAAACGTCCGATGCGATAAAGATCCCGCTGTTGGATCCGGAACTGTAGTTCTCGTCGACCTGATGCATCTCGAGCCGAACGGTCCCATCCTCGAACTGGCTCTTGGTATGCACCCTGACGTTGCAATCCACGTCGAGAATACGCAATCGGACGCAACAGCCTAACCCGACCTTTTGGGAGGTTTTTTCGTCGATAAAGGCTATGAATTCGCAGGAGTTCATCTCCGTCACCTTCGTCGGGTAACGTTTCGATCGAATCTCCAACGTTCCGTCCTGGTTCTGCTCATCCAAATGGAATCGTTGCGGGGTGAAATCCCGTCTCTCGGGACGAGTGAATCCTGATGGATTGGCAACAGATTGGGTGGACATTCAAGCATCTCTCCGGGAACTGAAATTCACCAGGAAATCTAGGTTTGCCGAGAGGACCGGGTCTCTGGCGGGACCGCATTTCGTCAATAAACCGCTCGCCGTCGGGAAAAAACGGTGGGTTGTAATGGTTGCACCGGCGCATCCCGGCCAGGCCTTTTTCCAACGATCCATCTCCGGAGTCCGTAAAACACCCCAACAAAAACCGCGAGTCCTCTGGATTTTGCTCGTGGTTCGGAGTTAAAACTTGTCGATTCTCAATGGCGCGTGCATTCGGCTTGGAAACCCGCGAGTCCCTATCGATGAACAGCGAAGTCCTGTCTGAGAAAGCTTTCGATCCGCTGGGGATTCGAACATACGACTGCATGGGGTTCTACGACGAGATGTTCGCTTCGGGGGGCCAACCTCGATCGGGCGTAGGCTTCCTCGTTGACCGGCTGGAAAGCCTCCCCATCGGCGAGCTGCAGCGCCGCCAACGTGCCGCCGACCACGAATTGCTCAACATGGGAATCACGTTCAATGTCTATGGGCATGCCGCTGGCACGGAGAAGATCTGGCCCTTCGATCTGATTCCTCGCGTCATCCTGGAGCGGGAATGGCAGGTCATCGAATCGGGGCTCAAACAGCGAATCCGCGCGCTCAACATGTTCATCGACGACATGTACCATGAGCAGCGCATCATCCGAGACGGAATCATGCCCGAGTCGATGATCTCCTCGAGCAAAGGCTATCTGAAACAACTCCATGGAATGAATCCTCCGAAGGGGATCTGGTGCCATATCACAGGCACCGATTTGGTGCGCGGGGCCGATGGGCAAATCTATGTGCTCGAGGACAATCTCCGCTGCCCTTCCGGCGTCTCCTACGTGATCGAGAACCGCGAAGTGATGAAGCGGACGTTTCCCCAATTGTTCGAAGGCCACAACATCCTCCCCGTGGAAACCTATCCGGAACAACTCTTGAAGATGCTGCAGTACGTGGCCCCGGCATCCGCGCGCGATCCCAACGTCGTTGTGTTGACGCCAGGCCTCTACAACTCCGCCTACTTCGAGCATTGCTTTCTGGCCCAGCAAATGGGGGTCGAGCTGGTGCAAGGCCCTGACCTGGTCGTCAAAGATGGATACGTCTGCATGCGCACCACCAAAGGCCTGCAGCGAGTCGATGTCATCTATCGCCGCATCGACGATGATTTCCTCGACCCAGATGCCCTCCGCCCAGACTCCACCCTAGGGGTGCGAGGCTTGATGGAGGTCTACCGATCCGGCCGCGTCGCGCTCGTCAACGCGCCAGGTACGGGAGTCGCGGACGACAAGGCCGTCTACGCCTACGTCCCCAAGATGATCGAATACTATCTCTCGGAATCGATGATCCTGCCCAACGTGCCGACCTACATGTGCGCCGATCCGGAGCAATGCAAGTATGTGCTCAGCCACCTGAACGAGTTGGTCATCAAGCCCGCCAACGAATCGGGAGGCTATGGAATTTTGCTCGGTCCCAAGGCAACTCGAGAGCAACTGGACCAGTATAGGCATCTCATCGAAACCAATCCGAGAAACTATGTCGCCCAGCCCATGCTCGCCCTCTCGACCGTTCCCACGCTCTGCGGCGATACCCTCGAGGGGCGTCACGTCGACCTGAGGCCGTACATCCTGTACGGCGAGGACATTTACATCGTCCCCGGCGGCCTCACTCGCGTCGCCCTCGTCAAAGGATCTCTCGTCGTGAACTCTTCCCAAGGTGGAGGGAGCAAAGACACATGGGTACTGAGGGAAGACCTCTGACCGCTCGACGAGTGAACCGCAAGGGGTATGTGACAATCATTCATTGGATGGTTATTCCATTATGTTATCGAGAGTTGCTGATTCGATTTTTTGGATGCGTCGCTACACGGAGCGCGCGGAAAACGTCGCGCGGTTTATCGACGTCACGCTCAACCTGACGCTGGGCCTCGGCGATCACCTGGACCACCAATGGGAAGCCTTGGTCTACACCACCGGCGACCAGGAAAAATTCTTCGAGACCTACCAGCATGTCTGCCAGGAATACGTCATCCGATTCCTAACCTTCGACGAGCAGAACCCGAACTCCATCCTCTCTTGCCTGCAATACGCGCGAGAAAACGCTCGGCAGAGCCGGGAAATGCTCAGCAGCCAGATGTGGGAGGAACTCAACAAGTTCTATCTCTTCGTCCGCGACAGCCGAAACGACCCGCGGGCGATCGACTCCCCGTTCGAGTTCTTCACCCGAGTGCGACAGTTCGGTTATTTGATCGATGGCGTGGTGACGGGCACCATGTCGCATGGCGAAGCGTGGAATTTCGGCCGCCTGGGCGCGATGCTCGAACGAGCCGACAAAACGTCCAGGATTCTGGACGTCAAATACTTCCTGCTCCTCCCGAGCGTCTCGGATGTCGGCACCTCGCTGGATATCAGCCAGTGGGGGATGCTGCTCAAAAGCGCCAGCGCGCTGGAAATGTACCGCCGTCGTTTCGGTCGCCTGTCCCCGAAACTCGTGGCGGCATTCCTGCTCCTCGACAGGGACTTTCCCCGCGCTGTCCACTTCTGCGTCGCTCTCGCCGAACGATCGCTCCTTGCGATCACCGGAGGCTCCTCCGGCAACTTCCGAAATCGCCCGGAGCAACTTCTCGGACGATTAAGAGCCGAATTCGAATTTCTCGACATCGAAGAAATCATGCACGAAGGCTTGCATGACTTCATCGACGGCTTCCAAGGCAAGCTCAATGCCATCGGGGATGCGATTCAGGAGATGTTCTTCGAAGTCCAGGTCGCTTAAGCGGTTTAGACGCTGCGGCCTCGAGCCTCGCACTTGACCGGCACATCGCCAAATGCGTGAACCTCATCGCAGATGCGCCTCAGCACGGACATCGGATCGGCAGCCGATGTGGCAAAACGCTCGCTGTCGATCACCAAGGGTGCGCCGATCACAACCAACGGCGCGCCATAACTCGGCGTGCTGATGGCTTGTTCCAGCGACAGTCCGCCCACGGCTTGGACCGGTACCGAGACGGCTTCGACCACCTGCCGCAACTGATCCAAAGGATTGGGGGCTCGCTTTCCGGCTGCAGCGATCCCCCGGCGTTCATCGTATCCGATGTGATGGATAATGTATCCGCATCCGAGATCTTCCAAGCGTTTGGCGCCATCGATCATCGTTTCGTATCCGAGATTATCCCCCATCACGCCGACGCCGTAGTCTTTGCCTGCCTTCACCACACACTTGATCGTCTCTTCGTGCGCTCGGGCCATGACCACGACGTGAGTCGCTCCAGCCTTGGCCATCATCTCGGCTTCCAGATAACCGCCATCCATCGTTTTCAGGTCCGCCACGATGGGTGTGTTTGGAAATCGTTCCCTCAGTCCGCGGATCGCGCGAAGGCCTTCCGCCAGGATGAGCGGCGTTCCTGCCTCCAGCCAGTCGATCCCCACTTGCATGGCGCGCTCGGCTGTATTCAAGGCTTCTTCGAGATTGGTTAAGTCCAGCGAAATCTGAACGACAGGCTTCATGGGATGCGTTCGGTGTTAGGCGTTTTGAAATTGAGGTGCGGATTTGCGATCGAGACACCCCGCGATCTGTCGGACCGCTTGCTTCAATCGCGCTTCGTTTTCGACCAGGGCCATTCGAAGGTAACCTTCCCCAGCGGGTCCAAATCCTCCCCCGGGGCTGACGGCCACGTTGCCTTGCTCCAGCAGGTGCATGGCAAAGTCGATCGAATTCATGCTCGAAGCCCAAGGCTCGGGACTTTTCGCCCAGACAAACATGCCGGCCCGCGGAACAGCCGCCTCCCAGCCCAAGCGGTGCAGCCCTTCGATCAGCACATCGCGCCGGCTCTGATAAATCAGAGACTGCTTTTCCACGGTCGCCTCGGTATCGCGCAGTGCGACGATCGCCGCGATTTGAATCGCTTGAAACATGCCGTAATCGTAGTAGCCCTTGATCGTCGCGAGCCCGCGCACCATCTCGGCGTTTCCGGAGCAGAAGCCGATGCGCCAACCCGCCATGTTGTATCCCTTGCTCATGGTGGTGAATTCGACACCCACATCCTTGGCCCCAGGGGCCGACAGAAACGAAGGGGGAACGTAGCCGTCGTACGCGACATCGGCGTACGCGAAATCGCTGATGACCATCAAGCCATACCGTTTTGCGAGTTTGACCACATCGGTGAAGAACTCGGGCTCAACCGTCACCGTCGACGGATTGTGGGGGTAGTTGATAATCAGCAGCTTGGGTCGGGGATAGAAATGTTCGCACGTGTACGCGATGTTCGAAAGGTATTTTTCCGTATTGGCAACATCCAAGGCGACGACGTTTCCGGACGCGAGGACAACTCCGTACATGTGCACGGGGAAAAAAGGCGCAGGAATGATCGCGGTATCTCCGGCACCGATCAGCGCCAAGAGCATGTGCGAAAAGCCTTCTTTCGAACCGAGGCAAACGATGGTCTCGCTTTCCGGATCGAGCCGCACGCCGTACTTGCGGAGGTACTTGCTGGTCAATTCCCTGCGCAGGTTGAGAATTCCATTGCTTTTCGAGTACCCGTGGTTGCGAACATCGTGGGCCGCTTCGCTGAGCTTTTCGATGACCACGGGATCGGGCGGATCGGATGGATTTCCCATCCCCAAATCGATCACATCCTCCCCCGCCCGACGCTTTTGGTAAAGCAGATTGTTGATGCGTCCGAACAGATAGGGTGGCAAACGGTGCACGCGCGGAGCAAACTCCACGCTGAAAGATTTTTCATTCATGATTGTTCCATCGAGATCGTCGACAACCGGGCCCTCGATACCCCCGCCCCTCACCTGCTAGGATAAGGGACGGGGCGGAACCTCGGAAGGCCCACTGGGCATTCCCTGCAGAGAGCCCTAGGCAACCTGCTTCAGAAAACCCTCGAGCATTTGCGCCCGCACGGGATTTTGAAGCTTGGCAACCGCCTTGGCCTCGATTTGACGGACGCGCTCTCGCGTGACCTTGAATATTCGGCCGACCTCTTCGAGCGTGTAGCTGTAGCCATCGGTCAGACCGTATCGAAGCCGAATGATCTCTCGTTCGCGATACGTCAACGTTTTCAGCAAGGAATCGATCCGATCCCTGAGAACCCCGTTGCCCGCATTCCGCACGGGATTGTCGCTCGATGGATCCTGGATGAACTCCCCAAAGGCATTGTCTTCCCCTTCGCCCACAGGTCGATCCAAGCTTGCCGGATGACGAGCGATATCGAGGACGCGCTGGGCCTCCTCGGGCGACATGTTGAGGGCTTCAGCGATCTCATGAACACTCGGCTCGCGCCGCAATTCCTGAGTCAGCTTCTTTTGGGCGTTCCGCAGCTTGCTCAGGACATCGATCATGTGAACCGGAATACGAATCGTGCGAGCTTGATCAGCAATCGCTCGAGTGATCGCTTGCCGAATCCACCAAGTCGCATAGGTCGAGAATTTGAATCCCCGACGGTATTCGTACTTGTCGACTGCCCGCATCAAGCCCGTGTTCCCCTCTTGGATCAGATCGAGGAAGCTCAAACCTCGGTTGCGGTACTTTTTGGCGATGGAGACCACCAAACGCAAGTTGCCGCTCGACAGCTGGCGTTTGACCGCTTCATATTCCTTGAAATGTTTGCGAAAAGCCTGAACGCGCGATCGCAGCGAGCGAGGACTCTCCTGAGTCGCCATGATCAAATAGCGCAATTCGGATCGAAATCGTACCAGGTCCTGGCTACCGGGCTGGTCGCGCTCGAGTTGTTCGATGCGGTTTTGCAAAGCATCCATCCGTTGCGAATACTGTTCGAGCTGTCGCATCAACGGAATCACACGGCGGGAACGAAGCGACAACTCTTCCACCAGAACCAGCGATTTCATGCGCCGCCGTTGGTACGACTGTCGCGATGTCGACTTGGCCGAGTCGCTCGTGCTCCTGCGGACAATCAGATGGAAATCGCGTCGGTTTTCTTCGATCAGCGCATCGAGAGTCTTCAAGTTATGGGGCATCCGAGCGGAAATCTGCTCCTTCGTTAATCGTTCCGTCAAGGAAACCTTGATCGTTCGATCAAAAGGCAGAATTCCGGCGGCAACTTTTCGGAGGATCTCGACGGTGTGCCGAAGCGCGTAATCGTTTCCGAGAACGGCGCGACGAAATTTGCGCCGGGTGATCTCGATCTTCTTCGCAAGGGCAATTTCCTGATCGCGATTGAGGAGCGGGATTTCGCACATCTGACTCAAATACAAACGAATCGGATCGCCGGTCAGCCGGCGCGATTCCTGCGATGTCGCCGATGGAATCGGCATGGATGCCGCTCCGCGTCCTGGTTCGTCCGCGTCGTCGTCCCCCCCGACCACGCGAAGCTTGGGTCCGTCTTCGATTCCCGAGCCGTCGATGATCTCGACTCCCAATCGCTCAAGCGCTGTCAGCAGCTCATCGAGTTTCTCCGATGTTGTCGCCTCGTCAGGCAAGTACGAACTGGCTTGTTCGTAAGTCAGGTACCCCTGAGCACGGCCCAGAGCGAGCAATTGCTGCAGGTCGAGAGTTTCAGTCTCCATACGTTCAACTCCTTTTGACGTGGGTAACATTGCTGACGGCTCATCGTCCTTTGATTCGCCGCTGGGTCAACAACGCAGAAAAACTTCATTCCTCCGCCGGAACGATTCCATGGCGGATTCTGGCTTGACTGAGAAAGGCGCTCAAGACGTCGACTTCGGCCTGGGCATCCAATCCTTTTTGTTCGAGCGCGCGGATCTGAGATCGATGGAACGCGGCTTCCGAATGACCGGACCAGCGTTCGCACAGCGAGTGCAATCGCTCTTCCGCGTTCAGAAGCGCCTTGGCGGCTTTGTGCGTCGCATGCTCTTCGATACTCACGAGGACGCTCTGCAATTGCGGATCGATCGTGGAAGCAAGAACGTTTTCGAAGTCCAACGAACGAGCCGACAGATCCAACTCAACGTACAACCCAAACAGCCTCTTGCTCGTGGGACTGAGAAGCAGTTCGGGGGGAACCCGCTCGATGGCCATCGGAGCAAGATCCGGGTGGAGCACCATGATTTCGAACAATTCCGCTTCCAGCGGCTTGAGATCGCTGTAACGCAGTCGCTCGGTCGCTGCGACGCGGTCCGGAGTGCCGTGGGGCCCCTGATCGGAGGTTCGCTCGGAAGCTGCGAGCTGGTCTCGAAACTGTTGACGCCGAACCGCACCGGCTCGAATGCCCTCCAGTCGCTGCTTGATTTCCTGCTGGCCAATCCCGAATTGACGGCTCAACCGAGCCAGAATCTGATCCTGTCGAAGCCGACTGTTCTCCGCGCCGGAATTGCTCGGAATGCGGGCCATCGATTGCAGAATACTTTCCAATGCCGTGGTCGCACGATGGGTATCCAACAACGGATCGAACCCGCGACACACCGCGCGAATCTTGTATTCCAACGCATCGACCGCTCCGCCGATGAGCGATTGCAACGACTCCGCGCCGTGACGCGTTAAATAGTCGCACGGATCCAAATCGTCGGGAAGCGTCAGGATCCGCAAATCCATTTGCTGGGCCAGAAACAATTCCAGAATCTCCGCCGTGCGGCGCTGTCCCGCTTCGTCCCCGTCCAGCAACAAGACGACGGAGTCGCAATAACGCTTCAGCAGCTGAATATGATTCTCGCCCAGTGCTGTACCACAGCAAGCTACGGCGTTATCGATGCCGTATTGAAACGCCATGATGACGTCGGTGTATCCCTCCATGACAATCGCCTGACGGGTTTTGGCCATCTTGTCGCGAGCTTGATCCAACCCGTAGAGCTGCTGGTTCTTGTGGTACAAACGGGTCTCGTTGCAATTGATGTATTTCGCGGAATCCGATGGCGCCCCGGGAAGAACCCGTCCGCCTATCGCGATGGATCGACCTTGAGGATCGTTGATGGGGAACAAGACGCGATTTCGAAAACGATCGTAGCGAGAACCTCGTTCGTTTTTCGCTAACAGTCCAACCATCTCCAAGGTGTCTGCCCCGATCGATGCCGATGCCCCTCGGTCCACCAACCACGACCACGAATCGGGGGCATAGCCGAGTTGGAATCTCTCGATGCTCTCGCGGTTGATGCCCCGATCCTCGATGTAGCGACGGGCGGCATCGGCTTCGGATGCCTGGAGAAAACACTGATGGTACTGGGCTACCGCCCACTGCATCGCGTGGAAAAGATTCCGTTTGGCGTCGACGTCCTCTTTGCGAAAGCCTTTGCGCTCCTCGATGACAATTCCTGCACGATCGGCGAGCAATCGAAGGGCTTCCGGAAAGGTGACCCCTTCCTTTTGCATCACAAAACTGAAGGCGTCCCCGCCGACATCGCAAACGTAGCATTTCCAAATCTGCCGCTCTGGATTGATTTGAAGGCTGGGGCGGCGGTCGTCATGGAAAGGACAACGGGCGACGAATCCGCGACCTTGGCGGCGGACCTCAACGTAGCTGCTGATCAGATCGACGAGTTGAATCGCCAACCGGACTCGCTCTTTCGTATCGTTGTCAAACGCGGCTGCCATCGGATCTCCTGACGCGGGCTCCTTCCTCATCCAGCCTCGAGCCGTCCATGGCCCGGGCAAAGAGTATTTCAGAAACGACCTTGCCGAGTCAACACCATTTTCTCCAAATTCGCGAATACCCGCAAACGCCCTCAATCCTCAAACCCCTCGAGCTTCACCCGCTCACCCGCCGTCGGGGTCGCCAACGCATCCAGGATGGTTTGCGGCGTTTCCTTCGGAATCCGATACCCTTTGCCATCGGAATCCACGACCACGATGTGGTCGCGATGATGCCCACCGATCGTCTTCATGCCTTGGTTGCCAATCGCAATGCCATGGATCGCGGTGTTGATATCCCCTGGCTGAGTCCAGACCGTTCCATCGCACTGGGTTTCTGCAAGCAGAATCGTCGGCGAATCGATAATCTGAGCCTTCGACAGCGGACCGCTCGAAGGAAAGACGGTATTCGGCCCTACCAAAAGGACATAGCTGGGTTCGTGGTTCGCGAGCGCTTGATCCGAATTGGGACTGCCAAATACCGCCGGCATGTCCCTGACCAGCGACAAGTTGGCGGGACTGTCCCATGCCTGATCGAGCTGAAACTGCTTGTAAAGGTCCTCGTAGCCAAGGAATGGGAGGATCAGAATTCGCCAGGAATAGAGTTTCTTGCCTCCCGTATCCGTGACGGCTGGAGGAGGATAGGTTCCATAACGGGCGCAATAATCGTTGAGGGCATCGACGATGGATCGCATGTTGTCGAGGTCTTTGCGCTGAGCCGCCGTGGCGATGCCTCGCTGAATGCCAGGAATCGCAAACCATAGACCGGCAGCGACGCTAGCCAGCAGAGTAAGGGCCAACGCCAAGCCGATCGCGAACGCCATGGCTTTCTGCTTGGGAGATGTCGATGCGGCAGCCTTCGGAGGCGCGACCCCCGTCTGCACCGATGCGACCAGAACGCCCCGTTCGTTTCGGGTCGGCATGACAACATAACGCCCACACTGGACGCACGGTCCACCTTGGCCCAGGTACTCATCGCCGACTCTGGTCTTGGTGTAGCAAAAAGGACACACGAACTCAAAGGACATAACACCTACCTTGCCGTGTCGCCCAGGGAGGAAGCGTTCTTGATCCCGATGTACTGATAGTAGGGAGTCCGCATCAACGGCATGTACGGTACCTTTGCTTTATTCTCCCTCAACAGCGACGTTTCAAATCGCTGCTGCAAGTACGGAACGTGGTCTGGGTTGGGGAAGACATTGTCGCTACCAAACCATATCGGCCAGAAGGTTCGAGTCAACCAACCGTGTCGAACCATCCCATCGGACGGGTACTTGCGGGCCACGTAAAAATCGATCACCCCGATCCTTCCACCCGGCTTGAGGATCCGGAGCGCGTTATCGACGGCGGCAAACCAATCGGGGATCATGGTCAATGAATACGAGAAGGTAACGACGTCGGCTGCTCCCTCGGGGGGCGTCCATCGCGTTGCGTCTGCGGTGACGGGCTCGACGTTCGTCCACCCGTTCTTGGCGGATCGATTTCGAACGACGTCGAGCAACGAAGTGGCGAGATCCACGACATAAATGCGCTCAAACCCGCGGATCGCGTCACCGATACACTCAAGGTTCGCCCCCGTTCCACCGCCGAAGTCGACCCAAACCTTCCCTCCTTGGCTGCCAAGGGTGCTGTAGACTTCTTCGCGTCCCTGCAGCAGACGCTTGCGAAAATCATCGTAGCCGGAAGCCTGACCGGAATAGAAATCCTCCATGCGCTGTGCGTGGTCCGCACCGCGAACAGGCCGGAGTGCGAGATGGTAGAGGATTCGGAGATCGCGTAAAAAAGACATGGGCTACAGGAACAAAAAGTAGAAAGGAATGGGCATGGAGCCGGTTGGAGAAAAAGTCTTCAGCGCCGGGACACTATCCGATCGACCCGAGCCAAGCCTGTCAACTGCATCGAAGGGACCAGCCCAGAAATCGCAACCCCAGCCCGAGCATCCCATGCCCTGCAACAAACCCTAGGGAAAGCATCGCGAAATCCCACTCCAAGTAAATGGGCATGGTCCCCGTCGAATAGAACTGGAGTCGGCGCATCATTTCCAGCCCCAGGATAACCCCCGGAATCAACCAAGCCAAAACCCAACGATTGTCGCGAGAAAGGGTCCCGTAGATGATCCCCAAATGAAGCATCACGAACCAACCTAGCTTGGCGACGTTGTAGTACATCGAATCCGACAAATAAAATCGCACATCGCGGTAGGCGATCGCATTCATCCGGAGCGCAGAACTCCACAGCCCAGCGGCAATCGCTACGAGGATGACCCAACCGAAGAGATTCGCCAAACCAAAGGACCACTCCGCTGTCCCAGGATCAACCGGCTCATTGACGTCGGAATCCTCGACGCGATGGACGAGACGGCACGACGAACTCCGGACGGCGAACAGATCGACCCCGACCAGAACCGCCGTCGGCACAAAGACCCCTGCGAGAAACGCGATCGCGTCGGCTTGATCGGCCGGGCCCGTCATGAGGAATCCTCCCCAGGCCGACACGATGCAAATCAGACAGAAAACGCTGCCGACAAAAAGCCGCGTCGAGTAATTCCCAATACGGAAGTACGACAACCATCCAGGAAGCGACAACTCGGTGAGAAGCAAGCCTCCGCAGAACCACAAACCCACATCCGCGTCGCGTATCCACCACTCGAGGATGAGTGGTGGCAGGAAACAGTTGGCGACGACGCATAGAACGGTGAACACAACCCCTGCGATGGCCAGACCAAAGATTCCGCTGGAGGTGTGCACTGAATTTCCTCGCAGAACTGGCCGAAAGAGCCGATGCCCATCCTGGTGCCGGGCGAACGATTCGCAAGGCACCAGGCTGATGGGCTCGCTCCGAAACCGCTCCGAAACCTAGAAGCCCTTGAACGGGTGGGCTGCGGTATCTTTCTTGGCGATCATCTGGTCCGCGGTCGGCAAGCCCTTCATCGCGCTTGCAATCGCGTCCACGGTCGCCTTGTAGTTGTACTCGTAGATCTTGCGGTCATCGTTGGCTGCCGGATGGATGAACACGCCGCAAACCACGACGAGATTCTCGGCTTGATCCTTGGGGATCGCGCCGCTTGCGACGCTGTCGGCTACCGCCTTGGCAACTGCGGCTTGGGCAGGACCGAACATTTGAACGGCTTGCTTCATCCCCTTGATGGTGACCTTGGTGATCATGACCGTGGACGGCTTGACCGCCACGTTCGGCTCGAGAACCGCCAGAAGGTTGGTGTGACCGGAACTTTGCGTGGCGAGCGCATTGGCGAACGCAACCCCGACCGGTCCGTCCTTGCTCCCGATCATCAGGTCGATGTGAGCGATCTCGTTTCCTTCACCGACAAGGGCTTCCCCGACATACATGGACATACTTGTTGACCCCAAACAGAGGATGGTGGAATGGTTTTCCGCGAACGACACGCGTTTATGAACACCAGAGAGTAGCAAACCGCTACATTCTTGCAACGCAGGCTCCACGCCCGGTCCCCCAAAGGAACGATTTTGCGGATTTTCGGGGGGCCCGCCGGCCACTTTCCCTCCCTTTTCCATTGGAATTCCCCTGGAGCTTGACTACATTAAGAGGATTCCAGGATGGTAATCGACAAGCGGCATGCCGATTGCTCTTCGTGGCACGATCAGGTGATCCGCAGAGGAATGCCCCTCGCATCCCTCTTCGTTTTGGGTCTATAAGAAACAACAAGGGTTTTTCCAATGAGACAATTCCTGTTCCATGTTGGGTTGGCGCTTGTCATGACAAGCTCGGGAGCGATCGCGATTCGCGCCGACGAAAAAGGCCAGGCGGATTCAAAAGCGAAGCCATCGTCGAGTCCATCGACCACCAAAGCAAAAGCCTCTTCCGGGGCGAAGGCGAAGGTAGCCGCAAAACAAGTGGAAATGTTCTCGGCCATCGAGCAAGGACTTATCTCCGTCGATTACATCGGCAAGGATGCGACACAAGCCAACGTCATCTTCCGCAACCGCGGCGATGAACCGCTCGACATTGCACTGCCCGAAGTCTTCGGCGCGGTTCCCGTACTTCAACAAGGCATGGGTGGCGGTATGGGCATGGGCGGCGGCATGGGTGGGATGGGCGGCGGCATGGGCGGCATGGGCGGCGGCATGGGCGGCGGCGGCATGGGCGGCGGCGGCTGGGGCGGCGGGCACGGCGTGGGCGGCGGCGTGGGCGGCGGCAGCGTCGCGGCCGCGTGGGGATCAGCAGCGTCGTCAGCGTCACCAGCCGCCTCGTGGGGATCTACCGGCACAACGCCCGCGGTATTGTACTG
>JBKDPB010000053.1:0-22549 GCA_046342615.1 Planctomycetota bacterium | reverse complement strand
ATACTTGTTTGATGAGGAATCGCTCGAAGCAGCCATTCGATACACGCTCGAGGCGCAGGATGTGGGTGGTTCGAATGTGTTTCGGGATAGCAACGAGCGATCGCTTTGATATCCGTTGGGCGCGAGCCCTCGGGTTGGAACTGGGGCAAACATCGCAACGTTTCGTGCACTTCAAACCCGGATGCTCGCGCATCTCGGCTATTATGGTTGTGGGTTCCTTAAGCCGCACGCACGGAATTCCGAATATGTACAGCGACCCGCTGGCTTACTTCATCACGTGGACGTGCCATGGAACTTGGCTACCCGGCGACGAACGCGGTTGGACTAAGTGGCACGAGGGCGAGTGTATTCCGCAACCAAGCCTTGCTGATTGGTGTCGTGACCAGATGACCGATCAGCCACTACTTTTGAACGAAAACCAACGGATCATCGTCAACGACACGGTCGCACTGCATTCTCAAATCAGAGGATGGCATCTTCATGCGGTGAATTGCCGTTCCAATCACTGCCACACCGTCGTTACCGCGAATAGTCATGACGGCGAAGAAGTATGAGATCAACTGAAGTCGTGGTGCAAACGCAAGCTCAAGGATGACGAAAAGTCTCGTTGCATTGACAACAACGACATTCGCGAGAAATGGTGGACGAGCAAAGGAAGCGTGAGATACTTGTTTGATGAGGAATCGCTCGAAGCAGCCATTCGATACACGCTCGAGGCGCAGGATGTGGGTGGTTCGAATGTGTTTCGGGATAGCAACGAGCGATCGCTTTGATATCCGTTGGGCGCGAGCCCTCGGGTCGGAACTGTGGCAAACATCGCAACGTTTCGTGCTCTTCAAACCCGGATGCTTGCGCATCTCGGCTATTGTCTTGCGGGTGCCTGGGGGCACCGCATCGCTTGCCATCACACCTTAGGTTGTTGCTGGGTTGCACAGTGGAATGCCCCTAAGCCCCAGATAAAATCCGAGGCGTCGACGGGGAGGATCTCGCGATCGGGATAGAGATCCCGCAGAAGCGATGCGGCCGCATCGTCGGTCTCCCGATAACCGAACTCGGGAACAATCACGATGCCGTTGGCGAGGTAGTAGTTGCAGTAGCTCTCCGGCACCCGCTTGCCCTGGATCATCCGCGGCGGAGGTGTCACCAAGGGTACAATTTCCAACCGCCGATCGCGAGCATCCGTCATCGTCTCGAGGAGTTTGCGTTGTGCCAACAATTTGGGGGCGTTGCTGTCATCGCTGGTGTACGAGACGGCTGCCACCACCAGTCCCGGTCGAATGAATCGAGCCAATTGGTCGATGTGGCTGTCGGTATCGTCGCCAGCCAATTCCCCCCCATCGACCCACAGAACCTTGGTCACCCCCAGCATGCGACACAGTTCCCGTTCGATGTCGGTTCGCGTCCAATCCGGGTTGCGGGTCGTGGCCATCAGACAACTGCTGGTGGTCATCAATGTTCCGACTCCATCGGTTTCCAATCCGCCACCTTCGCAGATCAGGTGGGATGCAAACGAAGGCCTCGAAGGTTCGCTGGGTCGTCTCGCGGTCCCGTGATTATTAAGCCTGTCGCAGATGCGCGCATTGGCCGCTGCGTCGTCGTCATGGGGAAAGTATTTCTCCCCCCAAGCATTGAATCGCCATCGCACGGCCCCGAGGGTGTGGTTGTCGCGATTGACGACAAACGTCGGTCCGTAATCGCGGACCCAGCAATCGTTGGTCGGAATATCGTGCAGCGTGACGTTTGACACGTCTTCAAGAGCGAGTTTGGCTTGCTCGAACGCATGGGATGGTCCGCCGCAGACATGGACGTGTTCCACCTCGGCGAGAATGCGAATGACTCGCTCGGTCACGGCTGGGATATTCTCAAAACGACCGGGCCATGTCCCCAGGTTGTGAGGCCACGAGATCCACGTGGCTTCATGCTCTTCCCATTCCGCCACCCATTGAAACCCGGCATCGGTGGCTGATTCGTTGGCCATAGCGTTTTGTTCCATCGGGGTACTCACGCGTCGATCCAGCGGCGGGTTAGATCCGAGTAGGCGTCGATACGGCGATCGCGAAGGAACGGCCAATAGGTGCGCTGGACATCGATTTGATCGAGGTCGCATCGCACGATCGCGATCGTTTCCTCGTTATGGCTGGCGCGATGGAGCAAATTGCCGGCTGGATCGAAGGCAAAGGATGCTCCCCAAAACTCGATGGAATCCTCGAGACCGACGCGATTGGCTGCGGCGACATAGACCCCGTTGGCGATGGCATGCGATCGCATCATGGTGTCCCAGGCTTCGTGCTGGCTACGCCCAACCACGGGCTTGTCCTGGGCCAGCCATCCGATGGCGGTTGGGTAGAGGAGGATCTCGGCGCCGCGCAGCGCGAACAATCGGGCCGCCTCCGGGTACCACTGATCCCAACAGACACCGACGCCGAGAGTTGCGTACTTTGTCTTGGCGACGGTGAAACCGGTATCGCCTGGGGTGAAATAAAATTTTTCGTAGTAATGCGGATCGTCGGGGATGTGCATCTTGCGATAGAAACCGACCTGCGAACCATCGGTATCAAACACCAGCGCCGTATTGTGGTACAGACCGTGCGCTCGGCGTTCGAAGACTGAGCCGGTGACCACGACGCCGCACTCTTTGGCAACCTGGCTCATGGCGAGGCTGGTCGGTCCGGGGATGGGTTCGGCCCACGTAAAGCGAGCGTGGTCTTCGCTTTGGCACGGGTAGGGTGCGTTGAAGAGTTCCTGCAGGCAGACGATCTGGGCTCCCTGAAGAGCTGCCTTGCGGACCAGCTCCATGGCCTTGCCGATGTTGGCAGGAATATCCCCGGATGTGGACATTTGGACCAGTGCCAGTTGCACGGATCGCGAAGTGTTTGGCATGAAAAGACTCCGATCGAGAAAGGAGGCTAGGATTTGCGAGGGCTCTCCCAGGGAACGTCTGCGACGTTCTGGAAACGGTTGGCTCGTCGCGCCATGACAAAGAGCATATCGCTGAGCCGATTCAGGTAGATCACGATGTGCGAAACATCGCTGACCCGCGGGTCGTGGCTCAGACGGACGATTTCCCGTTCCGCGCGCCGACAAATTGTCCGAGCCAGATGCAGATGCGCAGCCTGGGGGCTGCCTCCCGGCAGAATGAACGATCTCAGGGGTGGCAGTTCGCACTCCATCGAATCGATCCACTGTTCGAGCTGGACGACGTGGGGTTCCCCATCCCACTTCAAATGGTGTTCATCCGGGTTCGGAGTGGCCAGTTCTGCACCGATCGAGAAGAGCTGGTGCTGAACCTGATCGAGCATCGCGTCCAGGCTGTCGGTCAGCGGGGTGCTTCGCGCGATCCCCAGCACCGCGTTGAGTTCATCGACGGACCCGTAGGCGCAAATGCGAACATCGTCTTTCGAGACGCGAGGGCCTCCGAACAGCCCTGTGGTCCCCGCATCTCCCGTTTTCGTGTATATCTTCATATTGCCTCAATGTGCGAAATCCGCGAATCGAACGATGCGACGGGGTCAGGGTAGCCGAGCCTGTGGGATTGTCAATCGAAGTCAAGCGCATCGCACCCGACGAACCTCACCGAACAGGATGATCATGGATCCCTTGGAACCCGAAGCGTCGCATCCCAGCGTCTTTTCAAGCGGTTACCTGATTTTTCGCCACAGCGATCGCCCGCAATTTCTTCTCATGCGACACGGCGACCGTTGGGATTTGCCCAAAGGGCATCTCGACGATGGGGAAACCAAGAAGCAAGCCGCTTTGAGGGAGTTGGAGGAAGAGACCGGGTTGACCTCGTCCTCGATTTGGACCGACCCCGAATTTGTCTTTGAGCATCGTTACTGGGTTACGCCTCGCGGGGGCGCGACGAAGCGGGCGCTCAAGGAATTGACGATTTATCTTGGATTCCTGCTCCAGGATCGCGCGATCGAGTGCACCGAGCATCTCGGGCATCAAGGGTGGAACTGGGCTCCACCGCACCGCATCCAAGTTCAGACGATCGACCCGCTGCTCGAGTCGGTCGATCGGCATCTCCAACGGTCAGCTACCGCCCGCAGCATGCTGAAGCTTGGGTAACGCCAGGATCGCGCAGCGCAAGAATCTCGTCGCGCTGCGAGGCTACTTGAGCATATCCTTCGGCTTCAGCTTTCGTTCGATGAAGAACTCTTTGGGCTTGAACCCAAAGTAGCTGGGTCGGTACTCCGCAGGAATTCCCACGCTTGCTCGCTGGGGAACCGGCAATCCCACACCCCAGTAGACGGAGTTGACGAACAGACGGCGAAGGTCTTCGCTCAGCAGATCGACCGCAGCGCCGATGGTGGAGCCGACGACCTTTCCCTCCTTGCCGCCGGGCAATTGATAATTCTTTGCCCAAACCAGGGGCATCATGGGTTCATTCTTTTTGCCGGGGAGGGGTGGGTCGTCGGGCTTCATCCCCGAAAGGACTTGCCCATACAGGAGCACCTGAGCGGACTCGGGCAAATGCACCACGCCATAGACATCGGTAGGCCCGAAAACATCGGCGACGGAGTTCAAGAGGGGCGAGTCTGCATGCTTGGGATTGATGACACCCCGCGTTGCCTGGCCATTGTGGTCGCCGTGATGGGAAACCCAGGTCTCACCGATGATCTGCTGGCCGAACCCGCCGGGCCATTTGCCGTTGTTCCACGACCACTCGGCATAGGATGTTTTTGCATCGCCGCCGAAGTTGAACGGGTGGGTTGAGGTTCGGATGGCGAGGAACGGTTTGCCTGCCTTGATGAATCGGTCGATGTAGAGCATTTGTTCGTCGGGCAGCGCGCGGAATCGCAAGAACATCACCATGAAGTCGGCTTGGTCGAGATGCTCGAGGCCCGGAATATTGCTCGAGTAGTTCGGATCGATGGTATTGGTTTCGGGGTTGATGGCGAACAGGACCTTGCAATCGAACCCGTGTTGCTCGGACAGAATCTTGGCGAGCATCGGCAGGGCTTCTTCGCTCCGATACTCTTCGTCGCCGGAGAGCAAGACCACCCGCTTACCTCGTCCAGGCAAATCGGCTTGCTGGTTGCCCGGCAAATCCAACCACAACGGATCCTCCGCAAGTGCGGTGAGTGAGACGCTGCATTGCAGGAACGCCATGCAGCACAAAAGGGTTCGAAGGTTCAACATCATGGTGATTAATCAAACTGTCGGCTGATCATTTTTTCGAGGATGGGAATTCGATCTTCGGGTTCGCTGTTGGCAAGTTCCTTTCCATCCGAACCTGCGATGCGATCGAAGGCAGCGAGCTTGAGGGTGTTGTCGATCAGTCCCCGATAGGCATAGAGTTCCACTTCGCAAAGCAGATCGAGTTTGCTTCGCACTTTGTTATTGACCAGATCCTTGAGCCGCTTGCCCGTGATCGATTCGGCTTTGAAACTGGGAAGGTCATCCAGCGGATAGGCCTCGTGCATTTTCTTGAGAAAGTTCTCGACCGCTTTTTCGATACGTCCATCGCTGTCCTTGTCGGTCGCAACGTCCCGATTGTTCAATTGGGCCGATACGATGACCTTCTCCTTGGAGTCTTTGTCGGCATGAAGGTCGATTGCCCGGATGCGGCAATCGTTCTTGATCGTTTGATTGACGGGGACAAAGGAGACATCGACTTCGAAAACGATCAGGATATCGTAGTGTTGATCGAGGGCGCGTTTGGAGAGTTCGCCCACGCTGCTCCCTTTGCCGATGAAATTGAGACCTGAGGCCAAGGGAATCGTGCCCGAGGGAAGTTGAAGGTCTTTGGCGAGGGCGGGGTCCATGGCAGGCGGAGCGGCGGGAGCACCGAAGCCGGGAGCACCGGGAGCGCCGAATCCGGGCCGTCCGGATTGGCCGGGTGCGTTGGAGGTCGTGTTGGAGTTGGTGCCAAAGCTGCTGCCGGCACCGCCAAGCAGTGAATCGGCATCGTCTTGGGGTGCAACGTAGTCCACGCGATCTTGAGCGCTGCCACCGTTGTTTTGGCCTGCGGGTGGTTGTCCGCCTGCGGGCGGTTTGCCTGCCGCTCCTCCAGCCCCACCATAGCCTGGAGGTGCACCTGAGGATCCGCCGGTGTACCCGGCTGGAGGTCCGCCTTGTGCGCCACCATAACCTGGAGGAGCGCCGGAGGATCCGCCGGTGTATCCAGCGGGTGGTCCACCTTGTCCGCCCCCATAGCCTGGAGGAGCGCCGGAAGATCCGCCGGTGTATCCAGCGGGCGGTCCACCTTGTCCGCCACCGTAGCCTGGAGGTCCACCTGCGCCGGGACCACCAGCGTAACCGGCGGGTGGTCCGCCTTGTCCGCCCCCATAGCCTGGGGGGGCGCCCGCGCCGGGAGCGCCTAGTCCTGGAGCCCCGGTACCTGGTGCGCCGAATCCGGCTCCAGAAAAGCCCGCCGCGAATCCACCCACGCTCGTTGGTGTCGTGATCGAGCTACCGAACTCATATTCCCGAAACGCTTCCGACCATTTGCCATCCCCATGGGCTTTATCGAAAGCTTCAACGAACTTCGAGGCATACTTGCCTGCGGCATCGCTCAATTCTTTCGCGGGGAGGACGGGCAAGTTGGCGGATGAACCGCCCGCGGCTCCACCTCCGCCGCCAAATCCACCTGCGCCAAAACCGGGTCGACCCCACCACCTCCGGCGGCGCCTCCTCCGCTTCCGCGGAGCCCTTCGAGATCGGTGCCGATCGGTTTGAGGCTTTCTTGTTTGCTCGTGTTGTTGACGATCAGACCGACGGCAAAGCGATAACCAAGGCGAGGAACGATGCGCTTCTTGTCCCAACGGACACTTTGCAAGGCGCTTTCCAGATCCTCACGGGGTGACGAAAGGAGATGAGCTTGATACAGACCGTAGGCTCGAGGGACATTGCCCGACTTGAACGCGTTGACAGCTCGATCGCGAAGCGAAAGCTCGATCGAGGGTGGAAGCATGTGCGAGGGGTCTTCGAAGGGGTTTTCGACCTTTGTCGTCCCAGCCGATGACGTGTTTGGGGCCGAGGGACTGTTGTTGCTCGGGTTGGCGGGAGGAGCGCCCGGCGCTCCAGCGCTCCCGAACGAGGGGCGAGCTGGAGCGGAGGGTGTGGTGGGTGCCGCTGGGGCAGCCGATCCACCTGCGGCCCCGAAGGAGGGTCTGCTCGGCGTGGCTGGTTTGCTTTCTTCTTGGGAAGGTGCGCTTGACGTCGTCCCGGCTCCAAACGTAGGACGGGATGGCTTGGCAGGGGCACCTTGATCGGGGTTGCTGGTTGCCGGCGCATCCCCGGTGCCCTCATTGAAGGAGGGCTTGGCGGCATTGGTCGCAGCGGCGGCGACGGCATTGGTTGCCGGGGGTGGGGCCGAGGCAGCATCGACGGCTGGGCTAGCGCCTCCGGGTGCGGTGGAGGATGCAGCCGTCGAGTTCGCACTCTGGTCTTTTCCGCCACATCCGATCGTTGAAGTGATGATGCCGACAGAACAAGCCAAGAACCAAGGATTCCACTTCATGGATTCACCCACCCACTCGGTTGAGATCGGACTGCTAGAAGTCTCACGCAGTCGCGCATCGAAATTGTTTGAGCATTGCCGAAAAAACCGATTATCCGTCACCCAGAAGTCGTTGTCCATGGCTTGGCAAGATATATTGAAAGGGTTCGATCGCCCGTTTTCGATCCCATTCGAGCCTCCAAGTGCCTCCCTCGCCTGCTCCCGCCAATTCTCCAACTCCTTTCGGCCAGGTGGAGCGCGGACGTCGCCCCACGATCGGCCTCCCGACCATCTTGGTGTCCATGGTCGTATTTGCCGTGATTTCTTTGTTGCTGATGTTCGCCGCCCGGGTGCCAGCCGTCGCCAGTAGCATCGATGATTTACTTGGGGTCCGCAGGGGCATCGCCAAAGACCAACCCGATCGGGCGACCCATTTGTTCATGTTGCTGTTTTGCTACACCTCACCGCTGATGCTGATGATCTGGATGAGTTTGCTCAAGCGTCTCGGGCGACGTCAAGTATCCCGGCGAGCCGACAAGGAACCCTCCCCTGACCCCTTGGCTTGACGATCGAACATGAAAGAAATTCTCACTGCCATCGAACGTCACCTTGGACGGACCATCAGCTATCAGCAGCTTGATTACTATCAAGTCATCGGGCTCGAATTGTACTGCGACGATGCGCAGGCGATCCGCAAGGCCCTCCAGGATGCCACGAATCGATGGATGCAATCGGAAACGGTTCAGCACGCCGAGTCGGCGCAATTGGTAGCCAAACTGCTCAAACAGGCGCAAGCCATCTTGCTGGATTCCGACAAACGCGAGCGGTACAACTCCCAGTTGCGGGAGCTGCGAGCCACTCAGGCCCGTTCGGCCGAAGATGTTTCTCACGATACAAAGACCTCATCCTCCTTGTTCCCCGGTTCCGATCCGATGGCTCCATTCGCTTTGGAATCGGCAACCTCTCTCGCTTCGCGGCCTGATTCCCCATGCGCCCTCCTGGAACAAATTCAGGACCCGCAGACTCGCCTGGCGGAGCTTGAACAACTGTTCCCTTCGCTCGCGGAACTCGACCAACCCCTCGCGACCGAGACGGAGTTGGCAAGTGTTCCCGTTCTGTCGACGCGATCGAAGTCCGTTGAGTCGCATGGAGCCTCTCTGGCTGAGCAGCTGCGCCGAAAGCGCAAGCGAAGGCGCGTGATCCTCTCGGCGTCCTTTGTCGCCGGATCGTTCGCTGTCCTCGGGCTCGCGGTGTGGGCCTATCTGAGCAATCAAAGCAAAACCGAGTTGAAAGGAAAACGCACTCGAGATCTTGCGGTACGGCAAACGGATCGCACAGCGGAACGCCGCGAACAGATGATGCCCGACCTCCCTCAAGTGCCGAGAGCCAAGGATCCCACGCTCTCAACACTCCCCGCCCTGCCCGAGGTCAACCGAAGTATGGATCCCGAGGATCCACCGGCTCGACCCAGCATGCCGGAGACCGAGCCCAAGACCGAGCCGCCACCGGCGCCGATGCCAACCCCTGAGCCTGAGCCTCCGGCAAGCAATCCACCACCTCCCATGGTGGCCGCTGAAACCGCCGAATGGAAGAAGCGGATGGCCGATGCGCGGGGTGCCTTGGACCGCGAGGATTTTAAGACGTTCGAGAAGGAGATCGCTCTGGGCTTGGAGACGGCCCAAACTCCGTTGGGGCGCGATCAGGCTGCCAGGCTCGATCAACTGGGGCAGTTGTTCAAAATTGGAACCGAGTCCTTTCAGGAATCCCGGAAGAAAGCACGGGGTACCTCGTCCATCAAGGTGGGAGCGACCGAGTTCAGCATCGTCGAGAGCACGCCGGAAAAACTGGTCGTTCGCAGTGGGGGAAAGAACCAAACGCATCCTTGGGACAAGCTGCCCTTTGGAATTGCGATCGCTCTGTTCGACCTTTCGCTCGACGCTTCGGAACCGACCGATGTCGCCGCTCGCGCGGTCTATTTTTCTCTTGCTAAGCCGTATCGCGAAGATGCCGTGAAAAGCGAAATCATGAAGAAGAAGATCGCAGGTTGGTTTGAAAAGTCCGCCGGTCAAGGTGGAATTCGAGCCGACTTGTCCCAAGGTTTGACCGATACCTACGAATAGTTTTGGCCGATACATCCGAGAGCGGATGCCTGAGTGAATTGTCCCCGAGGAGCGATCGATGCCCCCAAACTCCCAGCCATCTTCCAACCCGAGAGGGAGATGGAAAAAACGGTTGTTGATGGTCGGGACCGTGTTCGTGATTCTGGCCGTCATCCTGTGGGGAACCAGCGATCGGCCCATCCTGCTGCGCCAGCCCCATGAAATCTCCGGCCGCATTGACGATTCGATCCTCGAAGTCGCCAGTCGGATCGATACCGAATTCGATCGGTCCATCGACACGCTTGGGCTGGAAAAGGCCTCGAGTGCTCCCTGGAATCTTGTCGCCAGGCGATTGAGCCTGGCCCTTGTGGGGAACAGCTTGTCGGTCGAGGAATACCGAGCTCTGGAGGGCATCGAGCCATCGCAGCGCATCGCGTGGTGGACCGAGTATTTGCTGCGCGAACGCCGGTGGGCGGATCAATTCGCGGAACGCTGGGCTCGAGCCACGGTCGGCACGACCAACGGCCCCTTCCTGATCTTTCGACGACGCAAGTATCAGCAATGGATGGCCGACCAATTCCAACAGAACGTCCCATACGACCAGATCGTGAGAAAGCTCCTCACCGCCGAAGGTTCATGGACCGACGCTCCCGAAGTGAACTTTCTGACCGTGACCATCAAGGAAGGAGGAGATGGAAAACCGGATCCGATCCTGCTGGCGGGAAGAACCGCGCGCGCGTTCCTGGGTATGCGCATCGATTGCCTGCAATGCCACCAAGATTATCTTGGGAATGTCCAATTCAAAATCGATGACTCGGAAGGGCTGCGGACCGGAGAGCAGTCCGATTTCCACGAGCTAGCAGCATTTTTCTCGAAAACCCGAATGGCAAACCCGTTCGTCGGCCTGCGCAACCAGGAAGGGGAATATCGCTTTCGCTATCTCAACGCGAGCGAGGAGACGACCGTAACACCCAACGTTCCATTCGCTCGAGAGCTGTGTGCGATCCAGCAGGGGGATCGCAAGGCGTTGGCTGCGTGGGTGACCCATCCCGACAATCGATCTTTCGCGCGAGCGACGGTGAATCGCGTCTGGGCCATCTTGTGCGGCCGACCTCTCGTTCGCCCGATCGACAATATTCCGATCGATGGCCCGTTTCCTCCCGGCCTGGAAACCCTCGCTGAGGATTTCACAAAGCATGGCTGCGATCTTCAGCGGCTCATTCGCGTCATCGTTGCGACCGAGGTCTTCCAGCGCGACTCGCGGCTGGATTCGGGTGCCCCGACCTTGAAACACGAGGAAGCCTGGGCGGTATTCCCTATGACGCAACTGAGGCCCGAACAAATGGCGGCGTCCATTCACCAGGCATGCCGCTTGAAAGCCATCGACGCATCCTCGTCGATCATTTCGCAGCTGGAGATGTTCGGCGGCGTGCTCGAGTTCACTCGTGCCTACGGAGATCGCGGCGAGGACGAGTTCGATGAGGAAGCCGTCACGATTCCGCAGCGATTGCTGATGATGAACGGTTCGTTTCTGAGCGAACGCATCAACATCAATCCGATCATGAATGCATCGACTCGAATCGCGAACTTGAGCAAGAGCGACAAGGCGGCTGTCGAGTCCGCCTATTTGGCAACGCTCAATCGTCCACCGGAACCCGAGGAATCCGAGCTCTTTGTGTCTCGGCTCCAGGATAAGACCGGCGATGCTCGGAGCAATGCCGTCGGGAGCATGTACTGGGTGTTGCTCAACAGCACCGAGTTTCAGTGGAACCATTGAAATGAGGGCATTGCTGCAACGAGTCTCCCGGGCGCACGTCGAGGTCGACCAACGCATCGTCGGTGAAATCGAAAGCGGATGGCTCATCCTGCTGGGGGTGCGAAAAGGGGATCCTCTGGACACGGCCAAGTGGCTGGCTGAAAAATGCATTCATCTCCGCGGTTTTGCCGATGACCAGGGGAAGATGAATCGATCGGTCCTGGAGGTGGGGGGATCGCTGCTGGTGGTCAGTCAATTCACCCTCTATGGCGACTGCCAACGAGGTCGCAGACCGGGTTTTGACGCGGCGGCACCTCCCGACGAGGCCAAGGATCTCTATCTGCGGTTTTGCGAGCATGCCCGCTCCCTTGGAGTCCGGGTGGAGGAAGGAATCTTTCAAGCAAACATGCAGGTCTCGCTGGTGAATGACGGCCCCGTTACGTTCTTGATCGAACGCTAAGCAGGCCCCGTCCAACTGCTCGGGTAAAAATCGTCGCTGGCGGTGCTGGGTCGCTGGACATGCAGCATGGAATGAGATCAGAATACCAGTCGGCTCTGGGAGGCTTTGCTCCTCGAGCCTCGGTTCCCTCCCATTCCATTTCCTCCACCGAGCAAGGTCCTCTCTGATGAGCAGTCGACAATCCCGCCGCAATTTTCTCGTTCAATCTTCCGCAGGTGCTGCAGCCCTGGCAACGGTTCCTTACTGGTCGACCAGCGCAAACGCCAACCCCCTAGCTGCCAACGATCGTTTCACGATCGGTTGCATCGGAATGGGTGGAATGGGAATGGGCGATGCCCACGACCACTCCAGGTTCGGAGATATCGTCGCGGTTTGCGACGTCGACGCCAATCACCGAGAGCGGGCGCGGGTCCATGACCACATCGGCAAAGGCAAGGCCGATTCGGTCGAAGATTATCGCCGCGTGCTCGATCGAAAGGATGTGCAAGTCGTCAGCATCGTGACTCCCGACCACTGGCACACCAAGATCGCGATCGAGGCGCTCCAGGCTGGCAAGCATGTGTTCTGCCAAAAGCCGCTTACCCTCACGCTCGAAGAGAATCGGCTGATTCGAGCCGCCTGCAAGGCAAACCCCAAGCTGGTTTTCTTTATCGGCACCCAGCAGCGATCCGATCGCCGGTTGTTCATGCGCGCCGTGAACATGGCGCAAAAAGGACTCTTGGGCGACCTCAAGAAAATCACTTGCGGCATCAACGGCAGCCCGACCGGTGGACCTTTTGCCAAGATCGCTCCGCCAGCCAATCTCAACTGGGACATGTGGCTCGGCCAGGCTCCCAAGGTCGACTATATCCCGCAGCGTTGCCATAACGACTTCCGATGGTGGTACGAGTACTCCGGTGGCAAGTTCACCGATTGGGGCGCTCACCATGTCGATATCGCGCTGTGGGCCGCAGGGCTGACGGGTGAAGGAACCGGTCCCGTTGAAGTGGACGGCTCCGATTGCACCCATCCCGTGGAATACAAAGATGGAAACCCCTTGGTCGATGACCACTTCAATACATCGCATGATTTCAACATCGTGCATACCTTCGCGAGCGGATTGCAAATCCATGTCACCAGCCGAGGAGACAACGGTGTGCTGATCGAAGGAACCAAGGGACGCATTTTCGTCAACCGGGAACGGATTACCGGCAAGCCGATCGAGGAGAACTGGGACAAGGATACCTACGGCGATGCCGATGCCGCCGCTTTGTACAAAGGCAAGCCGCATGAAGGGCACAAGGACAATTTCTACCGATGCATTCGCGAGGGCGGTTTGCCCGTCTCGGATGTGTATTCCCACCTGCAGACGATGAACGCATGCCACTTGTCCGCCATCGCAGGTCGCCTGAAGCGCAAGATCAAGTGGAATCCAGCCACGGAGCAAATCGAAGGGGATGCAGTCGCTGCGGCAATGCAAGCCAGAAAGGCTCGGGCTGGCTTCGAGATCCCTCGCATCGGCTGATCCTGAGGGCCCTGGGCCCAAAGCGCACGAGGAAAAGAGAAACGGGAAAGAAAAACGGGAGGGTCACCCCTCCCGTTTTTACTTTCTTGCAGTCCTGCGCCTGCGAGGAGATCAATTCGGCTTTGCGTTTTCCGGCCGAGCATCTCCACCCATCTTGATCGACCCGGGATTGTCAAGAGCACTCGGATTGAAGTCCGGGTTCTTCTTGGGATCCTTGCCGCAACCGCTCAATGTCACTGCGCCGAGGACGAGCAAGCAACATAGGAGCTGGTAAGTTACTCTCATATCAAGCCTTTCGCATCTACGAGGATGAACCACCGATCAATCGGTGGATTCCGGAGTTACATAATTGTCCGCGATGGAATTCACCAACACGTAGGTCTTCATGAGAATGTTGTTGCTCATGAAGCGAACGCTTCCATCACCAAAGGCCGTTTGGATACCGCCTGTGTGGTAGCTGGACGTCCCAGGCCATTCGGTATTGATACCCCACGCGGTGATAAAGGTGGGTTCATAGACGTGCGGACCAGCCCGGAACCAGGTTCCAGCTTGCTTGAATCCGGAACCGTCCACTTCCAAGGCTCGTTGGACACCATCTTCGTTGGCTCCCCAGCCCGCATGAGGAGCCCCGAGGAACGCAGCGCGAAAAACTGCCCATTGGAAGATATTGCGACGAGCGCCCGTTCCGGTTGTAAACCAAGGGCCTCCATAATGGTTCGTGCTGTCGGTCTCGCCGATGATCAGCACGTTCGAGGTGCCGTCGGTGATATCGCGCATTTTGTTAATGCGCGTCGGAGCGAACAGACCCGAAACATCGCCCACCGTGTTGAATCCGAATCCCTGCCAAGGAGCCCATGGTCCAAACACCGCATCAGGCCACCAATGGTACCCCTGGCTTCCCGCATAGCAGGTGACCGCAATGTTGTGGGCTTGAAACACCTTCGTGACGTTTGCGTCCGAGGGGCATAGCAAGTTGGGGACTTGGGTGCTCACAATCGGTTGGTTCCAAGCCGGCAGCAACATATTCGTGCTGTTGTAGAGCACCTGTTGCTCCATCTGAGGCAAAATCGACGTCAACCACGTGTGGTGGTACGGACGCGTGTGTGGCGCCCTTCCGTTACCGTAATTCACTCCCATCGGGAATGCCTTGAAAGCGCTCTCGTAATTCAAGAGAGCCAATGTCACTTGGCGAAGGTTATTGCCGCACGACATACGACGAGATGCCTCGCGCGCTGCTTGAACCGCAGGCAGAAGCAATCCTACCAGGATGCCGATGATGGCAATCACCACCAGCAGTTCCACCAGCGTGAACCCACGCCGTTTCCATCGATGAACCATAAAACGATCTCCAGAAAAAGTAGCCAGAAAATGACAAGGTGCAGGCCAGCTAGAATCGAGAACCCGGATGGGCGTGAAAAGTTGCGTTAAGATGCCTCAATGCTCCCATCGACTACCCTGAGTGTACCGGACTCGAAACTTGCGAGTCAATCAAAGTATCGAACTTCGACGGAAGAAAAACGGGATGAAAGCTTGAATGTCATCGAATCAGTCGGTCTAATTCTGGAGGGGTTTTTCACTCGTCGAAAACTTGAGGATACCGATGGGGAGATCAGGGAGCCGTGTGTCTCAAGGGGCTGCCGGAAAAACTCGACTCTACGTGCTTATCGCCATTTTCATCGCTTTATTTGGGGTAGCCCTGCCGCGTTGGTTCTACCAAACCAAGATCTCTCAAGTGAAACAGGCCCTCGGCAGGCAAGATAACCGGCTCGCGCTCCAGAGGGTTGACCAGTTGGAGCGTTGGTTTGGCGCGAACGCCGAGTCCTCTCTCTTGGCGGCGCGTGCGTATCGCCGGTTGGCGGACCTGTCTGCGTTTCAACGCAAGATCGATCGAGCCAAAGGATTGAAGGGGGATCCCGCTTGGGTCCGACACGAAGAGAACTTGAAGGATGCAAGCCTCGGACTTGTCTCGGGACTCCCTTCGAAGTTCGACGCCATGCTCAAGGAGCGTCCGGAGGACTTTGAGGAAACGGCCGACGCGATTCTGCAGGGACTCTTGCTTCAGCAGGATATCGATAACGCGCTCAAGGTGCTGGTGGTATGGGAGAGTCAATCTCCGGATTCGCCAGGAGTTCCTCTCTACCACGGTGTGCTTGCCCTGAGGCGGAGGGATTGGAAAATGGCCAGGGACAGGTTGGAGCCTGCGTTCGAACGCCACCCGAATTTCGTTCCCTACCTGCTCCAACTGGGAATAACCTACAGCGGGCTTCGGGAAGACCAGCTCGCTGCCGATCGGCTTGAACGCTATCTCGCGCATATGCCTTCGGATACGAATGCCAGCATCAAATACGCAGATGTGTTGACCAGGCTCGGTCGAGGAGAGGACGCGTTGAAGGTTCTCGAGTCGCTGATTTCGGCAGGGAATGGATCGATCGATATCCGGCTTCAGGCAGGACAACTGTATTTGGACCAACAGAAGCCAGATCGAACCTTGGAGCTCCTCGCGAAATCAGCAAGGGCTTGGCCGGAGGACGCCGCCCTTGCGTCGGCGATGAGCCGGGCGTACGCCTTGAAAGGAGACGACGAGAAAGCCAGTCTTTACGCAGACATTGCGTCGAAAAACCAAAAAGAACTCGAGAAAGCGGACTCGATGTACTTTGCACTGATGGGAAAGCCGACGTGTACGGCGGATGAGTGCTACGAACTTGGGCATTTGTTGCTTCACAAGCAGTCTCGCGAAAATGGTATCTACTGGCTCGAAGCCGCGCTGCGTCTCGACCCGTCGCATCAGGGGGCGCACCGCGACATGGCCCATTTTTATAGGCAAAGCGATCAACCCCGTTTGGCGCAAGTTCACCGTTCGTATTTGAAGCCGGAGACGGAGCCCCCATGAGACTCGCGATCGCCCTGGTTCTGGTGGTGATATGCGGATGCAGCGGTTCCAATCCCAGCCGCATGTTGGATACTTCGACGGGAACGGAAGAGTCGAAGACCCACGGGGCAGTCGCGTACCGGATCGCTTTCGAACTGGTGGACGACGCCTTGCCGGGCAGCGCATTTCTCGATGGATCGGAGGCGGAGACATTCTCCTTGCCGGAGACGACTGGGGGAGGTTCGGCGATATTCGATTTCGATTCCGATGGACGATGCGACGTATGCTGCTCGAGCGGCGGAAGCATCGATCTGGAAAATCGGCAAGTGCGCGGACGCGAGGGATCGCTGTTCCGAGGCTTGGGCGCTTTCCGGTTCCAGAGAGCGGCCGCCCTGGCGCGGATCGACATGAGCCGAATCTACAGTTCTGCGGTTCTGGCCGCCGATTTCGATAGCGATGGTTTCGTCGATCTCGCCTTCGCAGGCTTTGCGAATTTCCTCCTGTTTCGCAATATGGGAGATGGAACCTTTGAAGCGGTGCCGGACATTCCAGGCGAGTCGGGTTCATGGAGTTCGGGCGCCGCCTTTTTCGATGCGGATCGCGACGGCGACCTCGACCTTTATATCGTGCATTATGCGGATTGGAGCTTCGACAATCACCCGTTTTGTCCATCGCGCGCGGACGCAAGCCAACGGGATTACTGTGGACCAACCGACTTTTCCGGTTTGCGGGATTCCTTCTATGTCAACGAAGGCGATGGTTCATGGCGCGACGCGAGCGAAACAATGACCGCCGGCATCGCTCGTCGAGGGCTCGGTGTCTTGGCCGCCGATCTCGATGGGGATGGCGATACCGATGTCTATGTTGCCAATGATGTCGAACCCAACCTGTTGTTCCGCAACGAGCAAGCGAACCGACCAGGCGAGATGGGTTGGCGGGAGGTAGGGGTCAGGTCGGGAGCGGCAACCAATGATTATGGCAGGCCCGAGGGGAGCATGGGTATCGCCCTCGGTGATTGCGATAATGATGGGCGATTTGATCTTTGGGTTACCAACTACGAGGATGAGATCAATTCGCTGTACCGGAATACAGGCAACCTGAATTTCTCCTACGCTTCTCACGCTGCGCGAATCGCTCCCACGGATGAAAAGACCGTGGGTTGGGGGACCGCCTTCCTGGATGCTGATTTGGATGGAGATGAAGATCTCCTCGTGATCAACGGGCATCTCGAAAGATATGCCAGTTATCGTCTGCAGCGACCCCAGGTCCTTGAAAATATCGACGGCCGCTCGTTTCAATTATCGAAAGGGGCTGGCCTGTTCTTTGAGACGCCGCAGGCGGGCAGAGGATTGTCGATCGCGGATTTCGATTTCGATGGACGCCTGGATTGCTGCGTCACTCGCGTTGGCTCGGAACACGCCATGCTTCGCAATACCACTCGGCCGTCCGGCAGTTATCTGCGTGTCCAGCTGATCGGCACAGCATCCAATCGCGATGCGATTGGGACGGTCGCCGTATTGAGCTTCGAGGATCAAAGTCGGTATCGCCAGGTTTATGGCGGTGGATCCTACGCGTCGACCAGCGAACGGACGCTCCATTTTGGGATCCCCTCGAGTGTTTCGGATTCGCGCGCCACGCTGACGGTCCAGTGGCCTAGCGGTATCCGGCAGGAGGTGCCTATCTCGCGGTGGAATCAAACGATCCACGTGATCGAAGGCGATGGAATCCAATGAGGGTGGGCTTCCGTTACGATTTTCGTCGAAGCCGATTCCAACGCGGTCGTTTGTCTGCGACTTTCGCTTCGCCGAATTGAGGCGCGGGAGGACGCGGCATGGTGTCTGCAGAAATTGCGATCGGAACGGCCCGCTTGCTGACCGGCGCTTCGGACAACGGGTCGCGTTCAAGCAATCGATTGATGCGATGTTCGATCTCCGTCAATCGCTCTCCTTCGTCTTTGCTGACGAAGGAGAACGCGATTCCGGAGCGGCCCATCCGACCGGTCCTGCCAACGCGGTGCACATAATCATCGCAGTCGGAGGGGAGGTCGTAGTTGATGATATGCGATATCGAGGACACGTCGATCCCTCGACCGACAACATCCGTTGCGACCAGGATCTGCAGCTCTCCCTCGCGCAGCGCGCGAAACACGGCATCGCGCTGGGATTGATTCATGTCGCCGTGAATCATCCCCAATCGGACGGGATTGGCCGGATTGCTGCGGTAGTGTTTTTCCAAGCGGTTATGGAGTTTGGCGGTACCGATCTTGGTCCTGCAAAAGATGATGGCTTGCGGAGGTTGCTCGCGGTCGAGCAACTGCAACAGGACCGTCATCTTGTTTTCAGGCGCTACCGTGATGAAACGCTGTTCAATCGTTTCCACCGAGACATCGTTCTCAGAGCAATCGACCACCACGGGTTCGAAGAGATATCGGCTGGACAACTCGCGAATCCGCTCGTCGAGCGTCGCGCTGAGCAGCAGGGTTTGCCGATTCGTGGGGCAACGCCGCAGGATCCGTTCAATACTGGGGCGGAACCCGATATCCAGCATCCGATCGGCTTCGTCGAGCACGATACACCACAGTTTGTCCAATCGAAGGGAGCCGCGCTGCAAGTGGTCGATCACCCGACCCGGAGTGCCGACGACGACTTGCACTCCTTCGCCAAGTGCGTTTAACTGGCGTCGCATATGTTTCCCTCCCGAGATCTCGAGGATCTGGGTCGGGCACCCTTCCGCCAGCTTGACAAACTCGCCATGGACTTGCGCCGCCAGTTCCCGGGTCGGGACCAAGACCAAGGCCTGAGGAAACGGATTTTCTGAAAGCGGGTCCAATTGCTCCAAGATCGGAATGGCGAACGAGGCGGTCTTGCCAGTCCCGGTTCGAGCCTGTCCGAGGACGTCGTAGCCTTCGAGGGCGTAGGGGATCACGCCGGCCTGGATGGGGGAGGGAGCGGTCCATCCGAGTTTCTCCAAGGCCCGCATCATGATCGGAGAAAGGTGGAGATCCGAGAATCGCTCGGCTTTAGGGGAATTCATGCTCATCCAGTTCGGTGGTGGCGTCTTCTTGCAATCGACTTTCCGCCTTACGATACCTTCCGGGCCTCCCTTTGTTCAATCCACTCTGGCGGTTTTACGCGGAAAACCATGGCAATAGATTACAACCTCTCGGAATTGGAATGGTCGCGGGACTGCGAGGAGCAATTTACCGATGCCCTCGAGGCGGGCGCTCCACAGACCGGCAAGTCCACGGCCCGTTCCCGTCTCTGGAGAGATCCGCCGTCCCACCGAGCGGTACTCGCACTCACCGATGCCCTGCTAAACCACGCGTTTGACATGGATCTGCTCCAGGAAGATCACCGGACGCGAGGCATCCTGGAACACGCCCTCCAATCGTTGGCGGCTTGGATGATCCAGGGAATTCGCGAAGTCGACACGGAACTGGGGGCAGACGAAGCCACGCTCTTTCGGGCGATGGCGGCCCACCGAGGAGCGATGCTGTACCGACGTTTCCATGCGTTGAGGTTGCGACATTGCGAAGGGAGGTTGCTGCAGTTGTTGCTGGTCAATCCGGTCCGCTCTGCGGTCGCTTTGGGAATCGATTTGTTGGTGGATTCGCCACCCCACTCGTGGCAAGACGCAAGCCTGGCGATCGGAGCCTTGGTGCAATCAAACCGATGGCAGATCGCCGATGTCTATCCCCGGCTACTCGATTCAACGGACCCGGCTGTTCTGTCCCCCGCGTTGGACCTGGCGAATCTGTTGTTCAGCGAACGGGGCGTTCAACCACATCCTGCGAGAGAACGCTTCGACGCTTTATTGGGACTGTTGGGGTCGGTTGTGGCTCGATTGGCCACGATGGAGGAGGACCCGACGCGGTTTTCACAAAGCGTTCCGGAAATCCAGCGGATCCTTTTTGACAGTGTGTCCCTGACGGTCTCGTTGTGTCATACGATGGCGCTGCTGGAGGATGTTCGGGCGGTGGGGAAACTCAACCAGGCGATGGAGTTGGGGCATCGTCGTATCCGCGCCGAGGCCGCGTACGCGCTCGTGCGACTCGGCGAGCAGTCCGCGGTGGATCGATTGCTGGAGTTGGCGGGGGACGATGCGCTCCGTCCGCGCATTTTGGCCTACGCAAAGCAGCTAGGATTGTCGGATCGGATCGAGCCGGAATGGGAAAGCGAGGAGTCGCGAGCCCGGTCGATGCTCGCTCTGCACCTGAGCCAGCCGGAGCATTTTTCCATGGCTCCGCATCATATCGAACAGATCGATCAGAGGGAGTTGGTGCTCCCGGACCGTTCCGAGCCTCAAACGTGTTTTCTCTTTCGATACACGTATTTTCTGGGAGACCGCGAGACGTCCAATTTCGCCCTTGCCGGTCCCTTCGTGCATCTTCTTCCCCCGCACATTTCCGACTGGGAGCCAGACGCGATCTACGAAGTGATTTTGCAGTCTCTGGAGGAATAAAAAAAGGGCGTCGATTGCTCGACGCCCTTTTCTTTTTTGTCGTGGAAGTTCTTGCCGAATGAAACTTCACTCGGCCGCATCGATCGCCGTTGCCGGGGCCGCTGCGTCGCCCGTGGCGCCAGCCCCTGGAGGCTTGGGTGCCGCGTTGCCTGCGGGAATCGCTTTCTTCGATCCCGCATCGCCACCGCACCCCACGAGGAGAGCGACAGCAAACAGAACCACCAAGTTTCGAATCGACAACATTTTCAGACTTCCTTCCTAGTTTTCGTCAAAGGTAGCGACCAAACCGTCACGCATCGCACCCAACAGCAACCACAGACGACCGTCGGTGGAGAAGGGAACAACGCGAACAGAGTTGTCGATGAACGACATGTGAACACCGGACCCGTGCAAGCTGTGGAACCGACGACCTTCGCCGTATTGGTTCGAGCCGAGCCAGCAAGCGTGGCCGAGAGGCATTGGAACCGGGCAGACGGGAGCCGTTGGGTTCGGAATCATGAAGCGGGTGATCTGGCCGGAGTTGCTAGCCCACCAGAACGACATCTGGCGACTGGTGTTCCGGTCAGGACGACGCCATTGGCCGGTGACTTCACCAAAGAAGAACGTGCTGGACGTTCCGTCGGTGACGTCTCGAAGGCGGGTCTTGGCGCGTGGTTGGCACCATCCGATGAGGTCATCGGCAGTGATCCCTTGAACGCCGAGACCGGCACCTGCAGGAGCAGCAGGATCCAACGCTTGCGAACCAGACTTGCCGGATCGGCCTTGGCAACCGAGATAGTTGGTCTTGCCAACGGTTCGGTGCCAGTCAGCAAACGGGGTCGACTCGTAATAGAAGCTGTGTCCTGGAAGGGCAGCGGTACCACCACCGGTTCGTGGGAAGACGAACAGAATCGAGAATTCCAAACCTTGATCGGCGATGTCCGATGGGCAAAGAAGAATCGGGAGATTGTTCTGTGCCGCGGTCCATGCGCTCGGACGTGCTGGCGGGGAAACGCCGTAGTCGTTGTTCCACCAATACACGTGCCGGTTGAGTTCGGGATCACCGCTGGGCAGACCGACTCCAGTCACGTCCGGATTCAGGTTCAGTTCGGTTTCGAAGACCTGATAGATCTGACGCAGTTCCATGTAGGGCAACAGGTGGACCAAGTGACCGACACCGTTGTGGAGATTTGCCTGCGTGCTCAAAGGCAGGTCAGGCATCATGGGGCTGGTGACGGGAGTCAAGACCCCAGGAGGCAATCGCTTGTAGGCGCTTTCGAAGTTGAGAGCAGCCAAGCCGATTTCTCGAACATTCTTGGAGCAAGTCATGCGGCGGGCAGCTTCCCGCGCCGACTGAACTGCTGGCAGGAGAAGCCCTACCAGGATGCCGATGATGGCGATAACCACCAGAAGCTCAACCAGGGTAAAACCCCGTCGTTGAGCAAAGACACTCTTCGACATAACAAAGACCCTTCGATAAAACAAAAAAGAAAAAAACGTTCCCTGAATCAGGGGGTCACAAAGGAACTGCGGAGCCGTCGTGTATCAATGAATATTGACGGCTCCACAAATGCCGCAGGCCTTCCGGCTAGCAATCGCGGCGGATCAACCAGCCCGGGTGTGTGTTGAGTGCGTAACCAAAAACCATCTCTATCAAATACTTTCCGGAAGGCTTTGTCAACTATTTTCTTGATCAAAACTTTATGAACCGTAGCCTCCAAACCTTCATATTGGGGCTTGTCTTCGGCCTTGGGCTCGGGTAACGAGGAAAAACAGCGACTTTACCGGGGTTTTTCCGCAAGCCCTAGCGGCCAAGGGAGATAGGAAAAAAATTCCTTTTTTTCCGGCCGAGCCGTTCGAGGACCATGTGGACAACTTCTTCAAAAGTCGGAGAGGGAGGTTTACCGCCCTTCCTGGAACCATGGGCAGAGCCATTTGCGGAACCAGACCAGTCCAAACTCCAAGGCGAGTCCGAGA
>JBKDPB010000052.1:0-4652 GCA_046342615.1 Planctomycetota bacterium | reverse complement strand
ATTGCTCAACAAACTTCCATCGCCGGCGCGTGCGACCTGGCGCTGACGCGATTGATGCAGACCATCGGCTGTCGATCGGGGGGAGTTCTTCGCGTGGATATCGATCGGTCCGCAGGCGCCGCTACCCAAGGCGCTGCGTCGTTTGCGATGACAATTCTGGCGGCTCGCGTGGGTGAGGGTCGAGCCTATCACCCTCCTTCCGATGGCTTGGTGGCGACCCTGTTGAGAGACCCGTCGGCTATCCTGGCCCGCAATGTCGCATCGGACGCCCACTTGCTCAGCGGCGACAACGACGGGACGAGCCATGTGCTCAACACGACCAGCATCATCGCAGCTCCCATCCGCTCGGATCAAAAACCGATCGGCATCATCCATCTCTATTCTCGAGAGGGCGAGCCGGAGCTGACTCCGGATGATCTCGAGGTCACGCTGGCCATCGCGGAGGTGTTGGCGGTCTCGATCCGAAATCTGATGCGGGCCCAAAGTCTGGAATCGAAACTCCGGACTTCCAGCGAAAGGATCACCGAGCTGGAAAAGCAGCTCGGCCATGTCGACTGGGTCGTCCACTCGGTGTCGATGAAACGCGTTCGGGATCAGATCGCACGCGTCGCGCCGACATCGGCTACGGTCCTGATCCGAGGAGAGAGCGGTACGGGCAAGGAGCTGGTCGCCAGCGCGATCCATGACGGGAGCCCCAGAGCCTCCGGGCCCTTCATCGCCCTCAATTGCGCCGCGCTCACTCCCACCCTTCTGGAGAGCGAACTGTTCGGTCACGAAAAAGGCGCCTTTACCGGCGCCACGGAACGCAAACTGGGCAAATTCGAACTGGCCCATACAGGCACCTTGATGCTCGACGAGCTGGGGGAGATGAGCTTGGAAATCCAGGCCAAATTTCTCCGCGTCCTCGAAGCTAAGGTTTTTGAGCGGGTCGGAGGAAACAAGCCGATCCACGTCGACGTTCGGGTGATCGCCGCGACCAATCGCGATCTGGAAAAAGCGGTTCAGGAGGGGGCGTTCCGATCCGACCTCTATTTTCGCTTGCGCGTGATCGAACTGACGATCCCGCCGCTGCGGGAACGAACCGACGATATCCTGCCCCTAGCGACCTTCTTCCTGAAGCAATTTCATCAGCGAACCGGACACGGACCGATCGGTTTCAGTCCTCGGGCCCAAGCCGCCATGCTCGAATACCAATGGCCTGGCAATATCCGCGAACTCCGCAATGCCGTCGAACGCGCACATGTCCTGGCCATCGGCCCCAACGCGGAACCCGAAGACCTCGCCCTCTCGCACGTCCAAGTCCCTGGCGCCTCAACGGAGACCCCGCGTCACTCGACCTCCTATCGAGAGCGAACCCTCGAAGATATCGAACGCGAACATATCGAGGCGACCCTCAAGCACACGGCGGGACAAAAGAACCGGGCCGCAACCATCCTCGGCATCGAACGGTCGACCCTCGATCGAAAACTGAAGAAAATGCTCGATCACGATTCCGGATCGTGACAGATCGCTCGGAACGAACCATCGAGCGCAAGCGTAAGCTCATCCGCGAGGCTTAAGCTCATCCGCACGATAGGGATGCATGCTGATATCGAACCGGAACCAACGGTAGAAACGATCGAGCAAAACAAAAGCGCGCCCCGACCGACCGCTCGAGGTCGGTTGCACGAAATGCAACCGGTTGCTTGCCCCCCTTCCCCAAATTGCCTCGCCCGCCATCTTCGGCTTGATTCCTGGACCTTGGCCTTCTATAGGGAACCCAACATTCGCTGACGAGCGCGTCGCCGCCAGCAGTGGACGCGGGTCGTCTTGCATAGATCGTCTGATGCCGAGCAATCGAAAAACGTCAAAGCCGAAGATTCAAATCGATGCCGACTGGTTGCTGGGCCCGGAACCCAAGCCGACCCGGCCTCCACGGTCCCGCGCGCTCCAGTCCTTCATGACGCTCCTCATGTTAGGTTCCGTCGTCGGAGTCGTCGCATGTTACTGGGAACCCTGGAGCCAACAAATACTCCGCTGGCAGTGGGAACGTTGGCTCGCATCGGACCAAACGGACGATGACACGATCGCCGCGTTGGTCTCGCTGGGCGATTTGGTGGACAATTCCACGGTCCTGCTGATCCAGCAATTGCAGGCGACGGATCCCGCGCGACGGTCCGTCGCTGTTCAAGTCCACAAAAGTCACTGCGATTCGCCCGCATTTCCACGCATATCCAACGACCGGCAACAGGAAATTGTCGCAGCCATCGAGCAGTTGAACCCCACCGATCCCGACGGCATGATGATGCGATCCTGGGTTGCGGCCCGCGTGATGGCTCGGCTCGGCTCGAGCCCTTCCGCCAAAGCCGAATGGCGAGACCGGTTGTCCGCGTTGCTGAACACCGCTGGGGATACCGGCCAAGGCCAGAGCCTCGCGAACACACGCAGCTTGTTGCTGCGAGGGAGCGACAAACCGCAAAACGCCGAAGCGATGGTCTCCAAGCCTGCCGTCCCTCCTCTTCCGGGCTCGCCGATTCCTCTCCAAGCGAGTACTCAAGTCGCTGGGCAAGACAACCGAGCGATGCCGTTCAATGAACTCCGGGATGAGATCAAGCCCGAATCGAAACGAGAATCGCCGACAGGGCCGCCGGCCGCATCGCCCCGCGAACCTACCCGGATTCGCATCGCAAGCGATGCAAGCGTCAAAACGATTTCCGCGGCACGAACCGCGAATCTCTCCGATCGCAACGAAGTGTCTGTCCTCATCGAAGCCAAACGCGATCGAAGCGTCGGGGAGCTTCTCCAATGCCTCGAAGATGAATCGGATCAGGAAGTCGCGCAGATCGTCGAAGAACTTCAATCGAAGGGGTTCAGCGAAGCGCATGTGGAGTTGGCGATGGCCCTGGCTCGCGGAACGTCCAAGGAACGCCTTCAAGCTCTGGAAGCCTTGCCGCAAGCCCCAGGAATCCACCACATCGCATGGCTGGTCTGGATGGCCGAATCCCGAGATCCCGCTGCGAGGCTCAAAGCCATCGCCATGCTGGGATCGACGGCCGATGCCGACGCGATCCGCCATTTGCAACGCATCGAACAACGTGAATCCGATCCCCGCATCGCGGCTCAAATTCGGCAGGCCTTGATCGCCACAGGGGCCGCTCCATCCAAGACAAGATAAGCCATCAACGTTTGAAAAGGAGTTCTGAATCGTGCAGACCAAACAGAGCGCCATCCGCAGAGTCAACCATTCCGTCGTGGGGCTGTTCGTGTCGTGGGCCATCCTCGGTCTCCCGCTCGCCAACGCGACCGTCGCCGATGAACCCAAAAAACAGCCAGCTTCCCACAAAGCCTACGCGCATCCGAAGAGCTGCTTCGTCCATACGGCAAAGGCGAGCGTGCGATGCGGGCCGGCAACCCAGTTCTACGCAACGGCGGTTCTGGAACTCGGCGCAGCGGTCGATGTCTACGTGGAAACCTCGGATGGTTGGTCCGGCATTCGACCACCCGAGGGAAGCCACAACTGGATCCCATCGTCCTCGGTCTACCTGCTCCCGGGCGGAAAATCCGCAGAGATCTCGGTGAACAAGGTCGCAGCCTTTATCGGTAGCGACATGGCCGAGATCGATTCGCTCCTGTTCCAAACAGAACTGGTTCAATCCCAAAAGGTTTCCATCCTCGGCGAAGCCACACGCGCTGAAGACGGAAAACAATCCCTGTGGTTTCGAATCGCGCCACCGCCGGGCGAATTCCGATGGATTCGAACATCGCAGCTGGGATCCAGCCCTGTGCAACGGGTCGCCCCAGCCCTTGCGACCGGCGATGCAGCTGCCGATGCGGTCAAGCTGGCGAGCAGTACGGCCGTGGTCCCATCCAATGCCTCGTCCGACGACTCGGTGGTCGTCGCTCACGGTGAAGAAGTGGTCGATGGCGACGTCGTATGGTCGGATGAGGCGGACCAGATCGCGAAGATCGAACGGGAGATCGAACTCGAACAATCGCAAGTGGCTGGCGGACTACCGGGATCCGAAGACGAAATGCCCTCGCATCCGGCTCGCAAAAAAAACCGCGTCACCGCGTACGGACAAGACCAAAAATATTGGAACTCGCTTCAGGCTCCCGGCAACCAACCTCTCAAGGTGGGACCCGTCAGCGGCGTTCTGGGTTGGCTAGGGATCAGCGTCGTTGAGGACGCTGTTCCTACACCCGCTCAACCACGGCCGCAGCAACCTCGCGGAAATCATTATGGTGGGGGCGCCTTGTCTCGAAGGGGACCCTATTCACCGCAATCCCCGCTCATCGAAAGTCGACTCGATCGCCTCCCTCGACCGACACGCCGCGATGCGGATGGCTCCTTGTGGTCCGTCCTGAAATCCGAAGGGCCCTTGTTCGGTTCCGACGCGCAAACCGAGGTCCCGCCAGAAGGCGATTCCTTCACCTCGGAGCCAACACGCCCCGTGGAGCGGGTTCCAATCTATGCAGCGAGTTACGCGAACGCGAGCGCCAACGCGGCCCGCGAACCTGCAGGAACCCCAGAACGTTTTCAAACCGCAGCCATTCAAGAAGTGTTTCTGCAGCTGACCGCCATGGTCGCCAAACCGACGGAACAATGGAACCTGGAACCTTTTCGTGTCTCCGCCAAATCGTGGATCGAACTCGGGGATACGCCTCTAATCCGG
>JBKDPB010000051.1:0-15149 GCA_046342615.1 Planctomycetota bacterium | reverse complement strand
GCGGCGGAAGAACGCAAACGCCAAGAAGCGGAGGAACTCAAGCGTCTGCACACCAAATATCGATTGGAACTCTCCGAGCACATCGAACACGCCGTCAAGAAATTGATCGATATGTTCCCGGGATTTCGGTACCAGGGAGTGTTTGGCGACACCGGTTGGGGAAGCGCGTGCGTTCGAGATGATTTGGTCATCGAGCGGAGTAGCCGAACCAACAAGTACAGCCGCCTCGAAATCGTCGTCCGCCCAGTGAACGAATTCAATGTCCTGGATCTGCAAGCCAAAGGGACGATCGCTGACCGTGAACTGATGAGCCGCTCACTTTATCATCCAATCGGGCAAGTCGACTTGGAAAGGTTCCGCAAAGCAGTCGATGATTGGGTGATCGCGTACGCTGAGCTCTACGCCATGAAACGCGCCTGACTCATCAAAAGCGAGACCTCGGAATATGCTCGGCCGGATCGTCGATACAAAAACAACGGACGGTATCCAACTGCATGGTTTCTACTGCGCTCCCCATCAACAAACACGCACCATTTGGATCGTGGTGCACGGAGTCAACGGAAACTTCTATTCGTCCACCCTCCTGATGTTCTTGGCTCAGACCGCGCACCAGCAAGGGCACGGAGCTTTGATCGTCAATACACGAGGACATGATCTCGCCAGCTTTGGCTCGACAGAAATGCCGGCGCGATTGGGTTCGATGTACGAAACCATCGAGGATGCGAGGCTCGATCTCGGCGGATGGATTGCCTGGTGCCAAAAGGAGGGCTTGGATCGCATCGGGGTCATGGCACATTCGCTCGGAGCGGTCAAGGTTGGGTACGCTTTGTCGCATGGTCTGCCAGGAATCGACCGTTGGATTGCGCTCTCTCCTCCCCGATTGAACACCGACCTCCTTCTCCGCGACCCTGCCAAACGCGATGTCTTTCGCGAGCAATTGGAGGACGCTCGAGCCTACTGCGATGCAGGCAAGGACAATCATGTGATGCGAGTCCGCTTTCCCCTGCCAAACTGGGTGTCCGCTCGGACCTTCGTCGACAAATACGGCAGCGGAGACAAGTACGATTACTTGGCGTGGCGACAGCAACTTCGATTGCCCACCCTCTGGGTTTTTGGCCAGCAGGAGGTTCGCCAGGGGTCGGCAAACTTCCGCGACGTCGATCTCGCGCTGGCAAACGAACTCCGGGAAAACCACCGCGTCCACGTTGTCGATTCCGCAGACCATTCCTACCGTACCACCCGCGATGCCCTGCGAGACCTGATTACTGGCTGGATCGAGACCTAAGGGTACCCGGCGGTTGTGTTCGGGGGTTGAAATTCGGATACAATGACAGGTCCTCCAGAATTTCCTCCTACTCCCTCCTGAATGTCCTCCTGTTGATTTGCTCATGACAGTAACCACCCCTAAATGGCTCGCGGATCCTTCCCACGTTGCCGCCGCCAAGAAGACCCTGGATCAGCACACGTACGAAATGGTCCAGTGGCATTTCCACGAATCGACCGGTTCGCCCTTCTGGCTCGGCAAGAAGAAAGAGCTGAAATTCGACCCGCTCACCGAAGTCAAATGCTTCGACGACATTCGGAAATTCCCCGAATTTGAGGATGAATGGCTTCGTGGAGGTCCGGTCGAACGCTGGATTCCCAAAGGTTTGCTGGGAAAACCAACCTACGTGTTTGAGACCGGCGGCACCACCGGCATTCCCAAAAGCCGCGTCGTCATCGACGATTTCCGTATTGATTACGAAAACTTCAGCCACACGCTCCCCGATCCCTATTTTCCAAAGAACTCGAATTGGTTGATGCTCGGCCCATCCGGTCCGCGCCGACTCCGGCTCGCCGTCGAGCATCTCTGCCAATACCGCGGCGGCATCTGTTTCTGCATCGACCTCGACCCGAGATGGGTGATCAAGCTGATCAAGAAGGGTTGGATGGAACATCTGGAGGAGTACAAGAAGCATTGCATCGATCAGGCCATCACGATTTTGACCGCCAATCACAGCATCAAGTGCATGTTTACAACCCCCAAGCTTTTGGAAGCATTGGCGATGGGGTTGGCGGAAAAGGGAACCAGCATTGCCGAAGTCGGTATCACCGGCATCTTCTCCGGTGGTACCGAGTTTACTCCGCAGTGGACTCGATTCTGCGTCGAGGAACTTCTAGGTGGCTTGCCTGATCAGAGCGGCGTTTATATGACCCCGACCTATGGGAATACCCTCATGGGATTGGCCTGCTCGCGTCCCATCACCGATGAAGACAATTACACAATCGCGTATTACGCACCGCAACCGCGCGCCGTCGTGGAAATCGTCGACTTCGACGATTCGAACAAAGTTGTCGGCTTCGGCGAAACCGGACGCGTCAAGCTCTACACCATGACCAAGGAATTCTTCGTTCCTGGGTTCTTGGAGCGAGACGAGGGAGAGCGCGAGATGCCCTACGAAAAATATCCATGGGATGGCGTCTCCGGAGTTCGCCCCTATCGCGGATTTGCATCGACCACCACCGTCGGCGTCTACTAAGTTTTTGGGCTGCAGATCCCCGTATTGGAATATCGCTTTCTCGATTCAAAAATTTTGCTGGAGGAGCACATGCTCACAATTCATCCCCTTCGTTGGGGCAAGCAGTACAAGTCGCTCGACACCTACGATGTGATTCATTTCGATACCGGCGAAGCGATTGCCAAGATCGGTCAAGTCAACGGTGGCATGGTCCAAATGGATATGCGCAAGTGCGAGCAAGCTCGCAAAGCGCTCCGGTCCCTATCGACCGAAGACTTGATTCACAAATGCGAGCAAGCCGCACATCTCTTTGAGAACGCGACGTTGCCTCTAGGCGACGGCACCCAATCGGTCGACGACTTCATTCACCAGCAGTCGGCCAGCACGGGGCTCCCCGAACACATGTGCCGGAGCAACATGAAGAAGAATTCGTTCGTGCTCAGCAACATGCGAAAAATCCTCGACGCTCTGACACGAGGACTGGATCTCGACATCTTGTCCCGCGGCTACGGCGAGGAAGGACGGAACGTCACCGTCAGCTTTCAATGCCAATCCCCAGTTCTGGGAGCTGTCCTGCCGAACAATTCGCCGGGCGTGCATACCCTCTGGTTGCCAGCCGTCGCTCTTCAAGTCGGCCTCGTGCTCAAGCCCGGATCGCAGGAGCCCTGGACTCCCTATCGAATGATCGGTGCCTTCATCGAAGCGGGCATCCCCGCAGAAGCCTTCTGCCTGTACCCAGGTGGACACGATGTCGGCTCCACCATCATGGCTCGCTGCCCCAAGAGCATGATCTTCGGCAGCGCCCAAACGGTCCAACAATATTCCGGGAACCCGCGCGTTCAAGCTCATGGACCCGGCTTCTCGAAAGTTTTGCTCGGCGACGATGTCGTCGATCAATGGGAAGATTACTTGGATCTAATGGTCGAAAGTGTCGCAAGCAATTCGGGACGCGGTTGCATCAATGCCTCCGGCATTTGGGCCTCGAGGCACACGCATGAAATCGCCGAAGCCTTGGCCGCAAAGATTGGGCCGATGGAAGCCCTCCCCCCAACCAATCCATCCGCCCAGTTGGCCGCGTTCACCAACCCTCAGATGGCAACCGGTACCTGGTCGATGATCCAGCAAGACTTGAGCGAATCCGGGGTGGAGGACATGACCGCATCCTACGGCCCTCGTCTGATCGAACGCGAACGATGCGCCTATCTGCGACCGATGGTGGTGCACGCGAATTCACCTTCGTGCGGTGTCGCATCGAAGGAATACATGTTCCCATTCGCGTCCGTCGTCAAATGCGATCAAAAAGAGATGATCAAGTCGATCGGACAGACGTTGATTGCGACCGCGATCACCGGCGATGACGCGTGGATTGATGAATTGACCAATGCCACGAATATCGATCGTCTGAACATTGGTCCCATCCCAACCAACCGCCTGAATTGGCTGCAACCGCACGAAGGGAATTTGACCGATTTCCTATTCCGATCGCGGGCGTACCAGATCGCTCCGCTCAACGTCGCGGTCGGATAATCCGTCTTCGAATGATGCGACAAATCGGAAAAGGTGTCATGGCATGGCCTGGCACCTTTTTTCTTGCGCGACCGGCCTACTTGGATCAGGGTGCAATCGGCTGTTGGAGAAACTCGAGCAGGTTCCGCATCTCGGAGACGGAAATCGTCCCCTCGAGCCCGTCCGGCATCAGAGAACGCCCTGTGTTGCGGAGTAACTCCATCTCGCTCCGAGCCACCGTCCGAATCTCACCATTGGCTTGCTTGATCGCGATGCTACCTGAATTTTCACTGACCAAAATCCCCGACAACACCTCGCCGCTCTCCAGCATGCACGTGAACGCATGATATCCGGGCTGAATATCCGCACTGGGTACGAGGATGTTTCGCAGTAGTTTCTCCTTGCTATGCGACACGACGCTTGCGAGGTTTGGGCCGACGTCGCCCCCCGCGCCGCTGCTTCCGCGTCGATGGCAAACGGCACACGTTTTCTGATAGACGGCTTGCCCGTGACTCGCATCTCCAGGCAAGGTTGTAGCTTCGCCATAGGACTCCATCACTTTATCGCGATCCGGTGATTGAATACGGTCGACGAGGATCTGAAACCGCTGCGCCAGGGCTGGATCGGAGTGCGAACGAAGCCTTGCTGATTGAACCGGATCCAACAGGCGAATATCAAACTCCTCTTTCTCGAGACGGTCGATCAAATCCGCAACCCAACCCGCGCGTGTCAGCCAAACATCGATCGCGGCGGCGGCTGGTCCAGGAGTCAAATGCGGCAATGCACTCGCGACCCTCGGCAATACATGTTCCGAACCGCTTTGCCCCAGAGCGCGGAGGATCGCGACTTGAAGTTCATCCGAATTGCGGGGAGAAAGCTGGTCTGCGAGCAAGTCCACGGCAACCCCGCGATGCGTACTCCACCGCAACATCGGAATCAGCGATCGCACCTGCACCTCCGAGGGGCTCGGGGCGGCCTGAACCATCTTCAATGTCGACTCAGCCCACCGCTCCAATCGCCCGACGGCATTGCGAAGCGATGGGTTATTGTCCCCAAGCGATCGATCATCGAGCGAGAAACCGATGCGTTGCAAATCCAGCACGCAGGCATCCAAGCCGGAAACATCGTGAGAACGGATCGCGTTTTCCAATTCGTGGTCCACAAGCGATGCGATCGTATTGATATCGTTTATCGCCATCGACTGACGCAACAGAGGCTCGCGATAGGCGGACCATGCTGCCCGATCCCCATCAGCCATCGCGCGTGCAAAACCTGCTGCGTGCCGCAACGAGGAACTCATCACTGCGGCCATGAGAAACGGATCTTTTGGATATCGATTTGCGATGTGGGCGAGCGTCGCTCCAGTTGCGCGGGCGTCCCACTCTCCGCAGGAGAGTGCCAACTGCAGCAACACCTTCGGATGCTCATCCTCGGCGAGTGTCAAAGCCCGGGATACGATGTGTGGCGCATTGCTGCGTTCGGCCAGTCGCAGCGCCCCGATGCGCACCTCCGGCACCGGATCTGCCAAAAGCGACTCGAGCAATGGATCCTGCAAAGCGCCCAGGCCATCGAGGATCGAGGCCGCCTGCAATCGGACCTCGCCGAGCGCACTGGCACTCGCGAGTTGTTCCAGCTTGGGTACGGCATCCGACGGCTTTTTCCAAAGAAGCCATTGCTGCACGGAAAGCCGTTGCCAGTCATTGGGGCTGTCGAGTGCCTGAACCATGGCTGCGGTGTTCGTGGAATCGAGAGCGGGCGACGCTCGAACGCTGCGATCCGGAACAATTTTCCAGATCCGACCGCAATCGTCGCCGAGTCGATAATGGGGTCGGAGTTCATCCTTGCCTTCTGCAGGAAGCCAATCTGGGTGCTCGATCATGTATCGAACCATATCGGCGACCCACAGCGCACCATCGGGGCCCGTTCGCACCATGACTGGCCTACACCATCGATCCTCGCTCGCAAAAAAATCTTCTCGGCCTTCTCCCACCGGTCGCGTCGATGCAAAGCTGACTCCCTCATCGCGCACGATATTGTGTTGGACCAGATTATGAAACGGTTCGCAAGTAAATGCGTGCCGGGACCGTGTCGAACCGAACAGCCAATCATCGTTGTAGATCATGCCGCTGCAAGCCGAGGTAAAATGCCCGGACTGTTCAAAACTGTGGTAGCGTTTCTCGAGGGGACTGGCGGGATAGACCGGCGGGCTACCGGTCGGAACAACATGATGCACCGAAGTTTCGACAGGGATATGCGGGTTGCGAGCCAGATATCTGTCGGCTAGCACATAGTGCCACAGCGGGCTCGCGTTTTGCGTCCCGAACCAATTGCCCCAGCCATCGGCATTGCGGCCAAACTGCGAGGGCCCCGACTCCAAAACGACTTCGCCTGTCTCGGGTTGAAATCGAAAATCGCGACTGCCCAGCGAGTAGGTTTTCCCATTGCGCAACGAGCGGATCTCGACTCCGACTCCATGGCCCGGATGATGGCCTCCGCTGGCGCAGTACACCCAGCCATCGATACCGTATCGAGGGTGGTTGAGACGCAGTTGTTGGTTTCCTTCGTTAAAGCCTTCAAACAACACCTCGGAGTGATCGGCTCGCAGATCGCCATCGGAATCCTTCAGAAACCACAGCTTCGGCGCGGCCGTAACGAGGACTCCATCGCGATAGCAGAGAATCCCCGTCGGAAAACTGAGACCATCGGCAAACAGTTCGCTACGTTCATAAGTGCCGTCCCGATCGCGATCCTCAAGCACCCGGACGCGTCCGCCAGGTTTTCCAAGGCCATCGATCCCAAGGGGATAATCGGCCATTTCCACCACCCACAATCGACCCTGCAAATCCCAGTCGAAGGCAACGGGATCCATTACTTGAGGTTCCGCGGCAACCAATTCAACGCGATAGCCTGGAGGAACATGGATTGCACGTCTCGCTTCTTCCGGATCGAGCGGTCGCATGCGAGGTGCAGTCTCGGCGGTGATGTTGATCTGCGCGTCGTCCACTCCGGACGATTTCCACAATGCCTCGATTTCTGCTTCGCTCAATCCGTCACGGAAGAGAGCGATCTCATCGAGTTTGCCTTGCAACTTGACTCCGCATTGCAAGGTCGAGGGAAACAGCGGCGCGTCGTCGACTGCGAGTTCCTTTTGGAGGCGGCCATTGACGAAGACACGAACCTGCTTGGCGGTTCGCTGAACCGCCACGTGATTCCAACGGTCGGCGAGAAAATTGGCGGAGCCGGATACCGTGCGAGGTTGCGCGCCGAGGGGTACGGGCAATTCGAGCTTGAGTCGCACGCGATGCTCGGGATCTTGTTCCGCGATCAGTCGTTCCCCCTGCGGGCCGCTGCTGAGGATGCCGCTGCGTTGGCCTGCTCCGCTCTTTTCTCCGAGCCAGAACCAATAGCAGAGCGTGTATCGATCCCCGATCCCGTCGGTATTGGCAAAGAAAAGTCCGTCGACCAGGTGCACCGCGCGATTGATTTGACCAGGGCCAGAAAATTTCGACGGTCGCAGCGCTTGCCCCTCGCCGATTCCCGTGCCGCTGCCGACACCGGGCAAGAACCATGCATAGCTACCCAACAGGTTTCCCTCGGATCCCCCGTCGACGGCGTTGCGTGCAACAAGACCGTCCTCATCGTTCAATCGCCAGTACCCGAAGGGTTTCAGGTCCAGGACGCGCTGTGCATAGGGGCCGTGCTCATCGATCATGACGCGACGCGGCTTGCCCGTGACTTGCTCCATCCCTTCGACAAGGGCATCGACTATCTTCGTTTCCGCCGAGATTTCGAGTCCGGCGGTGCGCGCTGGCCAGGTCGTGTAACCTCCAAGCTGATGCTGTTCGGGAGGAGGGATATAGCCTTCGGCGCCGTTGGCTAGTTCAACGTTGAAATGATGGGTTGCGGGAGAGCGTCCACGGAGTTTTAGCCCTGTCAGAGCGTAGACTTCGTTGGGGAGGGCTGCGATCGTCAAATCGCCGATGCGAATCGACTGCAGCTTGACCTCTGTCGTCTGTCTTTCGTGAAGGATCATCGCCTCGCGCGCGTAAACTTCCTGGATCGATTTGGGAACATCTCCTTGGATCTGGGCTGCGATCGGCTCAGCCCATTTTCGGCGCGTTTCGCTCGGGACTCGGTAGCGGAGTCTCAAATTCTTTTCGACGCAGGCTAGGACCGCGTGGGGTTGATATTGGATGCTATCGAGGGCCTTGTCGGCATACCGCGCGACCGCTTCCGCATATTGGGACATCGTGATATTGGTTGCGGGGCTGCCGTAATCCATCCACATCAGATCGCCGCTGGTCCCTTGCGATATCGCGCACACGAAGGGACCATTGCCGTCTCCCGATTCACCCAACATGTCGGAAATATATTTGCAGAACAGGCCGTAGTAGTCCGCGGAGATAGCAGCGGTTCCGAAATAGTGTTGCGAATAGTTCGCATAGACCGCGATCGGCTTGCCATCGAGCGACTGCACGGAAATCACCGACAGGGTGGGATCAACAGGCCCCGAAGGACCGATCACATCAGGGCTTTGATAGCCGGGATGCATGTTGGCGAGTCCCGTCGCATCTCCAAAAGGATCGACTACTTTTCGATCGTCGCGACGGATCCATCGGCGATTGTGTGTATGCTCCCAATCGTCGACCGATCCCCAGCCAATTCGAGCCGGTTGCATTCGACCATGCGCAACGACAATGGCCTCCGCGATTTTCCCAGGGAGCATGGCGGCGTAGTCTTCGTCTTGCCGAGTTCCCAGGCAACCCATGGCTGCCGGTGCCGAGTGCGTGTGCGTCGCCGACACGAGCATATGTTGGATCGGGATTCCGGATTGCTCGCTGGCTGTTCGCTTGGCTTGATCGACGAGCGCCTGGGGCATCATACAGGTGTCGACCACGACCAACGCCAACTGGGTCGCGCCGTCGTCGAGGACGATCGCTCGGACCCACAACGGGTCTTGGAGGGTCGACGCGCGGCCTTCCAGAAATCCTCCGGCGATAATGGATTCCTGTTTGGTTGGATTGATGTTGACCGTAGCCGCACCTGCCCGAAACTCGGCCGCCAGGCCGCTCGAGGCCGCCGTGTGCGAGGCGCATGCGAAGGCGGAAGCGAGGACGACGCGTGCAATCCAAGGCGAATAGCAACAAGACATAGCCGATCCATCTCAGGGTAAGGAGGGATTGAGGATGGGGGGTTAGGTCGGACGACCCGAGGATGACGATTATTTTATCCGAAGAATGAGGATCGCTTGGATACCAGAAAAACTCGAGACGAACGGCTTGCCAACCCCTCCGGAGCCTCATTCCGCAGGGCAAACCGCTGGTTGACAACCCACTACAATTCCAAAAAACGTAGCGAAACGGCTGGGATTTCCCAGAAAATCCCGTCGCGGGTGTGACAACCGAATGCCTGAATCGTCCCTGAATTACTATAGGGTCTGCGGAAAAATCGCGGATCGTTCGAGAAAATTCGCTCAGAGCTTCGAGAGGGCGCCGTCGGTGATGACCCAAGAAGGTGAGAGTTCGCTCTTCCAGGAAAGAAACATTTCCGACATTCTCGAACAGGTTCGGGGCGGGAATACGGAGTCGCTGGGCTCGTTGCTGAATTTGTATCGAAATTACATGCTGGTCGTGGCGGCCAACCACCTGGATCGCCGCTTGCGGCAACGGCTGGACCCGTCGGATTTGGTTCAAGAAGCGATGCTCGCCGCCCATCGCGATTTCGGGGATTTCCGAGGCCGTACGGAGCGTGAATTCATGGGTTGGCTCCGCAAAATCCTGGTTCACTGCATCGGACATGCGGTCGAAACCCATGTGAAAGCTCGAAAGCGGGACATCCGCCGCGAAGCCCCCCAACAGCCTTCGACCGAGACCTCGGACGCAGGAAACCTATGGATCCACAACGTGACGGGCCGCGACTCGACACCGAGCGAAATTTTTGGGCGGGGAGAAACCGCTTCAAAACTCGTTCAGCAACTATCCCAATTGAAACCCGAATACCGGGATGTGATCATCTACCGCAATCTTCAGGGGCTCTCGTTCGACGAAGTCGCAACCCGGATGGGACGCAAGCCCACGAACGTACGGATGCTGTGGCTCCGAGCCATCGAAAAATTTAGAGGGACATGTCTGCCGATCGAGTGACCCGCCGCATGAGTTCCATCACAACTTCCTCCACCATCAGTTCGATCGCAGGCGGCAATCTCTCGCCGAGCCAGAGAACTCGTTTGGGAGTTTTGCTGGAGCAGTATCTCGTGGGTCTCGAATCTGGGCTTCCGCCTTCGGTCGAGGAACTCACCCGGAACGATCCCGAGCTCGCTGAGGCCATGGCCGAATGCGTCGCCGGTCTCCTGGCGTTGCACGCGATGGCAGCCGATGTCGGCTCGAACGAGGGGTCTGCTCGCGCTGAGGTCGTCAGCGATCCTGGATCCGAAAGCGATTTCAAGACGAGTCGTCGTTTGGGAGATTTCAATCTCCACGAAGAATTGGGGCGGGGCGGAATGGGAGTGGTGTTTCGCGCCACCCAGCGCTCATTGAACCGAACGGTCGCTATCAAGCTGCTTCCTTTTGTCAGCGCGATGAACTCCAGCCAGATTCGTCGGTTCCAGAACGAAGCGGAGTACGCAGCGAGCCTCAACCACCCCAACATCGTTCCGGTCTATGCATTCGGATTGGAAGATGGCATCCATTACTATGCGATGCAGTGGATCGACGGCCAGTCGCTCGACCAATGGATGCGATCCCTGCAGGCCTCGGATACTCCAATCCCTTCACTGACGGAAAAGATCGATTGGCAAACGATCGTGACTTGGTGCATTCAAGCAGCGGATGGGTTGCATGCTGCACATGAAGCCGGAGTCATTCACCGCGACGTGAAGCCATCCAACTTGTTGGTTGACCGAGCAGGAAAGCTGTGGCTGTCCGATTTCGGACTCGCCCGCGTGCCCAATGAAGTGTCCTTGACCCGAACGGGGGACATCATCGGGACGGTCAAGTACATGAGCCCCGAACAAGCCGCCGGCAGATCCGCACTGGTGGACGCACGAAGCGATGTCTATTCGCTCGGAGTGACCCTTCGGGAATTGCTCCATTGCGCGATGGAATCGCATCACGAACTGGATTCCATCGCCGATTTTCAAGTCCTCTCTCGCCCGCGAGCAACCATCTCCAGAAAGTTCCGCTCGCTGCCGAGCGATCTGTGGACCGTCATTGCGAAGGCCACTTCGGAGTCGCCGGAGCGTCGGTACGATTCGGCCCAGCTGTTTGCGGATGACCTGAGCCGAGTCCTGCGAGGCGAAAGAACCCTTGCGAGGCCGCCATCGGCCATCGATCGCTTCGCGCGATGGTGCTCAAAACATCGCAAGATTGTCGCGGCCGCAACGCTTCTTGGAATCCTGCTGACCGCTAGCTCCATGCTTCTCTCGACGGTCTTCCTGGCTCAAAAACATGAGGCCGACATCAACCGCGAGCGCGCCAAACAAAGCGCGACGCTCGCTCGAGATGCGGTGGACCGACTCGGATCGCGAGTTGCAGAGTTGTTGGCGGATAACCCATCGGCCATCTTGATTCGCAAACAACTGCTCGAGGAAACACTCGAATACTACGAAAGCTTCGTCTCCATGTCGGGCGAGGATCCCTCCTTGCGGCAGGATCTCGCATCAACCCATGAAAAAATCGGTTCACTCCTTCTGGAAATCCGAAACACCCCCAAGGCGATCGAGGCGTTTCAGCAGGCGGACGAAATCCTGGAAGAGTTAATCAACAAGCAACCGGACGATCAACAGTTGCTGCTGAAGCGATCCATATGCGAAAATAATTGGGGGCGAGCCCTGCAGGTCGCAGGCCGGAGAGAAGAGGCCGCATCGCTCTTCGTCCGCGCGATGGAACGCCAGAAGAAGCTCCTGAAGGAATCCGAGGTCGACGTCCGATCGGAGCTTGCCACCACGGAAAACAATCTGGGGCTACTCCTCGCCGAAATCGGTTCCGTTCAGGATGCTGCCAAGTACTTTCAGCTGGCGATCGATCGATTGGAGGCGATGGAGCCTGAAGGAAGCCGCATGGCATTCGTTCAGCTCAACCTCGCGAATACCTTGGTATCGCAGTGGCCGGAACAAGCGGCCCAAGGCGCCGGCCGATCGATTCGAATTCTTTCGCGTCAACTCGAAGACCAGCCCAACAATATCAAGCTATCGATCGATCAATCCCGCGCACTAGCGACTCTAGGTTCCGCTCGGATGCAACAGTCGCGAGCCAGTGAAGCTAGCGATGCGTTCAAGCAGTCCATCAATCTCCTCCGCCGACTTGCAACCCTTTGGCCTGAGAATGAGGCATTGCAACAGCAACTTGCTATCCAATACAGTCACCTGGGGTTAGCCTATGCATCCGCAGGCGAGCACAGACAAGCATCGCTGTCCCTGGAAAGCGCCCGTGAACTTCAAGAACGTCTGGTCCATAGATCGCCAGACGATCACGTAGCCAAGAACACCCTCGCCGGTATCCTCCATCAGATCGGAAAGCTGAATTGGTCACTCGGCGAACGAGACTCTGCAAGGCAAGCGTTTGAAAATTCGATTCGCTTCCAGAAGATGGCGATCGGAATCCAACCCGCGGCACAGCAGTATCGTGAACGACTGAAGCACTATGAAGACCAGTTGGACGCACTTTAGATGAGGCGATTGAATCAATGAAGAAACCGCAAATAACTCGATTGCTGCGATTGGAAGCCCTCGAGAATCGCATCGTTTTTGCAAGCAACTTGGCAGCGATGGCATCGTTCGTACAACAGGATTCGATGTACCTTGAAATCGATCTTCTCAGCATTTCCAACAAAACGAATCGCTTGACCGCGCGCGACCACGCTTCGATGCAGGGGGAAGGCGAGGGAAATGCCGTTTCGAGCTCGGCTCTAACCTCTAGCGTTCATGCATTTGCATCTGCGCCGGACCTTACTCCATCGGTATCGGCATCACTCGATACCGCCAGCCAGCCTACCCATGCCGTCAGCACAGCGACACATCACCTGAACAGCAATGGTGCGAATCATCAGGCGACGGCAATCGAGACCCGGGTCGCCACGTCGTTGAACGGTTCCGCTAGCTCCACGGTCGCAGCTCCCTTGGTCAGCTTCAGTTCGTTTCAAGTTGATCGGTTGAGTTCGTCCGCTCGGGAAGAATCCGTCCGATCGCTCGTCCCGATTTCGAACTCCTCGATGATGTTTCGGACACCCACCGTGGACGATATGTCCAAGATCTCAACCTTTCGATCCACGGCAACCGTCGCTCAACAACCTGCTCCCGAGGATTCACAGGGCACCTTTGGTCTTGCAGCCCCAGAGAACCAATCCGTCAGTTCGTTGGATCGCCGTCGCGAGGCCGCGGGGTTCTCACGATCCGCACCTTCTTCCGGGCAAACCCTCGACAAACCTCCTGCAGTGCACTCCCTTGCGATCGATCAAGAGGGATTGTTTTCAGAATACCTGAGCTACCGCTTCCTTCCCGATGAACCCAAGGACGCATCCACCCACCCGTGGCTATCTCTTTTCGGAGTCGTACAACCGACATCTCCTTTCTCAGGCGACCTCGAGCACTCGGAATCGGCCCGCGCCCGGATCGCGATTCTCGAAGTCGTTGCTCAGAGCGAGGAATCCGACGCAGCATCCGTCGAGCCGCCTGCGGTGCACTCATCCAACGGTTGGAAAGCCACCAGTTCCATTCTGGCTGCTGCCTTCGCGGCGATTATCTATCGAACGAAGCGACAACAGGATCTCGAACCTCACCGATCGACCCTGCGGAAGAAACGACTTTTGCCGTCGGATCGTGACAGTTGCTGAGATGATTCGTCCAAGAAGTCTTAGGGGCGCATTCGACATGCGACCTAAAAGACTTCACCGAGAGGACGACATCATCATGCGACGTGCACCCCAGCTTTCCCGAATCCTGACGATCGACAAGCTCGAACAACGAAACCTTTTCGCAGTCGATTTGAGTTTTGCCAATGGAGATATCCTCCTCGCCGAAACATCCAGCGGCACCAGCGCAATCGACGGCCATCGGGACGACCGCGCTGTCTCGATTCAACCGAGTGCAGCGGTTCGGGCATGCCTTGGGTTCACGGCCTGGCAGGGCTCGGAAAAGCTGGGCTCGGAGAATCGCGGGGCCGTGGACGAGATCTTCGCTGCAATGGGAGATAGCGAGAACGATCTCCTCTCCCTCGATGTGACACTTTGAGAGGAGCTTTGGCAGTTACCAATGCCGGATTTGGTCCATCAAACGATCGGCGCTGGTAAAGGGTTCGGCTATCCATCCGGCTTTGCGTGCCCCCTCGACGTTGTCGTGTCGATCGTCGACAAAGAATATCTTTTCCGGGGGGCAGCCTGCTTGTTCTTCGGCCACGCGGTAGATGTGCGGATCCGGCTTCATGCTCTTGGCCTCGAAGGAGAGAATGATCGGACCGAAGTGGTCCACGACGCTCGCGTAGCGTTGCTCCAGGATCCATTCCCAGTGGGCCTGGCATGTGTTGGATAACAAGCCGATCGGTATCCCCAATCGCTTCACGTGCTCCAGCACGGGCACGATTTGATGGTTGGCGATGAACATATCGGCAGCCGCCTGCAGCATCTCGCGCGAGTCGAGCGGTATTCCCAAGCCGGCCGCAATCCGCTCGATGAAGGTTTCCCCGGTGATGAGACCGGTTTCATATTCGATTTGCAAATCGGATTCCATCACGATCGCTCGAATCCGCTTTGGATCGACCCCAGCGATTTTCGCCATCGATCGCATGGCCAGTCCGTGGTCGAAGAACAACAGCACATTGCCAAGATCAAAATACATAAAGTCGGGCCGCGGTATGCTGGTCACGATTACACCAGGGCTCCGGCGAATGTTTTCTGCAATGCTGCGAGACCTCGTTCACCGTCCTTGCCTTCGATCACCACATTCACGCGCAGTTCGCTGGTGTTGATCATGAGGACATTGATCCCCTCGTCTGCCAAGGCTTTGAACATGGCGATGGCAACACTGGTGTGGCTCCGCAATCCGATGCCGCTAACCGAGAGTTTGGCGATATCGGTGGACCCTCCGATCTTTCGGAAATGGTAGCCTGTCTTTCCGAGAACATCCAAACTCAGTGACATTTGCTCCTCCGGCAC
>JBKDPB010000050.1:0-48662 GCA_046342615.1 Planctomycetota bacterium | reverse complement strand
CCCTCACACCGCAACAAAAAGAACTCCTCAAGACCTGGATCGCTGAAGGTGCCGAGTACCAAGGCCATTGGGCGTTCCTCGCACCCGTCAAGCCGGAGCTTCCTCAAGTCCGAAATCCGAACTGGGTCCGCAATCCGATCGACCGCTTCATTCTTGCGGAACTGGAACGACGCGGGTTGGAGCCTTCGCCCGAAGCCGACCTCCGCTCCCTGATTCGACGCGTTTGCTTGGACCTGACGGGTCTGCCGCCGACTCCCCAGGAAATCGATCGCGTCCTCTCCGATCCGTCCCCCGAACGCTATGAAAACTATGTCGACGAACTATTGTCCCGTCAGGAATGGGGGGAGCATCGAGGCCGATACTGGCTCGATTACGCCCGCTACGCCGATACCCACGGGATTCACTTCGATAATTACCGAGAGATGTGGTCGTATCGCGAATGGGTGATCAAAGCCTTCAATCGCAACCTCCCCTTCGACCAGTTCACGATCGAACAGCTCGCAGGCGATTTGCTTCCGAATGCGACTCTCGATCAACGGATCGCCAGCGGTTTTCATCGCTGCAACATCACCACCAACGAAGGGGGCGTGATCGAGGAGGAATATCGGGTCCTCTATGCCCGCGACCGCGTCGAAACCACAGGGCAAGTATGGTTGGGGCTCACCGTCGGCTGCGCCGTCTGCCACGACCACAAGTTCGACCCCATCTCGCAGCGCGAGTTCTATCAGTTTTCCGCTTTCTTCAACAACACCACCCAGCGAGTGATGGATGGAAACATCAAAGATACTCCTCCCATCGTTCCCGTCCCGCTCGAAGCCGACCGCGAACGGTACTTCGCCCTCGATGGCTTGATCGCCCAGGCCCAGCAGGATGTCGACGCGCGGCGCGTGCAAGCCAGACCGGGTTTCGAGGCTTTCCTTGCCGATGCGGCCAAGCGCGACGAGTTGCTTTGGCAAACTCTCCCGGCGCAGGATGCTCTTGAGACGCACGTCCCACTCCGATCGGGCGATCTGAAATCGATGGCGTTCGTCCACGCGGGCCAGTATCGAGAGGTCCCGCTCGAACGCGACCCCGTCCTCGCGCCGGGACAAATCAGCGACACCGCTTGGCAAGTCGCGCCAGACCTTGCTCCCGCGCTCCCCGTCGGCGACTTCGAGCGGGACCAGGCGTTCAGCATTTCCCTGTGGGTGAAACCAGCCAACGACAACCAAGGTGGTTCGCTCGTCGCGCGGATGAACGAGCAAGAAGCCCATCGCGGATGGGATATCTGGATGGACAACGGAACGGTAGGCACCCATATCGTTTCCCGCTGGCCCGAGAATGGCATCCGGGTTGTTTCCCGCGCCCGATTGACTGCTTCTCGATGGCAGCACGTCACCGTCTCCTACGATGGATCTGGCAAAGCCGAGGGGGTAAAGATCTTCATCGATGGTGCCGAACAAACGAAAAACGTTACGCACAACGCATTGTCCGAAACCATTCGTACCTCTGTTCCGTTCCGCATCGGGCGCCGTCACGCTACGGCCCCCACAACCGACGCGAAGTTGCAGGATATCCGCATCTATCGCCGGGTCCTGACCGCAGAAGAAGTGCAGGGCATTGGGGCCATCCCGCGGCGCCAGTACCTGATCGGCAAGCGCGAACGAAATGCTGAAGAAGTGGAGGAGCTCTATCAATGGTTCCTTGGGGCCTACGATGCGGATCACCAGCGTCTCGTTGCCCATCGCGACGCTCTCGCCAACGAGAAGAAGGATATTCTTCAACGAGGAACCGTTGCGCACGTGATGAACGAACAAGCCGAGGCGCCCAAGGCGTACATTTTGATGCGCGGCGAGTACGACAAACGGGCCGGCGAAGTCCTGCCCGATACTCCGAAAATCCTCCCGTCCATGAAGCCCGAGTTTCCCAAGAATCGACTCGGTCTGGCCCAGTGGCTTCTTCAAGAAAATCACCCGTTGACCACGCGCGTCAACGTGAATCGATTCTGGCAAGAGATTTTTGGTACGGGCTTGGTTGCGTCTTCGGGAGACTTCGGCACCACCGGTCTCTTGCCGACTCATCCGGAACTGCTCGACTACTTGGCTGTCTCCTTCCGCGAAGATGGTTGGAATATCAAGAACCTTTTCCGGTTGATGGTCACCAGTGCTAGCTATCGACAATCGGCTAGTGTTTTGCAGGAAAAACTCGCCCTCGATCCGACCAACAAATTCCTTGCCCGCGGCCCTCGATTCCGGATGGATGCCGAGATGATCCGCGATCATGCCTTGGCGGCGAGCGGTCTGTTGGTCAGCAAGATTGGTGGCCCGAGCGTCAAACCCTATCAACCGTCTGGGGTATGGGAAGCGGTCGCGATGCCGGAGAGCAATACGCGTTACTACGTTCAGGATTCGGGCGAAGGTCTCTATCGCCGCAGCCTGTATACCTTCCTCAAACGCGCGGCGCCGCCGCCCAACATGGAAGTCTTCAACGCCACGGCGCGCGAAGTGTGTACCATCAAACGGGAACGGACCAATACGCCGCTCCAGGCGCTCACGACCCTCAACGATGTGCAGTTCGTCGAAGCAGCCCGAATCCTCGCCGAAAAGACTCTGGTGCAATTTCCCGATGCCAACGATCCAGTCGCGAGGATGCAAGCGATCGCACTCCAATTGATGGGACGCCCGTTCCGCGGCGAAGAGCTGGGAGTGGTGCAGGCCAGTTTGAATGAATTGCTCGCCGGATTTCGAAGCAATGTTGATGCTGCCAAGGAACTCCTGGCCGTCGGGGCGACCCGTTCGTCGGATCCGTTGGATCCCGCGGAGTTGGCGGCGTGGACGATGACCGTGAACATGTTGATGAACTTGGATGAGGTACTGACCAAATGAGTCGATTCCCGATGCGCGATCCGTCAATCCATCCGTTGTTCGAGGACTATGTTCGAAGCGAGACAAGGCGCCAATTCTTCCGCAAGGGAGGCAATGCGCTGGGGGTTGCTGCTTTGGCCGCCCTCGGCGTCCCTTTGGCAAGCGCAGCGGATGACGCATCCTCCGGCGGTCTTGCGACCCTGCCTCATTTTGCCCCGAAAGCCAAACGGGTGATCTACCTGCATATGGTCGGCGGGCCTTCGCAGATGGACTTGTTCGATTACAAGCCGCAGATGAACGACTGGTATGATAAGGATCTCCCGGAATCGGTCCGAAACGGCCAGCGACTCACCACCATGACCAGCGGCCAATCGCGATTTCCCATCGCTCCCTCGAAATACAAGTTCGCCCAGTACGGACAGTCGGGAATGTGGATCTCCGAGCTGCTTCCTGAAACCGCGAAGGTTGTCGATGACATGTGCTTCATCCGCTCGATGCACACCGAAGCCATCAACCACGAGCCGGCGATCACCCTGATGCAGACCGGCAACATGGTCACCGGTCGCCCTTGCATCGGATCCTGGCTCTCGTATGGGCTCGGATCGATGAACAGCAACCTGCCCACCTTTGTCGTCCTGGTTGCCCAGCCCTCCAACACCGAACAGATCCAGGCCATCTCGGCGCGCCTCTGGTCCTCGGGATGCTTGCCAGGCGAACACGCCGGTTGCAGCTTCCGATCGGCCGGCGATCCAATTCTCTACATCAATAACCCGAACGGCGTATCTTCCGAATTGCGACGCAAGACCCTCGATGGGCTCAAGTCTCTCAACGAGATGAATTTTCGAGCCGTCGGGGATCCCGAAATTCACACCAGGATCCAGCAATTCGAACTCGCCTTCCGCATGCAAGCCAGCGTCCCGGCCCTGACCAATATCTCCGACGAACCGCAGAGTACCATCGACCTGTATGGTCCCGAGGTAACCAAGCCCGGAACGTTTGCTAACTCCGTGCTACTCGCGCGGCGCATGGTCGAGCGCGATGTCCGCTTTGTCCAGATCTATCTCAATAACTGGGATCACCATGGGAACGTTTCAACTCGGCTCCCGTCGCAATGCAAGGATGTCGATCGGGCCACCTACGGTTTGATCAACGATCTCAAACAGCGAGGATTGCTGGATTCAACCCTTGTGATTTGGGGAGGAGAATTTGGCCGAACGATCTACTCCCAAGGGGGGTTGAGCAAAGACAATTACGGTCGAGACCACCACCCGCGATGTTTTACGATGTGGATGGCGGGCGGCGGCATCAAGGGAGGAGCCATCTACGGCGAGACCGACGATTTCTCCTACAACATTGTCAAGGATCCGGTCCACATCCGGGACTTCCACGCAACGATTCTGCACCTGTTGGGCATCGACCACGAACGATTCACGTTCAAGAACCAAGGACTCGATCTGCGTCTGACCGGGGTTGAGCCCGCCCGCGTGATCAAGGAATTGCTGGCCTAGAGCCACCCATCGCGTCAGTCTTCCGACTGCGTCTTGATCCGCTTGGGCTCTTCCGTGCTCGCTGCCGCTTCAGGCTTCTTGCTCTCAGGTTTGCTTTCGCCGCCGGAGGGCGCCGTGCTTGGGGAAGGAATGGTCGGCTTCTGAGCCGCTTCGCTATCCCCATCCGCGGAACCGATCGTCAATTCCGCGTTCTCCTCTTTGCCGTTCTTGGACTTGGGCTGAGGAGGGGGGAGCTCACCGGATTCGGTTGCAGGTTTCTTGGCCGCACGAGGCGTCTCTGCCGACGGACTGGTCTCCGAGGGAACGATCGAACTCGATGAGGAATTGGGGGCGAGGGTTGCAGGTGCCGATTCCAAAATCACATTGCCGTACATGTCGACCGGGACGCGACGGGTGACGGTTCGTGGAACGAGTTGCATCTCGGTCGTTTGCACGGTCCGAGCTACGCGCTGAGGGACTTGAACCTTTTGCACGACGCGTTCCATCCGCGTCGATTGAATCGGGACATCCTCTGTGACGACTTCCATCTTGTAGGTTTCCCGCTGCACGGAGACAGGCCGGACCACGGTTTCGGCTTCATATTCGATCCGTTCCTTGGCGACGCGGCGCGTTACCGGTTTCTGGACCGATTGCGGGACGACGACTTTCTCTTGGACAGGGATGGTCTTCTGCACCTGCACTGGAACTTGCTGGGCGACGACCTGATTTTCCATGCGAGTCGTCGTGATGGGGATTTGCTGTTGAACCATTTCGCTTTGCATGCGAGTCGTCGTGACTGGGACTTGCTGCTGGACGACTTCCGCCTGCATGCGTTGGACGGTGACGGGGGTTTGCTGGGTCACGTATTCCGTCTGCATTCGGGTGGAAGTGACCGGGACTTGAACCGTATTGGTCTGGGGCATGTAGCTGGTTTGCGGAACAGCGACTTGCTGGTAGTTGGGTTGATACTGGAGTTGGGTGAAGGCTTGGCCGGGAGCAGAATAAGGAACCCAAGCAAGGCCGCCGCGCTGATAGACGGGTTGTCCCGTAACGGGGTTGATTCCGCTATTGGGTTGTTGCCATCGAAGGACGTAACGGACATCTCCCGGTTGCATGTACTGCTGGGCTACATAACCACCCGCATCTACGGTCGTCGGCTGATACGTGGTGACCGGCATCAGCGATGTGTAGGCTTGCTGTTGCATGACCGTTTCGGTCACAGGACGCTGTACCGCCACCGTCTGCGTCTGCATGGTGGTTTCCGTCACGGGACGTTGCACCGTGTATTGCTGTGTCTGATAGGTCGTCTCGGTGACCGGTCGCTGCACGAGATAATTCTGTACTTGGACCTGGGTTTCAGTGACCGGCTTTTGGACCGTTACGTATTGTGTTTGGTACTGGGTCTCGGTGACGGTCTTGTAGGTCGTCACGGTTTGCTCGACCTGCGAAGTCTCGGTCACCATGGTGGTTTCATCGACATAGTCGACCTTCGTCACCGGCTTGTAGACGGTATAGGTTTGGTTCACCGTGGAGGTCTCGATCACCGGCTTGCGAACCGAGTACTGCCGTTTTTCCACGCGAGTTTCGGTGACAGGGCGATAGGAGACGACCTCTTTCTCGACCATCACATCTTCATATTCGATTCGGTTCCGCGTCACCGGGACTTGTTCGTAGACGGTTTCGCTTTGCAGGCGATACGAGACAGCGGGGGGGCATTCCTGCGCGGCGAGGGGTGCCGCCGTTGCCGCACAGGCTGCGAACGACAAGCCTGTGGCTCGGAGGGCAGCGAGAAACACCTGACGTTGGATAGCGCGTCGATTCATAGGTGGTCACCTAAACGCCTGGTCGAAACTTGAGAAATTCCAAAAACAATTCACTCTATTTTTGTCGATAGCTCGCTCGGTATCAAATGAGAATCAAGAATGGGACGAGAAATACTGCTTGCAAGTCGTTGCGAGACTGATCTTTAGGAAAAGCCGACTTTTTCCCTCATTTCGAATCCCAAACCCGGATCGCTATTTTGCCTAACCGGATCTGTCCTCATAATCCGTCTATTCGATCCCGTCTGTCTTTCCCAGCCCCTCCAGACCCCCTAGTCTGAAGTGGTTTGATCCCGCAAACCTATAGCCATCATTACAAGGGGCTGCACCGAAGTGATGTTCGAACCGGATACCGCGATTCTTGTCGTCGGCCATGGCACGCGGAAAGCCGCGGGTGCGGACCAACTGCGACAGTTGGTGGAATCGATGCGCCAGCAGGCTCCCGGCGCACCGCTGTTCGAATCTTTTTTGGAGTTGGCGGAGCCATCGATTGAGGAAGCGCTCGAGCGTGTTGCGGCGAGCGGTCTCCGCCGTGTGAAGGTGGTACCGGTGCTGCTGTTCGCGGCGGGCCATGCCAAGTCGGACATCCCCGATGCAGTGGCTGCCGCGGCGTCGAAGCTTGGGATCGAGGTTCTGGGGCAAAGCCCGCCATTAGGGACCGGGCGTTGCGTGCTGGAGCTATCGGAGACTCGTTATGAAGAGATCGGCCTGCGGGGGTTTTCAGCGGGCTGTCCCGAAGGCCATTGTGCGCGCGCCGGGGCCTGTCAAGCCGCCTGTGAATTGCCGGTTACGTACTTGGGAACCATTGGCCTGGCGATGGTGGGACGAGGAGCGAGTGATCCGGAGGCGTTGACGCAGATGCGGACGTTGACTCAGATGGCTTGTGCTCGTCGCCACCATGTGGCTTGGTATGAGACCGGATTCTTTACAGGCGGTTCGCCGAACGTGGATGAGCTTTTCGACCTCGCCGCAGCCTCGGGTTGCGATACGATCATCGTTCAGCCTCATTTGCTCTTTGAGGGGGAGTTGATGGATCAGCTTCGCGCACGATTTCGGGATCGCATGGCGCGCCATGCGCCGCAGCGTTGGTTGCTGACTCGAGCGTTGGGAGGCGATCCCGGCTTGGCGAGAGTTTTTCTCGAAATGGCTGGCTCAGTTTGATCGCGGCCGTCGCGAGCTACTGCCAGCACAAGCCTTCGTGCAAGCGATTGATGTTCACGCAGTCTTCCTGGCGGACGACGACGACATCCTCCACGCGGACACCGCCCCAGGCTTTGCAGTAAAGTCCCGGTTCGATGGTGACCACATCGCCGACCAGCAACGCGGGGCCTCCGACGGCCAACAAAGGCGGTTCATGGACTTCCAATCCCAAGCCGTGTCCGGTGCCATGCGGCATGCTGCAGAAAGAGTCCGGCGCGTTGGCGGGAGGCAACCCCATCGCGTAGCCGGCGTTTTCGATCGCTTGGAGGGTGGCTTGGTGCACTTGATCGCCGGTCACGCCGGCGCGTGTTGCCAGGGTGGCGGCTTTCTTCGCGGCGACAACTGCGGCATGCATGCGTGCAACTTCTTCGGGAATGTCGCCGTGGACAACCGTGCGGGTGCAGTCGCCGTTGTAGAGACTCTCTTTGCATCGAGGAAAGATATCCACAATCACGGGTTCGCCTGTGCGCAGCGGTCCGCATCCGTGGTGATGGCAATCCGCGCCGATCGGGCCGCCCGCGACGATGGCGCCGGGGTTCGAGCAGTTCCGTTCGAGCAGCCAGATGTCGATAAGGGTGCGGAGCCGTTCGCTGGTCAGGGTTTGTCCTTCGTGGTGGAGTACACCCTTCTCGTCGGCGCGAGCCTTGGCGACGGTCGAGCAGGCCAGTTCCATCACTTGTTCGGTCGTGGCTTGGACTGCACGAAGAAATTCGATTTCCTGAGAATCCTTCATCCGTCGTTCGAGCACGCCCCATTCGAGGTCGCACGTTGCATGGATGCCGGCTCGGCGGAGCATTTCCAAGTAGATCATGGGCAACGAGCGATCCACGGTGACCTGCTTGATGCCCTGTCGAAGGAAAAACTCGGCGGCCGACTGGGCGGTGGCGGTTTCCCGGTCACCGGACAGGCCGGATGCGGGTGCGTAATCAGCGGGGCATGCGACGCGATCCGCTCGAGCGTGTTGTCGAGCGCGATCCATCTCGATATCGCGGAGGATCAACGTCGATGACGGTTGCGACTTGCCGTCGGACAGTTCGATGTAGACAGCGGGGTCTCCGACCAAGAAACGGATCGTGCGGTACAAGCCCGCATTGAGCGCTGGGATGCCAGCCATCATTTTCGCTTGGGTCATGGTTTCGGTTCTCTTCTCCAGTTTCCGGGGGGGCGAGGTTTCGAGGTGGAAGGGTACGAGCGTTGGTTTCGAGTGTTGCTTGTGAATCGGCGCCGATTGTTAATCGGTCCCCACGGCGAACGCGGTCGCATAGGCGCGGCAATGCGAGATGGAAACCTGAACATTTCGAATTCCGCGTTCGGCTGCGATCTCCGCAGCCCGGTTTTCGAGACGGATAGCGGGCGCGCCGGATACTTCGTTGACGACCTCGATATCCGTCCACAGGATTCCCCGCGCCCATCCGGTTCCGAGCACCTTGAGGACTGCTTCCTTGGCTGCCCAGCGACCCGCGTAGTGTTCCTTGGCGGCACGGCGCGTGGAACAATATTGGATTTCGCGCGCGGTGAAGACGCGGGTCAGGAACATTTCGCCATGCTTTTCGATCATCTGAGCGATGCGAACGCATTCGATGATATCGGTTCCGATGCCGACGACTCGTCCACCTTGGATGTCGCTCATCAAACATCTCCTCGAGCGATGGCCAGTCCGGATGGTATCATCGCCAACAGTTGGCGTTGCGTCAGGATCCGAATCGGTTGGCCTTGTCGCTGGCGTTCCGCGATGTCGAGCGATGTTCCCGACTCGACCTGCAAGCTTGGGGATAGGGACGCAGACGCGTTGTGGGTACCGAAGATCACGTATTGGGTCTGAAGATTGATCTTTTGCTGGACGATGGCGCCGAGTTGTTGCAGGAAACCGATCGCATCCTCCCTGTCCATCCCCAGCAAGCTGTGGACCAAAAGGACATGTTTGCCCGCCAAGGGCTGGGCCCCTTGGACGCATGCCAAAATCTCATCGGCGCAGTGGCGCGAATGCCGGATGCGGGCGGATTGGGTTGGGGCGCCGTCGGACCGGAAGACGCGAGGTTCGTAGCGTTGGTCGGGTTCAGCGACTCGATCCAGTCGATTTCGGCGAATGGATCGGGGTGTTCGAATGCGATCGGACCAAATTCGGCCGCGAGTCAAGCCGAGCGCGTCTTCGAGTGAATCCAGATCGCTCGCATCGGCCAATCGAGCCGCCTCGATGAGAATGGTGGCGGCAGCCCTTGCGTCCTCCAACGCATTGTGATGCCGAAATTCGATCTCCAGCTTCTCCGCCATCGAGGCGAGGGCATGCGAACGGAGCGATGGCCATGATTTTTTTGCGACCAATCGGGTGCATTGCAGGTCCAGGGGAGGGATCGCAATGTCGTAAGCCTGGCATGTCGAACTCAGGACCCTCGCATCGAACCCCGCGTTGTGAGCGATCACGACCGAGCCATCCAGCAATTGCTGCACCTCGCTCCAAATACGATCCCATGTCGGGCAATCCATGACATCGCGAGGAGTGATCCCGTGCACCTCCATACACCGCGTAGAGAAGTACATCCGCTGCGGTCGAATAAGCCACTGATGCTCCGATACCACGCGCCATGGTTCTACCAGTACCACACCGAGTTGGCACGCCGATCCGGGTTGATGATTGGCCGTTTCAAAATCGAGTATCGCGAGCTGCTGCATGGCCGGTTCCTTCCGAGTTAAACCGTCCTGCGACCGGGAAACAGTCGATCGAGCCGGTCGCTGGACGCTCGTCCTGCGTACTCGGAAAGCTCATAAGCCTCGATCAATTGCGGAGGACCGTCCCAAGCAGGTTTCCAGAAACGCTCCAGGCGTGCGTCGGTGCGTTCTAGATACCAAGTTCGCAACCAATGCCGCATGGCTTTGGGATCCTGCTTGTCGCGAGGGAGCGTGTGTTCGACCTTGTCGATCCAGGGCATCCATTCGAAGAACTGGGACTCATGGCAGCACAACAGATCGATCACGCGTTCCAGGTGGGAGCTGACATCGATCACGACGTCGGCTCGAAAGGGACAGGGACGCGTAAACAGATCGACCATATAGGCGACCACAGGTTCCTTTTCGGGAGTCGGGTGTCCGGGTGCGACTTTGGGCACCATGACCATGTAGGACGCGTCCTGCACGGCTTGGCCAACGGCACGGTGGTCGGGGTGGTAGTCGAAGGGGCGATGCGTCAGGACCAGCGATGGCCGAAATGCGCGGATCGCTCGGATGATCGCCTCGCGCAATTCGAGGTTAGGTTGCAGATAGCCATCGGGAAAGTCCCAGGTAACGTACGAGGCGCGGAGCATCGCCCCCGACGCCGCTGCTTCGCGGCGTCGGCGTTGAACCAGCAGATCGGAGGGCAGTTGGTGATGTCCCGACTGGCCGTTGGTGACGCTGATGATCGACACCTCGCTCCCTGCCTCGGCATGGGCCGACAGCAGGCCGCCTGCAAAGAATTCGGCATCGTCGGGATGAGCGCCTAGAACAAGAATGCGTTCCATCTGGAAAATATCGTAGGAGAGCCATGGACAAAAACTACCGTCCGGAATCTCGGATCGGAATATCCACACGATACCAAAAGGGGTGCTGCCTGTCCCCCCGTCCTCGAACGTCTTCGAGCATGACTTGCGCGCTCGGAGCAACATCGATCTTCTGGGTCGAACCCTTGGAATCAATCGCAACCTTGCGGGTGAAGTCCACCATGTCTTCGTAAAGCCAGATGGTAAAGCGATCGGCAGGAACCTTGGACATTCGTACAGCATTGTTCTCCTTGTTCAGTGCTGCTTCGATTTCGTACTCATTCCAGGCAGGGGGGTCGATCAGGGGGTGCACGAGTTGCTTGGGGTACAGTTCGCTGGTTTCAAACCACCAAAAAAAGCGGTCTCCAGCCCGACTGCTGACCACTTTGAATTTTTCGGGAGTGAAATTGCGGCGATGCGATGGAAGCTCCATCCAATCGATGATCCGGGGAAGTTCTTCCTGGAAGTGGTCGTGGCCGCGTCCTTGATAGAGCGTGACCATGGTATCGATGTTTCGATCCGAGAGCATGTTGTCCCATGTCTGGCCGTTGAGAAGCATCGGGTTGGAACCATCGAACTGGCCGTTGACAAAGTACGTGGGCACGTATCGAGAATTCGGCCAGTATTGGATGATGAATTTCTTAGCGATGCCGCCGATGATGATCGCGCCTGCCCACAAGTCCGGATGAGCGAGGGCCATGTCCCAGGCGGCATCGGCTCCCATGAAATGCCCGGAGAGGAATACGCGATCGGTGTCGATACTGAAACGTTTCATGGCATCGCGCAGCGAGGCCAAGATCAGGGCCTGTTCATTTTCGGTGTAGTTGTACACCGGTTGCTTGGCCATGTTCCACTCAGGGGCCACCACGATGAAACCGTGTCGCGCGGCTTCGCCGTAACAAGGCAGGTCGACTTGCGAACGGTCCAAACCGACCCACCAATCGAGTTGGTCTTGAAACAAAAGCTCTTCGCTCGCCAGGGCCAAGACACAGGGATATCGCCGATAAGGGTTGTATTCGGGTGGCAGTTGTACCAGGTAGCGAACGGAACTGCCTCGCATCGCTCCTCCCACGGGAACTTCGATCACAAAGCGTCCAGGGATCGGTTTCGTGACGGTTTCATTTTGTTCCGATGAGAGGACGATATCTTCCGTAGCGGCGAGGGACTCGTCGGTCGCGAGAGGGGGAGGCATATTGGCGAGGATGCGAGAGACATACCTCGGAGTGCCCGATTCGAGTTTGCTCAGTTCGTTGATCAGTTGATCGTTGCGACGCGCTGACGCGAGGTAATCCTGTATGATTCGTCGAGCGATGTATCCGGATCGGACGATGGACAAGTTCTTCTCGGCGAAATTGGGACCATACAGCCATCCTCCCATGCCGAGGGCTGCACGTTGCTCGGCATTGAGTTCCGCATCGCTTCGCAATCGCACATAGTCGGCAAAGCGTCCGCGCGTATCTGCATTGAGATAGCGAGCGATCTCATCGACTTCCTTGAGCAAATCCGCCTTCGATGCGGGATCGGCGACTTGTCCCAGATCCTCCTTCAGCCATGTGAGGATCTGATCGCATTCCTTGGCGCTGGCGGCGACCGAATCCAGTCTGCGATCGATCTTGAGACGGGTTTCGATCGAAACGGTATTGGCGTCAAAAGAGCGAAGCATGCGTTCCGCGATGGTGTGCTGGCCCGCGTTCTGTGCGACGATCACGGCATCGAACATTTGATTCGCCAGGAGTTGATCGATTTGCTTGAGCAGCGTTCGGCTTTTTTCTAATTCTGGAAACCGGCCGATGGCTCGAACGAGCATCTCTCGGGCTTCGATATAGCGTTTCGCACCGATGTATAAAGAAACGATATCGAGCCAGTCCTGGGCGCGGTTCGGATCTGCATTGCGGACCAGAACGTCGCGCAGCTGCAGGGGCGGAATCGCCGACAGCGCGACGCGCATGTCCCACGTCACGGAGGTTTGAATGGTGTTACCTTCGAGAGCCTGAATGCGCACGTACTGCGGACTGATCTCGGTGATTCCCTGAACGATTTGCTTGTTGAGGTTCTGAAACGAGTAGATGCGACGACCAAAGGGGTCGAACGGGGTCGCGGAATAGGCGCTGCCGAGGCCTCCGGCGATGATCGCATCGTTCCGGCAGACTTCCGCGGGGTTGATGCGATGCCGGATCTTGAGTGGATCGGGCGTCTCCTCGGGTTGTCGCTTGGCACGCTTCTCGCTGACGTGCGTCCATCGCAAGCCATCATCGATGTACGCTACCTTCGCCGCTTGGGCGAACTCATTGCTTTCGGCGGAGCCACGCGTATCGAGCCCAGCTTTGTAGCTCAGCGCTCCTGGTCCAATCGCAAAGCCATTGTCGAGGATGAGCGTTTGCTGCTGGGCGCCCGCGCGAGGCAGGATGAGAAACACGCACAGAACGAAGCCGCTGCATTGAAACATCGCCGCTCCGATTCGATGCTCCTTGCGGCGATCTGGCATAGCAGGGAGAGTCCTACGTTAGCGGCCGCCGAAATACTTCTTCAGAGTTTCCGACGCAGCCTCTTTGGTGTTCTTGGTTACCGGTGCGGTGCTCGCCTTGGGAAGCTTGATCGGGCCCTTCTTGTCGGGTCGCTTCGCCTTGGTATCCTCGGACTTGGATTCCTCGGTTGACTCACCGCTGGCACTCGCGGACTCGGGTTGTTCCGATTTGTCGGAATCGAGTTGTTCGACTTCCACGAAGGTCGTGTCTTCGGCTCGGAATTGCCGGGTTTCCGGATCCAGAGTGGGGACGCGACGATCGATCTGATCGGCCTCGAGCAACCACGACGCGATGTCGAAACTTTCTCGGGAATCGAGCATCGACTTCTGCTCGGAAGAGCGTTCGGCAGCTTCCTTGACGGAACTGACCTCCGGCTTCTTCACTCCGGACAATCCTACTTCGATGGCGATCTCGAATTCCAATTGCCCGATCCGAATCTTATCGCCCGATTTGAGGATCTTGGCCTTGTCGGGAGAAAGTTGCTTTTCGTTGACGAACGTCCCATTGCGACTTTTCAGGTCCAACAGAAGAACGCGACCATCTTTCTGGACGATCGCACAGTGCCTTCTCGAAACCGAATCGCTTTTCGGGCGAAGTTGGCACGAATCACTTCGTCCCACAAGGAACTTTTCGTCCTTGATTTGGATGACTTTTCCCTCGTGATTACCCGAGAGAACCTTCAACGACACTTGCATGACCACCCCTCGACTACAAAACCAGCCTAGCAATTGGGAAACGTCAAAACCTCAGCGCAATTCATACGCATTCCATAAGGTCGGGCGGCGGAGAAGAAACCTCTCAAATCAATCAGGATAACTTGAGCCAGAACCTGTCAAAACACCTTATGTATGGTACCCGATCGAGTCGGATTTTCAACAGCGAATCTTAACATTCGACATCGACCGCACGACGCAGACCCCGACGAATCCATGCCTCGATCCACGCCGGCCAATCGGGGGCTATCCCGCCGGTGGCTCGCAGTTGTTCCAACCCCAGGAGTTCGGGATAGACCGAAGAACCATGGATTAGCACACTTCCGTGCTGGAGCAATCCCGATCGGTGGCGACGCTGGGCGCTTCCCAAAACCTTGCTCTCGCCCACCACAATATCGACGGGGGAGCGTCGTTGGAAACACAAAAAGGATTCGGCGCCGCCCCGGTTCGCGGTCGGACAGGTGCAACTTTCGGACAGGCTGGCCGGCCATCCCGAGTCGAGGAGCCCATCGCGGATCGATTCATGAATGGCGCGATACAGCGTGTCGCTATGCCCTTGTCCCGAGCGATCGGTTCTCTCAGGAACCACGATGCTGTAGGTCCACTCTCGGTCGTGGAGGATCGCGCCGCCACCGGTCTTTCGTCGCACCCAAGGGATTTCGCGCAAACGGGGCGAGTTTGCGGTTTGCGGGTCCCTTTTCAGTTGGTCGAGGTCTTGAAAATGCCCCAGGGACAGGGTCGGTTCATTCCATTGGTAGAGCCGGATCCGGATGGGATCGCCGGGCTTTGCATCCGCGAGAGCGGATTCGTCGATCGCCATGTTCTCTTTACCCGAGAGGGGGGGGTCCCGGCGCACGACCACATCGGCTTGTGGGCTTGGGTGGGTCATGGCATGCCTGCATCAACCTTGTTCAGCGCACCGCTTTTGGTAGGTCGCGTAATCGAGCAATCCATCGAGTTCGCCGGGGTTGGAGAGTTTGACCTTGATAATCCAGCCGTCTTCGTAGGGATCTTGGTTCAATCGATCGAGGTGATCGACCAACTCGGAATGAACCTCGACGACCTGTCCGCTGACGGGGCTATACATGGGAGAGACCGCCTTCACGCTTTCCACTTCGCCGAATTCCTGGCCGGCGGTCAAGTTTTGGCCTACGGTGGGTAGCGCCATGAAGACGATATCGTTGAGTTGTGCGACTGCGAATGCGGAGATCCCGATGGTGGCGAACCCGGACGCATCCGGGGGAGTGACCCATTCATGGGATTCGCAGTATTTCAGGTTTTCAGGTTGGATCGGCATGGGTTTTCTCGATGAATGGAAAAGGGGTGTCGATGGTTGCGATACGTGGCGGGTTATTGGGGGCGGCGATAGAAGGGTAAATCACCGATGGTCGCACTGGCGCGCGTTCCTCGGATATCGATTTCCAGGGGTTGTCCCGTTTGAGCGATTTGGGACTGGATATAGGCCATGGCGATCGGGCGCTGCAGCGTCGGCGAAAATGTTCCGCTGGTGACGGTGCCGACAGGACGATGGTCCAGATCGAAGCAGTCGGCACCTTCGCGAGCGGCGCGTCGTCCGTCGACGATCAAGCCGACGCGGCGCGCGGGAAGCGGAGCGCTGGACTTTTCGCTCAGCGCATCGCGTCCGATGAATGTGCGATCCTTGAGGTTGCAGGCAAATGCGAGACCTGCGGTGTAGGGATCGATATGCTCGGTCAGTTCGTGTCCGTAAAGAGGCATGCCCGCCTCCAATCGCAGGGTGTCTCGGGCCCCGAGTCCTATTGGGGAGATTCCGTGCTCGCGTCCGGCCAAGAGGAGGTTTTCCCACACGCGTTCCGCATCTTCGGACCGCACGATCAATTCAAAGCCATCTTCGCCGGTGTATCCGGTTCGCGACACGATGCAGGGCTTGGACATCTGTTCGGTTACTCTGGCTCGGTAATATCCCAGTTGCAGAGCCGACGCTGGCAGCAAGCGGCTGCAGACTTCGATCGCTTTCGGACCTTGGACAGCGATCATCGCGGTGCGATCGGTGACATCGTTGAATTCGACATCGGGAAAGTCGGCCAGGTGCGGTTGCATCCAATGGACGATTTTGTCGCGGTTGCTGGCGTTCACGACGAGCAAAAAGTAGATCTTGCCGCTGGGGCTTTCCAGGCAGCTGACCAGCACGTCGTCGAGGATGCCTCCTTCTTCGTTGCATACCAAGGAGTATCGGACTTGGCCTGTCTGCATATCGACGACGCGGCGGGTGAGGAGATGATCGAGCAGCTGGTCGGCGCGCGGGCCATCGAATCGCAATCTTCCCATGTGCGAAATGTCGAAAACGCCGACACCGGTTCGAGTTGCATTGTGTTCGGCGACGATACCCTGATACTGGATCGGCATGTCGTAGCCTGCGAATGCGGCCATGCGCGCGCCATGGCTGGTATGCCAAGCATGAAGGGGAGTCTTCCGGTCGAGGGCGGTCATATTCGGATCGGGGGAAGGGAGGTGCGATTCTCAGTATTCTAAGCGAGCCGGATAGCCTACTCCCACGCGTTGGCTCGCTCAACCCAGGTTAGCCGTCGCGCGGTCGGCTATTTGCGGCGGGGGATTTTTCCGCGCGAGGAAGAGCCAGAGCGTTTTCGCTGTTTGGTCCCGACAACGCGGTCTCCTCCCTCGCCATCCGATTCCGCGGGTTCCCCCAAGCGTTCCCGGGATCGCATAATTTTGTCCCTGAGCGCGGCGGCCCGTTCGAACTCCAGGTTCTCCGCAGCCGCAAGCATTTCCTCCTCGAGGCTCTTGAGGTAAGCCTCGGTGATGATTTCGGCAGCCGGATCGCGCCGCACGATGTCTCGAGCGCGTTTGCGAGCTTCCGCTGCCTCGTGGATGCTCGCCATAATCTCTTTCTTGACGGTCTCGGGGGTGATCCCGTGGGTCGCGTTGTACTCTTCTTGGCGTTTGCGCCGGCGACGTGTTTCTTCGATCGCCACCTGCATCGAAGCGGTGATGTTGTCGGCGTACAGGATAACCTTGGAGTTCGCATTTCGGGCCGCCCGTCCGATCGTTTGGATCAGCGAGGTCTCGCTTCGCAGAAAGCCCTCCTTGTCAGCATCGAGTATGGCTACCAGCGAAACCTCAGGCAGATCGAGGCCCTCGCGAAGCAAGTTGACGCCGACCAGAACGTCGCATCGTCCGTCGCGCAATTCCCTCAGCAACTCAACCCGTTCAAAAGCATCCAGTTCGCTGTGCAGCCAACGGCATTTGACGTCGTGATCGGTAAAGAAATTGGCGAGGTCCTCCGCCAATCGCTTGGTGAGGGCTGTCACCAAGGTCCGATCCCCCATCTTGACCCGCTGCCGTATTTGTTCGAGCAGGTGCATCACTTGACCTTGAGCCGGGACCACCTCGACAACCGGGTCGAGCAATCCGGTGGGACGGATGACTTGCTCGACCACTTCCCCGCCGGTTTTTTCCAGCTCGTAGTCGGCCGGCGTGGCGGAGACGAAGACGACTTGATGGATCTTCTCTTCCCATTCCTCGAACCGCAGAGGTCGATTATCCAAGGCGCAGGGCAATCGAAAACCGTGTTCGACCAGCGTGGTTTTGCGGCTTCGATCCCCCGCATACATGGCCCGCACTTGCGGGATCGTGACATGCGATTCATCGATGAAGAGGAGAAAATCTTTGGGAAAGAAATCGTAGAGCGTGTCGGGGGTTGCCCCGGGAGGTTTTCCTGAAAGGGGGCGAGAGTAATTCTCGATCCCCGGGCAGTAACCGACCTGTTGCAGCATTTCGAGATCGAATCGGGTCCGAGCATTGAGCCGTTGGGCCTCGAGAATCTTTCCCTCCGCCTTGAATTTTTCGAGCTGCTCCTCCAACTCCTTGCGGATGATTCGCACCGCGTTGGTGATTCGATCTTCGCTCGTCACAAAGTGTTTCGCAGGATAGATGTAAACCTCGGGGTGTTTCGAAATCGTTTCGCCGCTGATGGGATTGATGATGGAAATCTGCTCGACTTCGTCCCCCCACATTTCGATTCGATAGGCGAACTCTTCGTACGAGGGCCACAACTCCATGGTGTCGCCTCGGATTCGGAATCGACTCCTTTCAAAGGCGACATCGTTGCGCTCGTACTGGATATCGATCAATCGAAGGATGAGATCTTCTCGAGGAATCGATTCGCCGACACGGATGGGAACCACCATCTTTCGGTACTCGTCGGGAGACCCCAAGCCGTAGATGCACGAAACACTGGCGACGATGATGCAATCGCGGCGGCTGACCAAAGCGCTGGTTGCCGCCAAGCGGAGGCGATCGATCTCTTCATTGATCGAGGCATCTTTCTCGATGTAGATATCGCGCTGCGGGATATAGGCTTCAGGCTGATAGTAATCGTAATAGCTGACGAAGTAATGGACTGCGTTGCGAGGAAAGAATTCCTTGAACTCGGAGTAGAGCTGGGCCGCGAGAGTCTTGTTGTGGCTCAGGACTAACGTCGGCCGTTGCACGGTCGCGATGACGTTGGCCATGGTAAAGGTCTTGCCCGACCCGGTGACTCCCATGAGGACTTGATGGCGCGACCCGGATCGAAGCCCTCGCACCAAGGCGTCGATCGCTTCGGGCTGGTCACCCGACGGCTGGAAACGACTGTCCAGATCGAATTGGCCCGGCGCGTCATCGCTTTGCATTTCGAGGATCCACCGTGACGAAGGGACGAAGGGACCGCAACTTGCCGTCCTTGATGCCAGGTATCCTGGTCAATTCCTCGATGCGTGTAAAGCCTCCGGCCGCATCGCGATACGACAGGATCGCGTTCACGGTTTTGGGCCCGATTCCCGGGAGCAAGTTCAGTTCCGCAGCCGATGCTTGATTGAGTTCGACGATGAACTCGGCAGGCAACGGGTCCTGGCTGGTCGGCCACGCGGCCCGCAGGGCAACCCAGGCACCGGCGGAAACCAAGGCGGCAACCGCCAGCGTGCGCCATGCTCGGTTTCGCTGCGAGAGCGCATGGAATGCCCTGGATTTCCACGGATCCTCTTCCGAGTGGGGGTTCCCTGCGTTTGCTGCGTTCTCAGGGATCTGCATCGGATTCCCTCTTGCTGGCCACCAGCGTCCGTTCTCGATCTACTTGCCTCGAAGCTGCGCGAGGACTTCGGAAACGATGCGATCGATGACATCATCGCTCGCGTCGGCCGCTACCGAACGCGGAGCAACCGACTTGGACTGGAGGAATTCAAACTGGGCGAGCATCTCTTGGATTCTGCGTTGAGCCACCTCCGCGGCGGTTGTCTGCTGGGGGGTGAGCGGCTGGCGAGATTGCCCGAGATCCCAGCCCCGGATCTTGGCCCCGCGGCGAAAGCCTTCGGGAAACTCGACCGTGCTCAGCATCGCATCGAACAGAGGGAGCAACCGATACTGCAATTGCATCGCCCGATCCCACTGCTCCGCCTTGCATGCTTCGTAAATCGCTCGAGTCAACTCGGGGACGACTCCGCTGGTCGCGTTGGTTCCACCGTCGGCCCCGATGAGTAGCATGGGGACAAGTACCGCATCCCAACCCGTCAGGAATGAAAAATCGGGACGGAGGGGGCGCACCTCGGCGATCATGCGCATCATGTGGGGGATATCCCCCGAGCTGTCCTTGATGCCGACAATTCGAGGGCACTCTTGCGCGAGACGCTTCACCGTGGGGACATCGATCGGGGATGCGAACAGGGGTATGTTGTACAGCGTGACATCGACCGAGACGCGATCGGCGATCTCCTTGAAGTAGGCGTACACGCCGTCGGGGGCCAGCCGGTAATAGAACGGTGCGACGATGGCGACCGCACGGCACCCGAGCACTCCATACGTGTCGCAGGCGCGAATCGTTTCCGAGACGTTGGCTTCGGCGGCCCCCGCCAGGATCGGGACTCGATCCCGGGTCTGATCCACGACGACCTCAATGACTCGCCGTCGCTCGTCGGGAGTGAACCGAACGAACTCTCCTGTGCTGCCGTTGGGGTACAAGCCATGGACGCCATGTTCGATCAACCAATCGACGTAGGCACGCAGTTGGTCTTCATCGAGCCGTCCACGCGCGTCCAGGGGGGTAATATTCGGAGTAAAGATGCCGGCAAGTGGTTGTTTCATGGAAGTAACCATAGCACAAAAACCATGCGGGCGCAAGATTCCCTGGGGCTGCAGGCCTTGGGAGAAAGCCTACTCGGCCCCTGCATCCTTGGCGCCCCGCAATCGCTGGGCCATCAAATCGCTGATTTCGGTCAGCCGATTGGGTTCTCCGAGGGTTTTCTCGAGCGTGAATGCGTCGTAGAGTTCGCCGGTGGCCGTCCTGGCTTCGTACCGCAGCTTCAAGCCGTCGATATGAATGATTTGGTAGAGTTGAGTGTCCTCGGCCATGCGCACCATGAATGGTTTTTGGGTCACGTTGTACATTTTGGGCCCGCTGACCGAGACCACATAAACCGTGCCGTGATGCTCATCGCGAGCGGTTGCTCCGACCGGAACATTCGCGAGCGTATCGGGTGGGTCGCTGGGGGTATCCAGACCGGTTCGGCCGTAGGAGTGGTCGTGCCCTTGAAGGACCAAGTCGACCATGTACTTGTCGAGAATCGGTTTCCATGCGGCGCGAACGAGCGGATTGTCCCGATCCTTGGCCGTGGAAAAGAGGGGGTGATGGAACGAGCATACGATCCAGGGCTTGGTGTTCTTGCTGAGGATTGCATCGAGCCAGGCTGCTTGCTCCTTGAGTTTCGTATTGCTGTCGAGGATGACAAAGCGTGTGTTTTGGTATTCGAAGGTGTAGCATGTTTCCTCGACTCCTTCCGGACCGTGCTCCGGGAGAGTGAACTGAGGGCGCCAATGATGGGTCAGCTGTTTCTTGGTGTCATTCACTTTGTGCTGTTCGTGATTTCCAACGACAGGCACGTTGGTTATCATCGCGTTGAGCCAGTGGCCGGCACCGAACCATTCTCCCCATTCGGCATCGGACTGAGCCGTATTGACCAGGTCCCCTGCATGCAGAAGGAACTTGGCTTTGGGCGCGTCGCTGTACGCCTCGCGGATGACTCGAGACCACATCGATCGGATCTCATTTTGCGCATCGCCGAAATAGATGAAGGAAAAAGGCTCTTGTTCAACGCGAGCGGTTGAGAATTGAAACCACTCGCTCCAGTTGGTCCCGTCGCCGACTCGGTATGCGTACTTGGTGCCTGGGATCAAGTCCCTGAACGTTACGCTGTGGAAGTGGGCGGTGTTCAAGTCGGTCTTGAGGGCAACGGACGAAGCATCGAAGGACTTCAACTCATTGCGAAACTCCGGGCCCGCCGTGGCAACCGCCAGTTCCGCTTTGCCTGTGGCGACCTCGGTGCTGGTCCGCCATGTCACCGATTGCGTGGTGGTCGGATCTCCAGACCATGTCAGCACAATGCGGTCCGGCATGGGAGTGGGCTCGTACATCTCCGCCGGCTTGACTTGGCGAACCCCGTGCGAGTGGTCGTCGCCGTCATGGGCTGCGGCCATTTTCCCGAGGCTCGCGCCCCCGACAACGCACAGGGCTAGCCCGATCAGGGTGGGGTGGGTGTTGGTCATCATGGCTCTCGGGTTCCGAGGTGGAAGTGCAGTGGAGGTAGAGCGCGAGCTTCACGCTCGATTTTCCTTTGGATTGTCGGTCCCCGTCGGCCTTTTGCCAACCGAGGAAATCGTTAAGGTCGCAAGAAAAAAGCCGACGCCCAGGATCGCGGCGGCCAGGGCGAACGGAGCCCCAGGCCAGTGCCAGGGACTCTTGGGGTCGATCGTTTGTTGGAAAACCGTCGCAAACAAAGTCGGACCGATCATACCCGCGATCCCGTTGAGCGAACTGTTGGCACCCGACAACTGTCCCTGCTGATTCGGTTCGATCCGCTTGGACATCAAACCCTGGATGGATGCATTGAAGAATCCCATGGTCGCAAAGATGATGGTCGACAAATAAAACGCACGGCCGTTGTCGACCCACGCGTACGCAGTGAACCCAGCGATGCCTCCCAGCAGCCCCGCAAAGACCATGGCCCGCTCACCGAACGCTCGAACGGCGGGGCGAATGAGAAGCCCCTGAACAATGAAGTTCAAGATGCCGACGGTCGAAAGCGCGAACCCGACCATCTTCGCATCCCAGTGAAACCGCTCGTCGGTGTACAGGACGAAAACGCTGCTGAAGACATGGTGCGCCAACTGATAACAGAAGAGGATTACCGCCATGGCGAGAAGACCGGACTGCGAACGCAATAGCTGCAGCGATCCCAACGGATTGGCCCGCGACCAGCGAAACGGAGAACGTTTTTCCGGTGGCAAAGACTCCGGCAGGATAAAGAAGCCATAGGTTGCATTTGCCAACGTAAGGGCAGCGGAAACCCAGAACGGCAGCCGCAAATCGATGTCTCCCAGGTAGCCCCCCAACGCGGGTCCGAGAATGAAGCCCAGCCCAAAGGCGGCTCCGAAGATCCCAAAGGCCGCGGATCGATTTTCCGGCGGAGTGACATCCGCGATGTAAGCGCTGGCGGTCGAGAAACTGGCAGCCGTGATTCCGGTCAAGATCCGGCCGATGAACAACCAAATCAGGTTGGGTGCCAAGGCCATCAGGATGTAGTCGATCCCCAACCCAAAGGCGGAGATCAAAAGAACGGGCCGCCGACCAAAGCGATCGGATAATGCTCCCATCAATGGGGAACTGAAGAATTGCATGAAGGCCCAAACCGTGCCAAACCAACCGACATACGCAGCCGCATCCGCCGTGTTGTCGTTGAGGAGCTCCTTGATCAGCTTGGCAAGGACCGGAATCACAACCCCTAGGGATAGGACATCCAACAATACCGCGATCAAAATGAAGGGGATACCGGCCTTGCCGGACAGAAATCGGAACACGGATGCCTTGTCGTGGGGGAGGGGGTAAGCCGGGCAGCAATCGCCGCGGTTCAGTGTCCTCGCGAGGCCAACAGGCCGCAACCCCAGCCACCAGGCTTCATCCATTTATCCCGCGAGTTATCCCATCAGATCCAACTCGCTGGACTGCCCGATCGCCGGCAGGTCCAGAAACGACGTCTTGTCGCTCGTGTCGCTGGCCTGGTTTGTCTCCGAGTCCTGCGGCCTGCGTTGCCCTGGCCCGCCGTCGTATTGGCCATTGGCATCGCGATCGAGAGTTTCCGACGAACGCTCGACGTCTCCGATCCCGGGCATCCTGACTGCTTCGGCGGCATTGGGGCGGACCGTTCCCGAATGGGAGTCGCTAGCGGCTTGTTGGGCGGCGGCTGCATTCGACCAGGAGGCGCCGGGTACAGGTACAATTTGCATGCTTCGGGCTCCTTGAATCTTAAGGTGGATCCGAAAGGACCGGTTCAAAGGAATTCATCAGTGGTACGCTTCGTCGCATCTGAGGATCGCTCGTCGTTCCTGTTACTTCGATGCGCATCAAGTTTGCGGCGCGATGCTGCGTGATCGGTCGGGTGATCGCTCCGACGATGCTCTTTCGTCCGACGTGCGCGAATAGATCGAAATAGACTTCGCGACGCAAATTGACCCATCCAGATCCTCGCATCGACACCAAATCCCCATCGAGTTGGAGCTCGTTGACTGGGATGCGATCCCCGTCGATCGAGAACGCGATATCCGCCGAATCGAACGCTCCTTGATCCGGGCGCACCGACAGCAGCCTGAACAAACGGATCATGTTGGGGAGTTCGTACAGGTTGGCTTCCCGCAACCATGCGCGACCCGTTCCCTCCAAGGCATCGGTATTGGCCCATGAACCGGCGACGTCGACTTGAACCGACAATCGGCCCGAAGCTTGCGTATGGGTTTCGCCAAGATCGAGAAGGAAGCCGTGGAAATCGGAATCGACCAAACGCAATCGATATCGGGAACGCTCACCGTTGAGAGGCTGAACTCCGCTGACGAAGATGGTCCCGCTCAATGCCCTGGCTCGAACATCGTTGTCGCGAATGTCGAGACTGGGGATCTCTTCCGGCGAGGCTGGCAGTCCTGGAACACGGGGGAGTTCGGGCTTTGGCTCCACCCAGGCATCCCGAATCCGAGAACGGAAGGAAGCGGGCACAACGTTCGGATCGGTGTTCGTTGCGATCGCATTGGCATGCTGCAGCCATTGATGATTTTTCCACTGCCAGTCCACGGCATCGCGTCCGAGCATCAACTCCGCGTGATCGAGCGCGAAGGGACCTTGGATTCCGGTGACGGCGATTCCTTCAATAGCCATCGCATCGATCGCCAGTGAACCGAAGGCCACCGGACCGTTTTGGGTATTCTCCCCCTGGACGTCCACCGAACCGCGAATTCCGTTGACTCGGTCCGATGCGAATTTCGCTTCTTCGAGGTCGATGCGCAAGTTCCAACTGCGGACGAGCGATGGATTGGAATCGTCCAGCGACGCGACCCGCGTAGAACCCGTGATGCTCACCGGGCCTTCGAATTGGATCCTGGTCAACGGTTGACGCAGAACCTGAGGCAGACAGGCCAACAAAACCTGGTCGACGACGAATCGAGTGGACGGAAGCCAACTCAATTGCCCATCCCACGAACCGTCGGTGTGCAAGCGGATTTGCCCTTCGGTCTGGATTCGGCTCGCATCGTGCTTGCCCGACAAGGAGCGGATATCGATTCGTCCAGGGCGAAAATCGATCGCGCATTGGACATCGTCGATCACGTACGGAAAGGCGAGCGGACGCAAGGAGATCCCCCGACTGCTGCTGCTTTGAATTTCCCGGACCTCGTTCATTTCGACGCGAAGGTCCAAGGGATCGTTTCGGTCCTTGCGCTTGATTTGGATTCCAACCCGGTCCATGGTCCCGGCGGGCTGAAGTTGATCCCACAGGTTGCGGGCGCTCGCTGGGAGCGCCTGCTGCAATTCCTCATCCAGCGAGATATTGAATGCATCGAAGAGCAAGTCGATCGATTCCAGATTGGAATCGCGGCACTGCGCGAAACCCTCTCCCTTGATTCGCGCTCCATCGTTGCGTCCGATAAACTCGCGCAGTATCAAGTGATCGTTGTCCAGGGTGGCTTGGCCATGCACATCGTAAACCGGATATCGGAATCCATCGTACTTGATGGTGCATTCGGAGAATGTCAACTCGAGGGATCGCGAAATCGAGTCCGGTCGATCCGCGGATCGGATGAACCTCCCCCTCCTCAATAAGACGGTGCCGCTCGGATGAAGCGTGCTGATGAATCGCTGGAACCCGCTCGTCGTCGCTCCGCGCGGCGTGAGGGCGTTGAGAAGCGTCTCATCGATGGCGATCGGTCCGTCGGCGGCGAGGACCAGATCCATGAGCCAGCGAGGCTGATGCTGCTGCAGAGTCAGCGAGCCACTGATGGATTGCTGGCCCGCGATTCCCGTCAGACGGGGGGCCGAAATACGCCCTTCGTCGTAGAGGAAGTCCCCCTGGATGCCGCGCACCGGATACGGGAAGAAATCGGGATCGATTCCACCGTCCTTGGCTCGGACCAAGACCCTCGGCTTCCACCGCTGTCCGTCAAAAGCGATCGCTGCCGATGCATCCACCAGCCCGCTGACCCGCATCCGCCTCCAGTGCTCCTGGATGTTGGCTGGCAAGGCGGAATACAAACGATCATCCAAGTTCAAGTCTTGAATCCGGACGCTCGCCGTCAACGGGGATCCAGCGGTCAAGCCGTGCATGTCGCCGTCGAATTCAACACGCGTGTTTCCCGACTGAGCCGATCCCGTTCGCACCTGCAGCAACTGGTTCCGCAACACGACGTCGCAGCCGAGAGCTTCCAAAGGATAAGGAACCAAGGGATGCAGGAGGCGACCGTTGCGCAAACGAGCCCTCGCATCGACCTGCAGGGCAGCGTCCTTCATCGAAACTCGGAATGCTCCATCAGCCTCGCCCGCAAAACCCTTGATCGCCGCCAATCGCTCTCGCAGGACAACCGGCAATTGGTCCATCAACCGCCCGGAGAACTCCAGCCCCGCCACGGATCCATTCGCATTCCACGTTGAAAAATCGGGAGTAGAAAAACCCTGCACCTGGACCTGCTGGAAGTAACTGCTGGCAACGCTGGCTCGCCATTCCATCGCTTCCGGCCCCCCCGTTTCAACCGATGCATGAGACAACGACGCGCGAAGGTCATGGCAGATGATCTCGCTCCGGTTGGCTCCGGTCTCGTGGCCGATGCGGATCATGCCAGATCGAATCTCGACCAAGGGCAGACGAAACGATTTTGCTCCGCCGCTGGGAAACTCCTCCACGTTCCATCGACCGTTGGACAAGGGCCACAAGCTGACATCGGCGCTGTCGATCACCACGCTTTCCAACGGCAGTTGACCCTGCGCCAAACCAACGACATCGAACGGGCCATTGCATACCAAGCGGCCGACGCGGACGATGTCGCGAAGCCCCTGATCGGTCGGTTTGGCGATCCGAAGACCATCGATCGTGATCGATTGCCCCGTGAGCAATCTCGCCCGATCCACCGAGACGTAATGCTGAGGAAACTCCTTGCGCAGTCGCTGGACAATCTCTTCGGTCAATCGAGTGTCGACCCGACCGATGAACTGAAAATACCCGAGCAAGCCGACGATCGCGACCAGCAGCGTCCAAAGGATGCGATTCCCGCCCGCGCGACGGTGAGCCGAAGACGGCTTAACGGGAATCGACTTGTCGTCGGACTGCTTTGCGACCACGCCTACGAATCCATTCGATAATCAACAACCATCCAATGGCTGCCAAGGGACACAACAACATCACGCCAGGTTGCCGATACCTCACCGAGCCAATGAAGACCGTATGCAGCAGACCCAAGTACAGACACGGCATCCATGCAAGCCACGCTCCCTTCTCCCGACGCAGTCGCCATGCTCCTAGGCATGCACCCATGACCAATGCGACATACGCAAGCCCTTCGCTCGCGCGAACGAGAGGCTGGACTTCCTTGGCTACCGGCAACGGAGACCACATCTTGCCAAACTTTACCAAGCTCAACCGAATAACGTCAGATGGATTTTTCCACGCCCACGACAAAGCCGCCTGCCGCATCCGGCGGTCGATTCGCCATTCCAACGTCGACTCCAAGGGGATTCCTTGCTTAGCTAGCGTTTCATCTTCGAGGTTCTGGGCCACGATGAATGGGATGACGAACGCCATGTTCTCGTCGCTGCTGCCCGAGGCTGCGGGATGCCAACCGTCGTACAGGCTGGCTCCGACCTGCAGGGTGGTCGGGACAAATTTTCCGGTGATACGGTAGCTGCGGATCCACCACGGGCTCATGACAGCCATCGCACCCGCGATGAACAAAGCGAGGTATCCGAGGGCGAGGCGCCAGTCATGCAAGCATTTCGGCTTGATGGCCAGGAGAGCGTAGGGGAAGGCGACGGCAGGCCACAGACTCCAACTCGGTCGAGCCAGGCACGCCAGGCCGAAGGCCACTCCGGCGGCGAGGAAGGCCCGATGCCGCCACTGGGGTTGTTTCAGTCCTCCCATCAGCAAAGTCGCGGAGGCGATGAACAAGGGGGTGGCGATCGCTTCGCTGAGGATGAAGATGCTCATGGCGACGGCTCCTGGATAGATCGATGCCAGCAAGCCGGCGACCAGGGATGCTCTGGGTTTGGCGAGGGCGCGGGCCATGATCATGATGCACCCGACAGCGCTAGCGCCCAGCGCGCAGCCCATGCACCGCGCCCACCAGATCCCGTTGGTGGACGGGTTGCCCGGTCCGATCCAAGTCCAGGGGGCCAACAGGATGGGGTAGAGGGGCGCTCGGAAGATCTTGGAGTTTTCGCTACCGAATTGGTACGGTTCTCCGCGGGCGATGTTGCTCGCAATGACCCAATAGGATTGGCTGTCTCCGAATCGAAAGTCCACGCCGCTGCGACGAACTTGTTCGTGCCAGTACCATGCCGCGCCGAGCCGAACCGCAAAAGCGAAGAGGATGATTGCCCAGAACCAGCGACGTTCAGTTGAATGGATGTTGGCCATGATCCGTCTAAGGGGCGGTGCGCATGACTGAAATCTGGAGCGTCGATAGATGCTCAGCCACTTGCAGGATGCTGTCGTACGGATTGATGGTAGCCCACAGCGAATCGATCCATTTGATGCGGTCTGCGGGGAGCATGGGATCGGGGGTGGAGGAGTCGATCGGGATCCACTGGGATCCGTCGTGGAATTCGGTCCAAGCGTGAAGGTTCATCGTCAGCGGCTGGACACGAAAATCGCATCGCAGACCGATGGCGATGCGAGCGGGGATTCCGTTGCCGCGGCAAGCCGCAGTCAACAGCGCTGCGTGGTCGAAGCAATCTCCTTTCCCGGCAGCCAACGTGTTGCGCCCATTGCTCACTTGCCGATCGAAGGGGATCGACTCGACGCGCGCGCGGATTCCCTTGGCCAGGGCATAAGCCCTGCGGTTTACGGGATCGGCGGAGGTCAGATTCTGCTCGAGCAGCACCTGCTCGATGAACTCGTGGATTTGAGGATGGTCGGCATCGATGACGAGCGAGCTGGCCAAAGCGTCCTCCGGAGGGCTCGGCTCCGGTTGCAAGTCCTCGATCGGATCGCCGAGGTCGGATGCGGGGTAGACGGTGACATCGAGTTTGCGGTCTTTGATCGACCGGGCGACTTGATGGGTACGGCTGGGCAGGAGCAGCTTGAAGCCGGATTCGATTGTTTCGACGCGATACCGAATCGGCGCGGTGGAGGTTGAGTCGATGGCGGCGCCCAGCATATTGATCGGACGCAGGGGCAACTCCGAGAGTTCCGATTGATCGACCACGACCATCGCGGACTCTTGATCGCATCGGAATGACCTCAGGTCCAGCGCAGGCAGGTAGCCTTTGTGGCCTCGTCCGTTGCGATCGACCCAAATCTGGGAGCTTGAGACCCCTTCGCCTGAGGAGGAGGTGATCTGGATCTCGAGCAGCGTTTCTTCTTTCCCGTCAAAGGTTGGTGTTTCGAAGTAATCGTAGGCGGTGAGTTGAACATCGATGGGCTTGCCGAGGATGGGATCGAAGTACCGCAGTTGACGCTGCTCTTTTTCTTTCATGGGGGATCGCATCAACGATTGTTCGATGGCGAACGGTCCTCGGTCGGTGGGTTTCCAGGGAATGGAGATCGGTTCGCCTCGACCAAAGAAATTCGTACGAAGGGTGAGTTTTCCGTCCCGTACCAGCCCTTCGAAACGACGCGTTTTCGAGCCGACTTCGACGGTCCCCTCAAAACGCATCAATTCGCCGTTTTCGCGCTCGAAGGCGACGATGTCGACCTGTTGCGTTACTTCCGTATCGCGGCTGCGGAAGCGTGTTCGGCTGTTGGCGGATAGGCGAAGGGTGCCAGGCTCCTGACTGGAGGCCCGCTCGATGCGCCGATGAACAAAGCCCACAGGACGATTTCCGATGTACTGGATTTCCCAGTGCTCGAAAGGGAGGGTTGTTTCCGAAAGCCAGGTCCGTTCCACTTGATCGGGGACGGTTTCAGCCATGGCGACGGGCTCGCTTTTTTCATCTGCGGTGTCGTCGATGCCGATTTCTCGGAGGATCGAGGCCTTGATCAGCTCCTTCTCCTCTTTGCCGGGTCGGCACCCGAGGCAAGAAAGACCGATGCATCCGACGGCTGCCACGAGCGCCACGGAGGAAAAGAGCATCGGATTTCCGGGACGAACGGACGGCATGGTCAGGTAGTTGGGTGAGGGAGACACGTCGCGAACTCCTCTCCTAGCCTAACTATGCCAACGGTTTCCATCGACACCTTCTCGGATGCGAACCGCCTAGAGGAACGGGGAAGATTCCCAACGGGTCAGGTTGTAGCGTTTGTGACGACCACAAAAGCCAGGAAAACAATTCGGAAGGAGATTGCGTGTCCGGGGCGTAACCTACCTTTGGGAGTTCCCCGCCACGTCCTGGGGAGTTTGTTATCTAACCGAATTGAGTTCAGCAGAATTAGGCAAGCGACTTCCATGGGTAGCGTACCAGGATATCGGTCCAACGCATCGGCCAACAATGATGCGACACCGCGTTCCATCCCCACTTCCAGTTTCGAATCGCTCACCAGCGAGCAAATCGAAGCCCATATGGAGAAATTCCGTTATGGGTCGTTCGATCTGACCGATGCAGTGCGTCCGTCGTTCGACCTGCAGGTGATTCCTCGCCAGGGGTTCAGGCACGATTGCTACACCGACCCCAAGACTGGGACAAAAATTCCGGTGATTATGGCAGCCGCATCGCGCGACCGGCTTTTTGATTTGTTCAGCGATCTGGTGGATTGCCTCGGAGGAACCGTGGATGTTGTGCTGGAAACCAGCCACGACGGAGATTCGGGGGAGCACCAGGATCTCTACCGGGAGCACATCGATGTCCCGGTCTTGAAAAGTGCTCTTTACGAATTCGAGGAGATGCTGCTCAACGATGGCTGCACCGGAATTGCGATTCTCAACCCGGCCAAGCAGCAAGAGATCCAGTTCGATGAGCACAAAATGTTGATTTGCTATGGATCGCCGCTCGAGATTTTCGAGCGCATCCTGATCAAGCACGATGTTTATCCCGATGAGCAGATCCGTTTCATTACCGAAGCGGAGCACGTGCACAGCAGCACCGATGGATTTGCAAGGCAATTCTACGAGTTGCAGTCCAGACTTTGCATCGACGTCGACGGATACGGCGACGAATCCTATGAATGCTGATTTCTTCCGTTCGCCGCGAGGGCTGGATGCCGTTTCCAGCCTCCTTGTTTCGTGAGAGGCGACGGTGTGCTATAATTCCGACGCGACTTCGGTCCGATCTGGCGAGCATCGCTCCCCTCGGGCCGCTCGCGGCAATTGGAATTACACGAAAACCTTCACCACGCAGCTTTGCCCTCGCGAGAGGACACTCCGCGATCGGTTGATGGTTCGGCCATCGCTTGGTCTCTGTAGCATGATTCTCCTGGTGTCTTCCCTAATCCTTGCAATACTGGTCCTGGCGTGGATCGCGTGGATTGCGTTCGAGCCCCGCTCGACGACGTCTCCCGTTCCCACGGCCGTCCACACTTTTCTCGGCAAACCGGGAGGAGATGAAGGCGAGGAAGGGGTGCCGGCTTCGGCAACCGGCCAGGAGACCGACTACCAAAGGCACGTCAGAAATCGAATTGAGGATCCTCAACTTCCCTTGGGCACGGTTGCTGGCGCAGCCATTCCTGTCGGCGCGCGGACCACCCAGCGCGAAACCGATCCGCCCGATGGGAGCTGGGGCTGAGAATTCGATCGCGTGTGCGAGCACAACAAGCGGAATGGCTGAGCCTCGGCTGATCGCAGAACCACTGCGATTACGACCAAGAAAGATCCTTGAACGTGTTCGACTCCACTTTGGGCCTGCTCGCTCAAACCAACTCTTCGAGCAGTTCTGTGCCTTGGCTTGTGGCTTCGATTGTCGGCGCTATTCTCGGCGCAATCGTCGCGATCGTCGTCAACCGCTTGATGGGGAACGATGCCAAACGCCAGGCTGCGAGGCTTCTCGATCAAACCAAGCTCGATGCCGAGAACCTCATCAAGACGGCGGAATTGGAGAAGAAGGAAAAACTTTTGCAGCTGCAGTCCAAATTCGATTCCGAGATCAACCAGCAGCGGGAGGAAGTTCGCAATCGGGAAACGCAAATCGAGCGCAGGGAACAGCTGATCAAACAAAGCAGCGATGATTTGAAGAACAAAGAAAAGCTGGTTGAGAGCAACCAGCGGAAATTGTCCGAGAAGCTGGATGATGCCAATCGAAAATCCCAACAGTACGACAAGCTCATCAGTCAAGTTCAGACCGATCTGCAGCGGGTGACCGGTCTGTCGAAAAACGAAGCTCGCGAGCAACTCATGAGCTTGATGGAAAAAGAGCTTCAAGGAGAACTCGGCCAGGTCATCTTGCAGCACGAAAAGAAAGTTTCCGAGGTTGCTCAGCAGAAAGCCCAGGATATCCTCCTGACCGCGATGCAACGCTACGCATCCGCTCAAACATCCGAGAGCACGACCAGCAGCATCGATATTCCCAACGACGAAATGAAGGGACGTATTATCGGTCGCGAAGGGAGAAACATTCGCGCCTTCGAAAAGGCGTCCGGTTGCGATCTGATCATCGACGACACCCCCGGCGTGGTGATCGTCAGCGGTTTCGATCCCGTCCGCAGAGAAGTCGCCAGACAGTCCATGGCCAAATTGGTCACCGACGGCCGTATCCATCCCACTAGGATCGAGGAGATAATTGCGGCCACCGAAAAGGAGATGGCTCAATTCATCCGTCGCAAAGGCGAGGAAGCTGCCCAGGAAGTCAACCTGCAAGGGCTCCATGAACGTGTGATTGAGATGCTCGGACGACTCCATTTCAGAACCAGCTACTCGCAAAATGTCTTGCGGCACAGCGTCGAGGTCGCGTTCCTTTCCGGCCTGATGGCGGAAATGGTGGGGCTCAACGCCAATCTCGCTCGGCGATGCGGTTTGCTGCACGATATCGGCAAGGCAGCCGATCACGAACTCGAAGGGGGGCACCCGAAAATCGGTGCGGACCTGCTCAAGAGAAGCGGCGAGAATGAACATGTGGTCCACGCTGCCCTGGGGCATCATGATCAGCTCACGACCGAGTATCCCTACACGTTGCTCGTTGCTACCGCGGATGCTTGCAGCGCCTCGCGCCCCGGAGCACGTCGCGAGTCGCTGGAACGGTACATTAAGCGCATGGAGGAACTCGAGGGGATCGCCAAGGGGTTCAAAGGTGTCGAGCAGGCGTTCGCGATTCAGGCGGGGAGAGAACTCCGCGTGATCGTCAGTTCCAAGGACACCGACGACGCGGTCGCAGCAAAAATATGTCGGGACATCGCCAAAGCATTCGAGGAACAACTCACGTATCCCGGCGAGATCAAGGTCACCGTGGTGCGCGAGTCCCGGTTTGTCGAAACCGCCCGTTGAGAATCAGATACGAATCGATCGCTAGCGCTAGGCCGATGCACGTCAGCACCAGCGCGGGGATCCATGTCCCCGATGCGATCCAGATTCCGGTCCCGATCAGGGCCAGCGGCCACCAAGGATTCCGTTGCATCGGACGACCGAGCGTCTGCCAAATCCATGGGGCCAAAACCACCAGCAATCCCATGCAGAGCGTGGCGAGCAGTCGATTCGATGCGCGATCGGTGATGTCGCCACCAGGGGCTCGCGCTGTGGGACGAGGTTCGGGTAGCCAAGGATGCGGGCTCGCCGGCCAGGAGTAGCCAGCGCCAGAGAAACCTTCGGATGCAACCGCCAGATACGACGCGACCATCCCGTTGTACTCGCTCGCCTCGAGGGCTCCCTCGTCGTGTGCGAGCGAGAGCAAGACCGAGCGCGTTTCCCGAGACAGCGACTTCATCCAGCGACTCCGCGTCCCTCCATGCGACGCACCTAGACGATGAAGCGCCGCGAGGATTTCGAGATTGTGTCGACCGACCTGTGTCCACAGTTCGGGCCAACTGCAGGACCTGTCCCCTCGCAATTCTCGGACGTCGTCCCCCGAGACAATCCAACCGCTTCGACGCAGTGCATCGGATCGAACCAGAGCGGGCACGCTCGCTCGCGGCGCGTCAACGTCGTTGAGCGATGCAACGTCGGTCCAGAGATCCACTCGCACCGGCAGATTCAATGGGGGCGCAACCAACGAAACCTGGTTCCCCTCCTGAGTCCAGTGCACGCCTTCTCCATTGATGCTCGCCCATTCGACGCGAGCTCCAACCGGGAGATGCCATCGGAGACCTGAAGGGCTTTCATTTCGAAAATACGACAGATCGGTCCACACGGAGCTTTGTACTAAGGTTCGGTCGGGGCGAGCCCGGCTGGAAAGAAAGCGATGCACTTCGAAGCTCTCGGCCTCCCCGCCTGGTTCGTCGGACTGGGGCGAGGCTGCGTCCTCGCTCGTGGCGATGCCCGGATCGATTTCACTTTTCTCGAGTACGCACTTCAGTCCCGGATCGGATTCGACTCGCACTCGGCTCAACCATTGGTTATCGCGTAGCGCTTTGGGATCCGCGGTCCACTCCACGTCGAAGGCAGCGCTCTGTTGGTCATCGGACCAGATGGGCTGGATCTGTACGATCCGACGGGAGGAATCGAGAGACGGGAGCTCCTTTGTCACGGCATCGCTCCTCCATTCACGACCCATTTCGGTCGGGAGCGAGAGGGTTACGGTCGGTTTCGCATGGAGGCACGTGTTGCCGACCATCTGCAAATGCCAGCGCCATTCATTTTCGGAAACCAGGGTTGTTTTGGCTTTCAACTCGCCGTTCCATTCCCCTTTCAATCGCTCGATCGGGATCGACTCGGGCGTGGGAACCTGGTTCAGATCGATCGATGCGATCGATTTGCCGAGACCTTTGCCTCGCAAGGGGCTGGCTCCCCATTGGACTCGCCATGCGGGATCTGCTGAAAACTCGGCGAACTGCTCTGCCACCGTCACTCCCTCAATCGTCAACAGGGGCACGGTTCCTTGCAGAAGATCCATGGATGCGACCTCCTGCTCTGCAACCACGACCAGTTCGCCCACGTCTCCGATTTCGCGATCGATAAAGACTTGGATCCAGCGGCGATCTCCGACAACCCAACTCGTGTGCGCAAGGTTAGCGCTTCGCGAGAGGACTTCCGAAACAAGGTAGTTGGAAGGCAGGGAAAGAACCAGGTTCTTGCGATTGTTGATCGGGTTGGCAAATTCGATTCTCGATCGAAGCGAAATGCGAGAGGAACCCACCCCCCATTGATGCGCGATGCGGGCTCGTTGGAGTTTGTTCTCCGCCTGTTGTCGCAGAACTCCAAAGCCACCGTTGAGCGGGATTCGCAGGCTGGTAGCGATCGGCCGTTCGTTCAGCTCCATCCACTCGATCCGTTCCTTGGTATTGATGGAGGGGACCCAGGTGTTGATCCCTTCCAAGGTCCAAACGGAACCTGCGGATCGAGCGTACCGCAACGTGTTGGGGCGGACGCGACGATCGCGGCATTCGGCGAAGAGAACGTTTCGCAGATTGGAATTGCCAACCGGAATCCACGTCGTGGTCACCATCCTCTTGGCGGGACTCTCACCGAGATCCGAATTCCAGCGAACCACGTACCGGCGGCGATCCAACGTGCTCCCGGGCCGAATATCGATCAATTGCCCGTCACCCCAAAGATTCCCCACGGGTTGCCACTGCATATCCGATTCCAATTCGATCTCCTCGGGGATGTCGACCAAACGCGGGTATTCCAGAATGGTTCGCGCCAGCAACTGTCCGCGGTCGATGAACAACTCGGTATTGATTTGCGGTGGCTCCGAAGCGCCCAGCCCTCCTGCATCGGACGCAATGCCTCCAGCTCCGAGCGAGGTGGGATTGGCATCGGTGGCGATTTCGCCCGAGAGCCGATCCTGGCTCCCGAGCTGAATGCTGAACTTGCCAATCGATGGATTGGAGTAACGTCCTAGTCGATTGAATTCGACCGACCAGCCAGCGTCGGTCTCGACTTCGAGGATGGCGTTGGCTGCGGGAAGGACGGGCGTCTCCACCGCCCACGCTCGCGGCGAGCGGTTGTCGCTCGACGAGCCGATCGAGGAAATGCCCTGGTTCCGTTCCCGGTCGGACGGACGAATGCGGAGTTGCGATTCGATCTGCACCGTCCTGCGCCCCGATCGTTCGGGATACCATGTCAGCGCCGTATCGCTCTTGGCCAAACGGCTGGAACTTACCTCCAGACCATCCACAAGAAATCGATTCAAACGGGAGCGATCTGGCGAAAACGGAATACGCCAGGGACGTCCCACTCCATCCTCTCCAATCCAAACTTCATAGTTGTGAATGCACGACTGTTCGGTGTTGCCGAACCGGATTGATCGACCATCGAAACGCAAGGTGTGGCGGGCCGAAATCAAATACGTCTCCCGATCCGGAGGAGGGGAATCCGAGAGTGCCGTATCCGATGACAATACCCTATTCTCCGGAATGTAGACGATATCCTTGAGAGGCATCCCGTTTTCATCGAGCGGGATGAGGACATCGAAAACGAAGTCTCCATTGACTCGGGAGGAAGACGCTGTGTCCTGAGCCAGCATCGGCAGCCCGGTGATCGCCGAGAGAATCAAGCAGGCGGAGCTGGCAATTGCGGCTCTCGCGGTTGGATCGGATGAGTTGTCGCTCGACAATCCCGGTTCGTTCCACGGATCCCAAGGCTCTTCGCGACGATGCCGGTCCATAGGACGGATTCCAGATGATGTGGCGGTCCACCAAAGGAGATAAAGGATCGAGCCCACCGCAAATCCGACCCAAGTGCTTCGTCCCCAAATCGCGATCGACTCGGGAAGCCAGTGACCTGCAACCGTTGCGGCGCCGACGATCAATAGACAGATCCAAGGAGCACGCTGCAGCAACGAGAAAGCCATCAACGATGCGATCACCAGCCACAAAGCCGGCCCTGCGGGAGATCGCTCGACGCGCAAAGCCAATGTTTCCGGCGCGACCGCATCGTTGTGGTCGATCTCGGGGTTCGATATGGCGGGTTGCCAATCCGAAGCGATCCAGGATGGGATCAGATCGCGAGGAGGTGTCCTCGATGGGGAAATGGCGTCCGAGTCATTCCCATTCGACTCGGGCCAACCCAGCCACGACGCGGCTTCTGCGGTCCAATGCCATGCGCTCCAGAGGCTGTCGATTTTCGGAAGTTGATCTTCGGCCCATGCTGGCCTCGAACGCTTGGCGGGCAAACTCGAGACGACTACCCCATGAGGTATCCAAAGAGTTCGCGAGGACGAAGCCACAGGACATTCGATTTCCACTCGAGGCCATGCAAACGACAAGGATTGAACGGGTGCGAATCCCCAATCCGAGGTGGATTGGCGAACCAAGGGGGGGCCGATCAAGACAAGTTTCATTTCCAAATCGCAGCTCTGGGCACCAGGGACAGCGGGTTGCCGTCGTATCAGAAAACCTTTGGCTGTGCGTCGCACGAGAAAGGAGTCTCTCGCATCCGGGGAATCGGGGCGCGGGGTGTCGTCGACGACCCGGTCCACCGACCAACCATCGGGAAGGACCAAACCGAATTCCCAAGCTTCATCGCGCAAGCCCTGCGCATCGATGGCGATCACTGCCCGCTGCTGGCCATGCGAATCGACGGCGACATGCAGATCGCTCTGCTGGATCCACCAACGATTCTGGTCTCCTCGGATGCCGGTGCGAACGGAAATCCTCATGTCGGCTTGATTGGCAACGGGATCTTGCCAGGTGAATAGCAACTCGCCGCGCTCGTCGAAACTCCATGCGCCGCGCGTCGAGTCCGGGATCAGCTGCAACCCGGGGTCGACGCGGAGCGTATGCTCGGCAGGCTTGTCGCTCGTCAAACGTGGCAATGGCAAGTCCCATGTCGAAGCGCTCGGATCGAAGTTTCCCAGTGCGCGAATTCGCACTTTCCCCGTTCGGGGCGACTCACCGATTGCGGTCGCAACAGGGGAGGCCAGGAGCCATGAGTTGCTCGCGGTGTCGTTCTTCACTGCGACCGTTTTCCAACCTTGATCCGATTCCCTTTCCCATCGCCAGGTTCCAGCCAATTGGACTTCGAAGGGTTCGGATGTTTGTGTTTCAAAGTTCAAATCGAAAAGATGTTCGACCTGAATGCGATCGCCCAAATCTCGGACGTTGGAATCGATGGAGCATTCGAAAAAACCACGTTCCTTTTTCCAACGCAACCTTGGAAGCTTGCCATGGGACATTCGAAACAGAAGAAAACGGCCCAGCCTCGGCAGCCTATCTCGTTGCCACGGTGACAAGGTTTCTTCGTCGCAGAGATCGTAGACGTAGTCACCACGGTATTCCAATCGAGACGCATAACCCGGCTCGATCGCTAATGCCTCGACGCATTGTCGCCCCGGCAATTCGATCAAGCTTTCCGCTTCGAAGGCTTCGTCGAGTGAATCGGACATGTTCCTGGATAGCTGCAGCTCGATTTGCACACGTCGGTCATCGACAGGTCCATTGGGATCGATGCGCAGCATGGTCGGAGTCCCCGGAACCTGCTCCTCGATGGACAGCCCCAGGCCCTCGTGATCGATTTGGGCGGTTTCCACCGACCATCCCCGTCCGATTTGAATGCGGTTGGGCGATGATGGATGCCACGGACTCAACTGCAGCTTGAGAATCGCGACGGCGCCGCTGGAGTCGGTCGACAATCGAGCCAGGAGTTCCGCGGTGTCGCTGGCCGTCCGAGGCGCAACCTGAAAGGAAACCGGGGGAGGCGACTGGAACCAAGAGAAATCCAATCGTTCCGGGATCTTATCGACGCTGCGCCATGTTTCCAACCGCCCAGTTCCAAGGCTGATGTTTCGCAATTCGATCGATGATTCCGGCGCGAGGGTTGTCGTCCCCGCGACAACATAGGCGTTCAAGCACTCGATCGGCGGCACCGTAACGCTCTCGCCAGATTCCGTCCCGAGCCCCTGGAGGTTGGAAAGGAATTCCGCCGAGACTTTCGTCCGCGACGACGGTCCAGGCCCATTGCTGGCGGTGTCGTCGATCGGAATAACCAGTTCAACAATGCGGTCGGAAAATCGAGGCGAAACATCGCGGTCATTCAGCTTCACATGGCGCAGCCGCATTCCTTCCGGGATGCGGATACGAAATGTGCGGTCGAGTGTTGTCGCTTCGAACCATTCCCATTCGCTGACGGATTTCACATGATGCGGAGTGACCGTGTGCACCGTGGCTTGCCTGGCAATCAAGCGATTCCATGCGGGAGCGGAACGATCATCGGACGAAGGCGAATCGTAGAGACTGCGACCGGGGTTCAGCAAAATCGAAAAACTCGCTTGTTCTCGCCCGCTGAGTTCCAGCAACCAGAACGAATCGGTCGCGTTCAATTCGGTAAGGCTTTCCGAGCCCGTCATCGCCGCGGGCCAATCCCCGATCCGCTCGGTGACTTCATTCCAGCGGCTGGTCGATCGAACAACGACGCTCGCGTCCGTTACCTGCGCGCTCTTGGGAAGTTGCAACACGAAACAGCTGTCGCTGGTTCTCGGAAAGGAAAGGGAAAAATTCAATCGGTTGGGGGTGCTGTTGGGTTGGGGACGCAAAGTCCAAGAAAACCAATCCTCGGGCGAGGAGACTCGAATTGCAGGCAACCCGCTGCTGTTATAGACCCAGTTGGGCGGCGAAAGCGCGTTGAGCGATCCGCCACCAGCCGTTCGCGTCGAAACATCGATGGCGGGACTCCACGGTGCGAGCAACCTCCGAATTCCAAATCGATGTTGCTGCGTGGGATCCCAAGACCAGCGCAACCGTGCGCGATCGGAGACGAGATCGGCCCCCAGCAATCTGGCTTGCGAGTGGAAGGCTTTCAGCTCCGTGTCGTAGGTGGGAGAGTTGGGATCGAGGTCAGCCTCACGTTTTTTTCGTTCTTCGAGCAGTTTGCGAAAAGAATCCAAGTCCATCACCCGGTAGCCCTCGACGGGCAGGTCGGATTCCCTGACAAAAACGCGGCGATAGGGGCTTGTGGCTTCCGCTTGGGCATCGATGGCTTGCCCTGCAGCGGTCTGTGCGTGCAAGGGATCCACGATGCAGATAAAACCGGAAAGGTAAGCCAACAGCCAAATCGTCCGAAAGCAAATGCGAGGTCTCACGATCCCTCCTCGAGTACTTGCGCCTCGACGGTCGGATGGAGATGGGCTTTCGAAGACGCCTCTTTGCTCCCTCCCCCACCTCCCTGCGTGGATGGACTTCGAGAGGGATAGGGATTGGAGCCGCCTGCAGATCGACTCACAAAGATGCTTCTTCGCCTCGCTCGGCGATTGAGCAACCAACGCAGCAACATGTATGCGACCGCCATTCCCAAGGCTGCAAACATCGTTTGCGCGACGAGGATCGAAATGTCCCAGGACCATTGGGAAAAGATCATCCACACGGCCAGGAAACCGATCCATAACCAGGGCTTGCCGAGCAAGGAGTTGTCGCTCAATCCCATCGCGAGCAATAGGGCGAGTGTCGCGACGGGAAGCCAGATCAGCGACCGAGGCATGAACCACGCGTTCAACGGTTCGTTTCCCGAAAGCGTAGACAGGTCGTATTGATTGGTTTGAAGCAGCTCGATCTCGGGCTGAGGCGTGGCTCCCAACTCCTTTTCCATAAACGGTTGCGACCTCTCGCTGGTCCGCACATAGAAGAGATCTTTCCATTTCCATCGATACAAAGGGGCGAGTTCGGGCGAACTCCACACCAGATGCTCCGTGCGGGGGACGATAACCTGCCATATCAACGAGGAACTCCCCTTCTTCGATCCCAGGCGAGGCGAGTCGAGAGCGATTCGGCGCAGTAGGCCATCGGGACTCGAGCGAAGCGTGAAGATTTCGATGACATGCGGCTCCGTGGGTTCTTTTGGCGGAATCGCGATTCGAACATGATCGGCGGATTGAGGCGAATCCACGGCGACGACCCGTTTCCCGTCGAGCACAATTTCCAAATCCTTGCGAAGCGGCGATGCGACGGGAATATCGATAAAGTCCCGTGGTGTCGTAAAGCGAGCCACATAGCGATCTCGCTGGTAAATCGCGTTGAGGATCGATTGCACCCATTCGGATTCAAGATCCAACGTCTGTTCCGACATCGGCAAGCGTTTGTGGAGAATGCCCCCCCACCGCGGAGCTTCCGGATCGACGCTGTGTGTTCCGCCCGAAACGCTCCCCATCGACTCATCCGGTTGCCCAATCCTGGAGGATTCGACGATCAATGCATGTTCCTGGCTCGGAGACCGCACCACCGGAAGGTCGACTTGAACATCCATGGATGCAGCGTCGTTCCAGTTCAAGGGGGATTCGGACGTCGCCGTGATCAGAAAGTCGGACGTGTTGGAGTGATCGGGCAGCGGATCGGGAATTGCAATCGAGATGGAATGGTACCGCGACTGGGCGTCCAAGCTTTCCGGAGGCTGCGTCAAAGCGATTGGATGTCCATCCACATGCAACTCGAGCAGACGCATCTCTCGTGGCACAAACAACGTTAAACGATCAGGGCGACCACCCAGGCTACGGCACATCCATCGGTGGTTCCAGGTGATCGATGCATCGTTGATCTTGGGCGTGGTTTCGTAAGCAACCCCGGTCGAGGAAGGTCGGCGAGAACGCCTCGTTTTCCACAACACCTCGGAGGAATTTTCCGCAACTTGATACGACAAGCGAAAGGGTGTCGAAACCGTGGATGCATCCGCGGGAGTCGGGTTCGACGGAATTAGGCCTGCTGGAGTGGCATCGGTTTCACGGAATCGATAGACCCACGATTGGACTCGCAGGGTCCCGGGAGGCGTGCGCGCGATCCTTTGTTGGGTATCGGGATTCAGCCATGTCACGCGCGGCAGCGAGAACTGCAGGGCTTCGCTGTCGGATCCGTTTCGCTGACTGAGGGTGTACTCGATCGCGTAACCCGCTTGCGCGGTGCCCGTGGTATTGTTGGGTGCGGGACCGCTGGACAAATTGGGACGTTCGGTGGCTTCCAGCGGCATACCTGTGCTGGGCGTCGGAAGGCTTCCTCCCGTTTTTTCTCGCACGGTATCCAAGAACCATGTTGCATTGAGGGGCAAGACACTGCGGTTACCCTCGTTCGACACCTGGATCGAGTTTCGGTCCACCTCGAGCATGGAAGGCATAATCGTGATGCGATCGATTTGCCATTCCGACCATTCCAGTTGCAGCAAAGGCAATTGAGTCGGATCGCTGAGGAACTCCAGTCGTCCCTGCAGGCTCATGGAGCCCTCGCGAACGTCGACTTGTTGGATGCAACGCATTCTCGGCCGATTGACGAGCGATTGCCAGGCCGCAACGATCCCCGCAGGTTGCGATGCAAAGCGGAACGCGTAGACCATCGCGCTGCTGCCATCGGTCGATGGGCTCTGCCGCAGCATGCGAGCGTCGCCGTTGGTGGTCCACTGAAAAACCACGCCGCGCGGGATGATGCATTCCATCGTGCCTGAGTGCGCCTGGACTCCATCGATCGTCGGCGCTTCGAGAGAGAGAGCCTGGGGATTCGCAGGTCCGACAATTTGCCACTCGAGACCGATATCCAAGTCGGTTCGGGCAAAGGATTCGTCCACTTCGATATCCAGGACCCAGGGAACGGTTTCCTTCCCATCGGGAACCGTCTCTTCTTGCGATCGCTCCAGCGGCGAATCGCGACGGATTATTCGATAGCCAGAGAAGCCGGGGCTGTTGCTCGCGCTGTTGCGCAGCTGGCCATTGGCTGGCAGATTCAACGTAAACTTCTTGCCTGCGAGGCTAGTCGGACCTCGCAAGCTCCAGGTCGTGACAGCCTTGATCTGCGAGCCATCGTCGCTCGAGGAGAATTTGGTGAGGCTCGTCGCTTCAACCGCCGTGAGCGACTGCCGCTCCTGCTTGCGGTTCCATACAAGATTCAAACTGCTGCCGATGGTGCGCACCGTTGCAACCGAGTAATCATCGATGGTTCGAAACGGTTCCACCACTTCGGTCCCGCCGCTGGAAGCTGTCAACTCCCAATCTCCTTTCGGTAAGCGGAGCCTCACCACGGTCGCGGTGGAAGGGAGATCGAGCCGGATCGAGTTGCCGCTGTTGGAGGCCGTCATCTTGCACAACGCTTCCAACTGCAGACGGCGCTCGCGGGCCGCGCCGGGCTCGACCCTCCACAGATAACCGTTGGACTGGGCGACGACGTCTCGCCGCTCGAGTTGGGAGTTGGAGGGAATCCATTGCAATTGCGGCAGCCCAAGAGGGATCGTCAGCCAGGATGGATTCGGCGCGGTCAGCCGCAGCTGCGCATCGACCGCGACCCGCGCGTAATCGGCCTGGGGCTCGATCAACAAATCGAGTTGAGATAGCGTGGGCGGTGTTCGATCCTTTGCCGCCTCGTTCGCTTCACGCATCCGCTGTTCGTACGCTTCGTATTCCACGCTCGGTACGACCACCGGTTCCCCTTGCGCGTTGCGAAGCAAGTAGACATCCGGGCGGATCCCCGGCTCGAGAACCTCAGGCGGACGGGACGGCGGGAACGGGGCAGGGGGGGGCTCCTCCTGGGCTCGCGCAGGCCCAGCCAAGGCAAGGAACCCGGCGCAGGCCCAGGTCCAAATGGCTAGGTTTCGCTGGAAAATCACGCCGCGCTCCATGAAAATGTTGAGCCGAACTCTTCTCGCACGCTGTTCCCAGAAGGAAAAGGGCCCCAGGGAGCCAACACATCCTCCAGGCCCGACAATCTCTCCATTTTACGCAGGCCTCACCGTTTCAGGGATCGGAAACTTTCGATATCCCCCCGGTTGCATCACCGACTCCACCCGCGCTAACCATTAGAATCGTTAAAGATCCACCGTTCCGTTCCTCGTCCGGACACCGGCATGTTCAGCAGGCACCGATGAAACCTCAATGGGCCATTGAGCCGACCTTCCAGCTCCCGATCCAGGCCACGAAGGACGAGGCCATCTCCCGCTTTCAAACCGCTATGCAACGCAAGGGGGACGAACGGCTCTACATGGCGCATGGCGAATACGCCGAGTTTCATTTGGAGCCCGAGATGCATCGATTGTGGTCCCCCCATCTGACGGTCTATTTCACCGAGGGAACTGCACCGGAGCGATGTGCCTTGATGGGCCGTTTCGCGCCTCGACCCAACGTGTGGACCCTGATATGGATCTTTTATCTCGCCTTTTTTTGCGCAATCTTCTTTGCAGGTATTTTCGCCGGTTCCCAGTGGTTGGTCGGTGAGTTCCCCTGGGGGCTGGCCATCGTGGCGGCAACCGCCGTTTTGTATGGAGGACTCTTTACCGCATCGCGAATCGGTCAGTCTTGGTGCTCGGACCAAATGGATCTACTCCGCGGTCGACTCGATGGGATCCTGGTCGAAGCCGGGCTCAAGGTCGAAGGCTAGTTGGCGCTGAATGGGGGCGGGAAGCCGCGCCGCAAGCCTCGAGGCAACGGATCCCCCGAATCGTTGGGATCGACCAGCGTCGTCAAGTTGTCGACGAGAACGCGGTAGCGAGCCTCCACATCCCGTTCGCCCAGCAGGTACTGTTTGATCGCCTGCGGCAGATTGACCGCATAGGCAATGACGTCGGTCAGTACCCCCAGGGGCAATTGCCGCGTGAGCAGCTCCGCGAAAGTCTTGGATCCCGACATCTCGACAGGGATCATCGCCCGAAAAATAGCGAGCAAGTCATCTCGGTACGAGTCCGATTTGGCTTCGTCCGCGACTGGGATGTCCTCCAAAATTTCAACGCGAGCCTGGCGAAAATGGGTAGAAACATCCAGCTCCTCGACAATCTTTGCCCGTTGAACCCCCGCCAGGAAAATATTGTGGCGGCCGTCACCCGTCGGAGAATGGGACACAATCCGGCCAATGCATACCACGTCGGATATTCGAGGCTGGCCTTGATAGGTGTTCTCCCACCCTTGCTCGAGAACCGCCATCGTCACCAGGCGATCCGACTCCAGGGCCTCCGAAAGCATTTCGCAGTATCGCGGTTCGAAGATATGAAGTGCCTGAATAACGTTCGGAAACAAGACCAAGTTGGGGAGCGGGAATAGGCGCACGACTCCGTCGAAATTCTCGGGCAAACCGATATTTTCCCAATGTCCCATAACAGGGTTTTCCTTGGATGCGCGTTTCCAGTCGCCACACGAGGCGTCCGCACGATTTTCGCCCCGGCCGATTCCCGCCATAGGAAAAGGACGGCGCCTGGGCGTGGAGCGTTCGCGAGGAGTGTAGCAACACGACTAGGCCAGATCGAAGGCGCCAGCGTATCCAAGTGAAGTCGGGACTGGCGTCAGAGTGAGAACACCTTCCTGGTCGCAACCTCCTCGCGATCACCAAGAAAACTGAGGGGATGCGAGTACCACCCCTCGGTCGGCGTGCTATAATGAAGGTCCTCCCTGAAGGATGGTGTTGGGCTACTTCCTTCAAGTCCTACCTAAAACTAGCCCGAGGAGCGACCGGCGCCTCGACGCGGGTGATCCCCCTTCAGCCCACCGATTCATCAGGATTCCGGTATCCGGACTTGAAAACGGACTTGGGGTTCGAACCAAAACCTCCCATTCGCCCGAAATATAGACGATTTTTAACGTTGATTCATCCATAACCTAACGCGGGGAAAAGTTCTCATGAGATGTCTAGGCAATCCATTAGGCCGACGCGGATTCTTGACCGTCGGAGCCGTCGGCGGACTGGGGCTGACGCTGGGTGATTTTTTCCAACTTCGTTCCCCACGCGCTTTTGGGGACCAAAAGCATTACGATTTCATGGAAGCCAAGGCGGAGAGCGTCATTCACGTGTTCCTGCCGGGCGGGATCGCTCATCAAGAGACCTTTGATCCCAAGCCTTACAGCCCGCTCGAGTACCGAGGGCAGATGGGAGTCGTGAAGACCAAGACGGGCGATGTGTTCAGCGAGACCGTCCCTCGGCTGGCTTCCCTTGCCGACAAGTTCACGGTTCTTCGCTCGGTCACGCACGGCGAGGCCGCTCACGAACGTGGCACGCACAACATGTTTACTGGCTACAAGCCATCCCCAGCGCTTCTTTACCCCTGCTTCGGCTCCGTGGTCAGCCATGAGTATGGACCGAGGAACAACCTGCCTCCCTACGTCGCGATCCCGAGCCAGGCCAATGAGTTTGCCGGATCCGGCTACCTGAGTTCTAGCTACGGTCCCTTCAGCCTCGGGGCAGACCCAGCCAACAACGGGTTTCGGGTTCAGGATTTGAACCTTCCTGGCGATGTCGACATGGCGAGGTTCGGTCGAAGGCGCTCGGCGCTCGAAGCGGTGAACGAATACTTCGAATCCAAGCAGCGATCGGACAACCTCGTTGCGATGGACACGTTCTACGAGCGAGCCTATTCCTTGATCAGCAGTCCGCAAGCGCGCGAAGCATTCAACATCGACGCCGAGGACAACGCGCTCCGCGACAAGTATGGGCGCAATGCCGCCGGCCAACGCTTGTTGATGGCGAGGCGCCTAGTCGAGGCGGGAGCCCGATTCGTCACCGTCACGTACGGCGGTTGGGATATGCACAATCAAATTGCAGCGGGAATGCGAGGCAGCATGCCTCCGCTCGACCAAGCATTGGCAACGTTGATCGAGGATCTCGAATCGCGAGGCCTGTTGTCCAAGACCTTGGTTCTCGTCAGCAGCGAATTCGGGCGAACCCCCAAAATCAATAACGATGGGGGGCGAGACCACTGGCCCAAGGTCTTCTCGGTCATGATGGCTGGCGGTGGTGTCAAGGGCGGCGTGATCCATGGAGCGTCCGATGCAACCGCAACGGAGCCGGAGTTCGACCCGGTATCTCCCGAAGACCTGGCCACGACCATGTATCACTTGCTCGGTATCGTCGCCGACAAGGAACTGATGGCTCCCGGCGATCGACCGATCGAAATCTGCGACGGCGGTCGCTTGATCGATGCGATCCTGGCCTAGTCCATAGCTCGATGTTCTTGGAATGAGGAAGATCATGGTTTGCCTGCAACGATATCGTCGATGCATTGCGGTGGCGGTAGTAACCCTGCAGGTTTTTGGGTTCGGGTCCATGGGAACCCTGGAGGCATCCCAACCGGAAGCCAACAATCTCTCCGCGATCGGCGTTCAGCGCGGTGGGTCGGTCGAGGTTCAGATCTCCGGGGCTCGCTTGGGAGACGCGCGCGAACTTCTCTTTTATTCGCCTGGTCTGACCGCGTCGAACATCACCAAGATCGACGCCAACAACATGAAGGCGACGATCACCGCCGCGGCCGATGCCAAGACCGACCTGCACGGCTTCCGCGTCATCACCGACTCCGGCACGAGCAACATGCGATTGTTCAGCGTTTCCGCCCTCCCGAGCGCGGTCGAAGTCGAACCCAATAGCGAGTTTCCTCAGGCGCAGGCGATCCAAAAGAACTGCACGGTCGAAGGAGTCGTCTTGAATGAAGACGTCGACTACTTTGCGGTGGAACTCGAGGCGGGCGAGCGTTTGAACGTCGAACTCGAGGGGCTTCGGCATTCCTACATGAATGATTTCTTCGATCCCTACGTAGCGGTTTACGACGCGAATCGGTTCGAAATCACTGCCAACGATGACTCGGTTTTTCTGCAGCAGGATTGTCTCTGCTCGATGATCGCACCCGCCAAAGGGCGTTACATCATCGAGGTCCGCGAAAGCAGCTTCGGGGGCAATGAGCGAGCTCGCTATCGCTTGCATGTCGGCGATTACCCCCGACCGGTCGCGATGGTCCCTGCCGGCGGACCGCCCGGACAACCCTTGACCGCAACCTGTATCGACCTGCTGGGCAACCAATGGACCGAAACCTTTGAAATGCCCGCCGAGTCGGAGACGAAGATTCATCCGGTGTGGTCGGTTCAAGGAGACAAAGTGGCTCCCTCGCCCAATCGGATCCGCGTGAGCGCCATGCCCAATGTTCTCGAAGCGGAACCGAACTCCGACTACAACGCGATCCCCGCGGCGCATCCTCTGCCGGTTGCTTTCAATGGAATCCTGGAGACGGAAAGCGATCGCGACTACTGGGTCTTTGAAGCCAAGAAAGATCAGCAACTCGAAATCCAGGTTTTCGCTCGCAATCCCCTCCGCTCGCAAGTCGACGCCGTATTGCAAATCTTTAAGGTTGGTGGTGGCGGCTTGGCGGGCAACGATGACAACGGGTCACCGGACAGCTATCTCAGTTTCAAAGTCCCCGAGGATGGCAAGTACGCCGTTTGCGTCTCCGATCACCTCGGACGCGGCGGGAAACACTTCGTTTACCGCGTCGAGGTCGCCGTTGCGGACGCCGAAATCGGAACCACCGTCAACGAACTCGAACGCTACGTCTCTCAGGTCGTCAACGTACCCAAGGGATCCCGGATGGCGATTGAAACCAATATGGTTCGCAAGAATGTCGGCGGAGAAGCACGGATCCAGATTCCCGATCTCCCCGAAAAAACGAACCACTCCGATGGCTTGGTTGCGCCGGATTTGGGAACCATACAAATGATCTTTCGGGCCGACGCCGATGCTCCCAACCAATCCAAATTGGTCGACCTGCGGGCAACGCTGGCGGTCAATCCCGAACGCACACTCGTCGGACATCTGAATCAGAGAACCCAACTCGTTCGCGGTCAAAACAATGTCGATGTCTGGGGGCGATTCGATAACCGGCTCGCCGTAGCGGTCGTCGAGGCGGCTCCGTTCGATATCGAGATCGTGCAGCCTCAGGTGCCGATCGTTCGCAATGGTTCGCTTGTCCTCGCGATCAATGCGAAACGCAATCCGGGATTTGACAAACCGATCAATGTGCGGTTGCTGACCGCCCCTCCAGGCATCGGATATTCCCCGGTGACGATCCCGGGCGATCAATCGACGATCCAGATGAATCTGACCGCCGCTGGCAATGCTCCATTCCGCACGTGGCCGATCCTCGTCTTGGCCACGACCGATATCGGGAATGGACCGATCACCATCGCTTCGGAGTTCGTGCAACTGGAAGTCGCCGACTCGGTTTTTGAGTTCAAGTTCAGCAAGACCATGGCGGAACAAGGCAAGCCAGTCGATGTCGTCGTCGGAGTTGAATTGAAGAAACCGATGGAAGGGACGATCGAGGTTGAGATCCTCGGCCTGCCACCC
>JBKDPB010000049.1:0-7373 GCA_046342615.1 Planctomycetota bacterium | reverse complement strand
AGAAGGCGCTGGCAAAGAAGGCGCTGGCAAAGAAGGCGCTGGCAAAGAAGGCACTGGCAAAGAAGGCACAGGCAAAGAAGGCGCAAGCAAAGAGGGTGCAAGCAAAGAAGGCACCGGCAAAGAAGGTGCAGGCAAAGAAGGCGCTGGCAAAGAAGGCGCTGGCAAAGAAGGCGCTGGCAAAGAAGGCGCTGGCAAAGAAGGCGCAGGCAAAGAAGGTGCAGGCAAAGAAGGTGCCGGCAAAGAAGGCGCTGGCAAAGAAGGCGCCGGTAAAGAAGGTGCAGGCAAAGAAGGCACCGGCAAAGATGGCGCAGGCAAAGAGAGTGCTGGCAAAGAGAGTGCAAGCAAAGACGGTGGGATAAAGCAGTCGGGAAGTGGAGCGACGGAACCGAACGGAGGGGAGGATTCCGGTGAAGGTGACGGATCGGGCCAGGATGGCAAGGAAGGTCAAAGCTCCGGTAAATCGTCTGGCAAGCCATCGAGTCAGAAGGGAGCACCGGGTGCGGGAGTGAGCCAGGGGGGAGCAACTCCTGATGGCGGGGGGAGCAAGGGGAGCGGAGGGGCAGCGAAGGCGAGCGGTGCCGACAAGGCGAATTTGGAATATGCCGAGAAGACAACGGATATGGTGCTGGATTATCTTGATCGTCAACGCGATCAACCGGATCCCGAACTTTTGAGGCGCATGGGGTGGACCGCGGAGGACATGCGCAAGTTTGCCGACCGTTGGAAGTCGGCTCGCGAGAATTCGCGTCTGACTCCGGAGAAGCGTGCGGAGTTCGAAGCCGCTCTGCGGTCCTTGGGGTTGCGGCAAACCGACACTCGTCCGGATCGGCTTCGGGATCGTGACGATCAATTGAAGGGGATGCAGGAGGAGGGAATGCGACTGCGTCCCCCTGAATCCTTGCGCGAGCAATTCGACGCGTTTCGCAAGGCGTCGGGTAAATTGAATAAATCGCCCTAGCTTTCTCGTCGCAAACTTGCTAATCCTTCCATCGAGGAAGAATGCTCGGAGTCCCTCATCGGACCCCACGGACTCGTATCGATTCGAGGAAAGGTCATGGAAAAGGCCATGCGATTGCCATCGTCGCTTCGTTCGCTTTTGCTGGTTTGCGCAACGGTAGGATCGTGTTGCTGTTGGCAATCCCAGGGGATTGCCGACCCGCCCTTCTCCCATTTGCTTAGAAGAAACGATACCAAGCACGGAAGTGTGAGCGAGTTGAAGCCAGAGCACGGGCCGTGGTTGATCTTTGCCGCTTCTTTTGAAGGTCCGCAAGCGAAAGAAAAAGCCGAGGCTTTAGCTCAAGATCTCCAACGCGATCACGGTCTCAACGCCTTCGTGATGAACAAGAAGTTCGACTTCACCGAAGTCATGAATGGCTCGGGAATTCGGGAAGATGGGCGGCCCAAAGTCATGAAATACAGAGACAGCAAAGTGGTCGTGAGCTACGCGGTGCTCGTCGGGGAATTCGATTCGACGGAGAATCCGAATCTGAAATCGACGCTGGAAAATGTGAAGACGTTGAAGCCGAAGTCGTTGATGGCACCTGGAGCGGAACCGGAAAAACAGGATGCGACAAACGTCAAGGGATTTCGCACGTTGCTTCGAAAGGCAACGAAGGAGCGGGGACCCTTGGAAACCGCGTTCGTGACGCGCAATCCCCTTTTGCCTATCGATTTCTTCCAAGCTCCCGAGATGGAAAAATTTGTCTACGACCTGAATCGCGATCCTGGATACAACGAGCATTCGCTGTTGGATTGCAAGGGGAAGTACACCGTGCGGGTGATGACTTTCCGCGGCGATGACCAGTTCGTTTCCTGGGGTAGGAATCCGACCCAAGGGGATAAAAACGCGGATCCGGACAAGCCAACGGCACTCGAGCTTGCGGCCGAGCAAGCGTATTTGGCAACGAAGGCTCTCCGTCGGGTAGGTGTCGATGCCTACCAATTCCATGATCGCAATTATAGCATCGTGACCATTGGCAGTTTCGACACCTTGGGGGCGGCGGATGCCAACAATCAATTCCAATATTCGCCAGAAATTCAGAAGGTTTTGGCCAAGTTTGGCCCTTCATCCAACTTGCGAGATACGAGTGAGTTCGGTTTGAATTTCGGGCCTGCGGTACAACCGAAACTTCTTTTCGATGTCGTGCCACAGAAAGAGATTCCCGAGTTGAACAGTGGAACGCGTCTCGAGCGTCTTGAATACTTCAGGAAACTCTCGATCGGATTCGACGTTCGTCCCACTCCCATGGCAGTGCCACGCTATCACACGTCCCGCATTTATGCCGGTGCAAAACTGGGCCGCTAACACGGTCTCGCAACGCAGTGATTTCTAGTAATATGGCTGCTGGACCGGCTTGATCACCAACTCGGGAATATGAACCCGCGGCGGAAGGGCCGCAAGGCTGACGACGACATGCCCAACATCCGAGGGCTTGAGAATACGATCGCGATGCTCTTGGGATAAAGGAACCGGGCGGTGATCCAGGATGGGCGTATCCACTTCGCCCGGGTAGATATTGGTCACGCGGACTCCTTCGGCACCGACTTCATTGGCAACGCAGGTTCCCAAGGCGGTCATCGCGAACTTGCTGGCCGAATACGCGACCCCGCCCAGCGCGATGGCCCGTTTTCCCGCCACGCTCGATACGTTGACGATCAGTCCGGAGCCCCGCTCGCGCATGCCGGGTAGCACGGCGTGGATCAAGTTGTAGGCACCCGTCGCATTGATCGCCATCACTTGGTCCCATTGATCGGGAGTCATCTCGGCCATCGAACGGGTCTTGATATTCACCCCTGCCGCGTTGACGAGAATATCGATCGGCCCGAGCCGGGTTTGCACCTCGGCCACAAAGTTGGTGACGCTGTCCCGATCAGTGACGTCGAGCGATTGGCCGAATCGGTTTTCGAGTTGGCCTGGAAACTCCCTCAAGGCTTGTTCAACGACCTCCGCTCGGCGTGAACCGATCGCGACTTTGCTGCCCGCTGCGGCAAAGGCCTGGGCGATTCCCAGTCCGATGCCGGTGGCACCCCCGGTGACCAGGACAACTTGATGGCGAAGTGAATCGAGGGGGAAGGGCAGGTTGGATTCAGTCATGGATCGTTGGAAACAAGTAGAGCAACGGGGGGCGAAACGCTTCCATTGTCGCGATTCCCGGCGATTGGGCGAGCCCCGTGGGAGAAGTCCAAGAGGGGGATCGACTCCAGGACCGTCGAAGATAACTTGAGAGAATTCGGAAAAAATCCCTAAGAACGAGTCGTCTCCTTCGTTGATACGATGTCGGCATTTCGATTCCCGGTCTCGATCAGGAGTTTCCAAGCCATGAGGCCATCGTGAAGCAGTCGGTCGAGAACCCATCGTCAACGGATCCCCAGAACCACCGGGTGTGGCTCCAGGAGGTATTCGGCCGTATGGAGCAGCCGCTGTCGGCGTATGCGCTGAAGTTGCTTGCCGGGGATTGGAATCGAGCCCAGGATTGCGTGCAGGAAACGTTCTGCCGCCTGTGCCGCGAGGATTACCACAAGGTCGCCTCGCATGTCGACGCATGGTTATTCAAAACGTGTCGAAACCACGCGATGGACATCCATCGCAAGGAGGCTCGCATGACAGCTCATACCGATTCCACTCCGATCCAGGAGATGGAATCTCGAGAAGATACTCCGGTGCATCGAGTTGTTCAAAACGAGGAGCAATCGATGATGGAAGCGCAGATCGCGCTCCTGCCCAAGCTGGAGCAGGAGGTGGTTCAGCTCCGGCTGGCTCAAGGACTTTCGTACAAGCAGATTGCGGACGTGACGGATCTGAGTGTTTCCCATGTTGGGGTATTGTTGCATCAAGCCGTAAAACGCCTTCGCCAATCGCTCGGTCCGGCCGATGGCCTGGCCGGAGCGTGAACTGAACCACTTTCATCAATTTTTAGTGAGATACGGCAACGACCATGAATGAGAACGCGACGTTCGACGATGGACCTGAATTCCAAGAATGGCACTTGACCGCTCTAGCGCTCGGCGAGCTGAGTCCCGAGCTGGCGGCATCGACGCAGCGGCGCATCGATAATGACCCACAGTTGGCGCTGCAGTACTCGGAGATTCAATCGACGCTAAAGCTGCTGACACGCGAGTTGCAAGGTTCGAACGAGCCCAAGAATTTGGATTCCGCGCGGCGCGAAGAGGTGATGGCTCACATTCGTTCGGTAGCGCCCTCCGTTCCATCGGGGCCGGTGGTTCGCCCCGCGGCCGACGAGGCCAGCCGTTGGCGAAGGTGGCGAATTGCGGGGGCGGCAGGATTGGCGGCGCTCGCTGCCTCGGTGATCCTGATGCTGCAGTGGACTGGAGTGCCAAATACGGATCTTCCATCGGAGGGTCCTTTGAGTTGGAAGGAAGCGTCACGAGCGACGGGGGAAATCGCGAGTTCCCCAAGCCCGTCGCTCGCGGCTCCGAGGATCGACGAGCCCGAACGAATTGCCGGCCGTTCACCAACGACGGAATCGATGGCTCGGGCCGCAACTGCGGATGGGACGGTACCTGCCGAGCCGGCTGCTCCCAAGCCAACGATTACCGCGCCGGCCACGGCGCCTGGGCTAGCCATGGGACGCTCGGAACTCCGGGGAGGTGCAGGAGGCTTGGGAGGTGGTGGATCCGGAGGTGCAGACATGAGCGCCGACAAAGCCAAGGAGAGCCTGGAGAGAAGGGCGTTATCGAAGGCAGCGGGCTCCGTCCCAACCGACGCGATAGAGCGCGATGTGCAGCTAGGAATGGAAACCCGGGGAGCAGGTATCGAGGAGGAGGTTTTATTCGAGGAGCTTTTCATTGTCGGCGAATCCAACGGAGCCGAACTCCTCGAGAAGTCCTCGAACAGCCTTCCTTCGACACTGCAAATTCCCGATGAGCTGCGAGCCAACGTTCCGAGCCTGAATCGGAAATCGAGTGGAACAGGTGATCGATTCGATGTGATTCCTGAAACACCGTTTGTCGATGTGGCCCAGCAACCTTTGTCGACCTTCTCCATCGATGTCGATACGGCATCGTATAGCAAGCTGCGGCAGTATGTGCTCGAACAACATACGTTGCCCTCGCCGGAGACGATTCGAATCGAGGAGTGGATCAATTACTTTGACTATGCGTATCCGGGGCCCGCGGATGACTCGCCGTTTGCCGCCCATATGCGATTGGCACCGTGCCCATGGAATCCCGATCACAAACTGGTACGTGTCGCGATCGCGGCCAAAAAGTTCAACATCGAACAACGGCCCCGCTCCAATCTCGTTTTTCTGATCGACGTATCGGGATCGATGAACGATTCGAACAAGCTGCCGCTGGTCAAACGAACTCTGCAACTCCTTGTTTCACAATTGCGGGAAGAAGATCAGGTTGCAATTGTGGTTTATGCGGGAGCCGCGGGCTGTGTGTTGCAGAGCACCTCAGGCGCGAACATGGATGCGATTCTTGCATCGATCAACGAATTGCAGTCGGGCGGTTCGACCAACGGGGGGCAAGGTATCCAATTGGCGTACAGGATCGCCAAGGAACACTTCATCGCGGGGGGGATCAACCGAGTCGTCCTCTGCACCGATGGCGACTTCAACGTCGGCGTGACAGGCACCGACCAGTGAGTGGCGATGATGCGCGAGAATGCACAGAGCAATATTTTCTTGACTGGCATGGGCTATGGGATCGGCAATTACAACGACTCCATGATGGAGCAGGTTTCCAATCAAGGCAACGGAATCTATGCCATGGTGGACAGCGAGTTGGAGGCCAAGCGAGTGATGGTTGAGCAACTGTCGGGCACGTTGATGACCGTGGCCAAAGATGTGAAGCTGCAGATCGAGTTCAATCCAGCGCGCGTTTCCTCGTACCGCCTGATCGGCTACGAGAACCGGCGTCTCGCGCCCAAAGATTTTGCGGACGATCGCAAGGATGCCGGTGAGATCGGGGCGGGGCATCGCGTCACGGCGCTCTACGAAGTGGTGCCTGCGGGCGCCACGGGTTCGTCCCCAGGAGCACTCGAGTTGCGTTACGCCAATCGACGCCAGACGGATGCAGCCAAGGCACGAGCGGATGAAGTGCCTGTCGAGTTTGCACAGGAGTGGCTCTATCTAAAAATCCGCGCCAAGAAGCCGGAGGCGACCCAGAGCACTCTCCAGACGTTCACCCTTGGCGACACCGACGAGGATTCCTATCGCGAAGATCGGAGCGACATGGACTGGGCATCGAGCGTTGCCGAGTTCGGATTGCTGATGCGGCGCAGCGGACTTGCGGCGGGTGCCGATTGGGATCGTATGCTATCTCGGGCGATGGAGAGCGCCGGCACCGATCCCTATCGCCGCGAATGCCTTTTGATCATGCAGCAATCGCGTCGATGGATGGGGCGATAACGGTTCCTACCTCTGTTGGTTTACGCCTTGCAGTACTGCTTGGATCCCGAAGGTGAAGAAGGTTCCCAGACCGAAGTTCAGGATTTCCTCGCATGGCTTAAATCGCAAGATGAGCGTGTCGCCGGGCTGAACGAGGATCCTTTCTCTCGGATCCAAGTTTGCTCGCGCAAGGTCGACTTCGATCGTGACCTGGCCGTTGCACGGTGTCTTTCTCAACACGTACAGCACTCCTGGTGGAACGCCTCCGATCGCACCGATGCCAAAGCCACCTCCTCCACCGGCCTGACGCGGCCCAGACACCGCCGCACCGGCGAGTGCCATCGCGCCGTAGACGTCGAGGTCGTAGTCGCGAGGAATATTGAACTCACCGCCTGGTAACAGGCCGCCCGTGTAGAACACTTCGGCTGTGCGGGATTCGATGTAAACGATATCGCCGTCTTCGAGAGTGATGTCCTCTTCGCGGAAATTAGGAACAGTTCCGGGTGGCAGCCGCATCGGAATCTTGAGGATCGTGGGATCATCGGGAATCGGCGGTGGGCAACCACATGGATCCGGATTGCAGTAGTACTGTTGGTAGAACTGTTGAATGAACAGATCCCTCTTCTTTTGGTCCGCTCTCGATGCTCGGAGGATTTTGATTTCGTTGCGGGCATTCACGCCCGGCAGCCCGCCCGAGACCATCAGGGCATGGAGTACGTCGTTCTGGTAGGCCCGCAGCTTGATCAAGCTGCCTTGAGCGCTGAGGTCGGCACCACGGACGAAGTCACCGCCGCCGCCGCCTCGGCCTCCCATGAATCGCTGCGTTTGGTTCAACTCGCCTCCGATATCCTGCCGAACGACGACGACGTTGTACGTGCGTTCCTTCAGCAAGGTCACAATCGGACGAAGCCGACCCGAATCGGTGAGGATCTTCGCATCCAGATAATACTTGCGGATCAATTCCCGAGCCTGGTCGACGGTAAGACCCTTGACTTTGATCGGTTCCAGAAGAGGTAGCTG
>JBKDPB010000048.1:0-25436 GCA_046342615.1 Planctomycetota bacterium | reverse complement strand
ACAAGAAGCGATCGCTATCCGAGAGGGTGAAACATTGCTCAGTCAAGGAAGCCTTGAAATCGCACAAAGCGATCGGCAATCCGAAGGACGGGAGAAACTGGAACAGGCTGCAGCGCTTTTCTCGAGAGCCGAAAGCCTGGCGCAAGAAATCTATGACCAGAAACCGAGCAACGCCGAAGACCGCTCCAAGGCAGCTGCGAACCTGGCGGTCGCCGTCTCGAAAAGAGCGACACTCGCGGAAGTTCAAAAACGACCCATCAAGGAGATCGCGCCACTGTATCAGCGCGCGATTCAGCTTCGCCGTGAATCGCTCAGTGAACTGGCGCCGGATTCATTGACCCAACCCCAGCGGAAAGCCGAACTCGGCGGGGAATTGCATCATTATGGGAATTATCTCCTGTCCGTCGCTGACAGCTCCGGAGACCCGGTTCGCTTCGCCAAGCGAGCCCTGGAAACGACCCAGGAGGCCGTCGTATTGATTCAAGAGGCCATATCCGCGCTCCCCCGGGAATCCCGATCGAGTCAATTGGCAAGACTCGATCTCGGAGTCGCGCACGGAATCGCAGCCAAGTCTGCCGTTGTCAGCAGACTTAAGGATCAGGCTCGCGAAAGCTTCTCGGAAAGCGTTGCAGTGTACCAAGGGTTGGTTCAAGACTTCCCCAACCGGTTCACTTTTCGTAAGTCGCTGATCGAGAGTGCCAATGCTTACGGTGATTTCCTTCTTGCCGAAGGAGAGAATTTAGAGGTCATCGAATCGCAATACGGAATCGCACTGGCAGATCTTCGAAACTCAACCAATTCCGCGGAGCTTCGTTCGTTGTTGCACGGATTTTACGGTCTCGCCATGCAGTACTATCGGCTGGGGATCGTCGCTTCGGAACAACACGATGGAGCGAAAGCGAAGGAGTACTTTGAACGAAGCAGTGTCCTGCGAGAACTGGCTTGGCTAGAAACGCAACAAGATCTGGGTAGGAATCCTGCGACGCAAGAACTGGACAAAGCCATCTCGCAACGGATTGAACTGATGTTGTCCAAGGCGCGTTGCGGTCAAGCTCCACCCGTCATCGAGCATGCAAACTGGCTCGAGCAGCGGGCCAATACGCTGATGGCAGCGTCCGGGCCCACCGGAAAGGCAGGTATCCTCGAAGCCAAATCACTCTATCTGCAAGCCGCTGCAGCCCATGGAATGCTCGCGGAGCATTTAACTGATCCGGAACGAAAAGCTGCCATCGAGAAGGCTGTAGCTCTCGTGAACCAGTCGATCGACGCCGGCTTCTCGGACTCCACCTACCTGCGGACCGACCCCGATTTCAAACCCCTGCGGATGCACCCCGAGTTCCAGCAACTCCTCAACGCCAAGTTCGGGCCATGAATCGTCAAAGAATGAGCGAGCTTGCCAGTCAGGCTCAGTCACTCAACCTGGGGAGCAGAGCGTGCCGAGTGAGGTCGACGGTCTCTCCACCCGCTGGGGTGCACAGGGCAACGAATTCGTGGATCGTTGTGTCCTTCGCAAGTCGTCGAACCGACCCATCGGCAAACAGAACATAGCGATCCGGTTGTCGCATCCAATCCGCCAGAGGCATTCCGCAATCTGTCGATCCGTCAATATCCAAGTCGCATGGTTGTGTCCAAACAACGGTCGAAGTGGGTGCATAAACCATCAAGATGGTCGCGTTATTACCATCGGGTAGCGCCTCATCAGGACGAAACCCCTCTCCCAAGGTGCCGACTCCCGCAATCCTCAGTACTTGGGCGGAGTGCACTCCTTCACGGGCAACTCCGTAACCCAGTCGATAAACAAAACTTGGATCGAACCCATCCTTGTTGTTGTCGCCCGAGTCCAATTTGAATGCAACGGACCGTGCAGCTCCCCAATTCTTCGGCGAGTCATACGGTAAGTCGAGGTCGTAGTGTGCCATAAAGGAGCTTGAAACCATTGTGTAGTGGACCAAAACCCGCCAGGATTGATCCATACTGCCGGTTGCAATTTCGGCATTCATGCGTTTGACTTTGTTCGGCAACGACCGTTTCGTGGAGGCGTGGAAATTGCAAATGCCATTGAACGAAAGCCACAACAAGCGATGGATTTCTTGCCTAGATGTTTCTTGCCACAACCTGTAGCCCGAAGCGGCCAAGAACACCGAGACAAAAAAACCAGACAGTACGATAACGGGAATGCCCTTGAATCGCAGTCGTGCAAGTTTCATGTGGTTCTGCCCGAATCCATCCCTTTGTCAATCCGCGACTGGGAAAGGTACTTGTTGTCAGCCGTCGGGGTCGTCGAGCAAGCGTTGAAGGCGCATGCCGAGCTCGCTCGGAAAACGTCGCGGCCAACTGCTGTCAATCAATCCGACTGAGATCATGTCGAGCAAATGAACTTGGTCCTTCCGACGATACGAATTGAGCTTCATTCGGACGAGCGATTCCAGGGGCAGGGTACGGCACAGCATCGCGAGCCGATGCCTCGGGATGCTCCACGAACATGTCCAACCCCGCAGTTTGCCGATAGAAGAAACCAGCCCCCTCCATCGCTTGACGCAGCGCTTCGAAATCATCGGGCCGCACAAGTATGTCAACATCTTGCGTCGTGCGAACGGCAGCTATGTCCGCTTGTGCTACCCATGCCCTGACTGCATGCCCGCCGATGACGGCATAAGGCACCTCGGCTTGCTCCAGAACGTTTACCGTCTTTCTCAATCGTTCATTGACTCGCTCCACGGCGCGCTCCATCCGTTGCCAAAGAACTTCCCCTTTGTAGCGAAACTCGACCATTTAGGATTACCTTTCACGATTCATTGTAACCCCAAATGTCGAGGTGATGCGTTTTAGTTCTGTGTCGACATCGGTCCCTTCGTAGAAGCTCAGCCATCCTCGGACACGGACGGTCTCACCCGGCTCGCAGTCGGGGAACTGAGGGTCGGCGTGCAGGCAAGGGCAGGGGGGATTGCCCCACGAGCGTTGGATGGGTGTCCACGCGGTAATCACCCATCGATCCTGAGTGCGATTGCCGGCAATGGCGAAGGGGGCCTGAAAACGCTTGGTCTCGTTGTCCTGACTCTCGAACCCTTTCGCGTAACCGAGCATCACGCAGTTCTGAACACGGAGTCCCGAGAGTCGCTCGTTCGTGCCGTTCGTCAATGTCAGCTCCATGTCGACGTGATCCGCCCTCGGCATGACCGATGAAGAGAACGATATCCCGTTCGGCAATTCACGCTTCATGGTGAGTCCACCTTCCTCGGTCCGTGTCCATTCCAGCTGAGGCAAAATGATTTGCTGCAGATCCCAAAGCGTCGGGACATGGGTATGGGCCAAATAGATCAGCCCAAGATTCGAGAAGACGGCTTCAGGGATATCGGCAACCACATAGCCTCCATCGTCCCACGGAGGAAAAACGCTGACTTTCGTTTCCCGTTGCGGCATCACGGCGCCATCCAAGAAACCCAATCGCGGATGACGACCGCCAGGGTAGGGGAGTACCCGAACGACCTTCGGTTCTTGCAGGGCAGGGGAGGGCAGGGGAGGGCAGGGCAGGGCAGGGGCGTCGGGTGTGGAAATCTTCAGTCGCCGGATCGATGACTCCACTTCATCCAGCGACATACCGAAAGCGCGGCTCATCTCCTCGCGCGTGAATTCGTGCGCATGCATGTTCTCAAGCCAGTATGCGAGGCTTTCGTCGTCCGTCGGTCGCCGTCCTTGCGCAAACGACTGCGAGAGTTGTTGTCGAAGCCAGGACGGGGCTTCTTCCAAATCCGACCACACGGTAGGAGCCTGAAACATTGCTGGCGTGATCGTCGCCGATATCAATTCGGTCTTGAAAAGATCGGCTTCCGCGATCGGCGTCCCCTGGGGATCCAGAATGAAGCTGTCGCCGTATCCGACTCGGCCAGGGCGGCTGCTCTTGATATTGTTGGCGCGTGCGACCACCATCTTGAATTGGCATGCTAGCCCGATGTGGCAGTTCCTGACCCAGCGGCGATGATGATCCACCGACTGGACATCGATCTCATTGTTGTGAGGCGTAAAAAGAATCTCAGCTCCTTGAGCTTTCGCCATCATCGCAACATACGGAAATGACGTGTCGTGGCAGATCGCAATGCCAAAAGTGACCCCATGAATCCGAAAGACGGGGACCGAGGTGCCATACTCGAATCCGAGCGCATGCCGGTCACCATGAGTCAACATCACTTTGTCATACCAACCGACCAGCTTTCCGCGATGGATGACCAACTGCGTGTTTGCGATCCCTCCTTGGGGACGCTTGCGAGCCATCCCCACCAAGACGACCGTATCGTGGTCCTTGGTCGAATCCACGAATCGGACGAGACCCGGATCGTCCAACCCCCGCGCACCTTGCTCGACCGCATCGCGACTTTCGTAGCCCGATAGAAAACATTCGGGAAAAACCAAAAAGTGGCAACCCTGATCAGCCGACTCCGAGGTGACCCGGTCCACCGTGGCGAGATTCCGCTGAAAATCACCCTCGGCATGCTCCCCCTGATAGATGGAAACCATCACCTCCTTCTCTATACCCCGAACATGCGGTGAGGACCAAATCCAGGTCAGAATCCATACGATGCTCGCGATCCCAAAAGCTCGCATCCGGATGAGAGTTCGAGCGGTCATGGTGCTGTCGCCGTTCGGGGAGAGGAAAAAAATCGGCATGAATCGACCCGGAATCGAGTATAATCCATTCCTGTGCTTACGGATCGCCTCGTTGCGTGAACGCTCGAAGTGCCTTGATCTAGTGATGACTCGAACATGAGGTGGAACGATGAAGAGAACTTTCTACGGCATACTGGCAATGGTGTTCGGTTCCTTGGTGTTGGCATCCCCTGGCGTTGCCGATGAACGGGCGGAAATCAAGCAGAAGATGGAAGCCCTCAGGGCCGAGGCGAGGGAATTGGCGAATCACGGCGACGAGGATGCAGCGAGCGAATGCATGAAGATGGTTCGCGAGTTGAGCGCCCAACTCCGCATCCTGGCCAACGAGGAACCGCTGGCTGATAGGCATCGATCGCATAATGCCGAGCGGGAAAAAGAACTCCACGGCTTGGCCAAACGCCTTGATCAAATGCGGGCCGCGGCCCAGCACCTCAAGGAAGCTCAGATGCCGGACATGGCCCATGAAGTGGGACGTCGAGCCGATGAGTTGGAACATACGCTCCGGGTCGAGAAGGAGCGATTTGCAGTGGAACTGCAAAAGCGTGACAAACTCAGAGAGGTTCGTGAGAAAATGCCGCCCGTCGTGGCTCAGCGATTGAAAGAGGAAGAGGCCAGGGAGGAGCAAGAAGTGTGGGGCCGCAAAGTCAAAGAAGAGTTGGTTCGTTACTCGGAAGTCATCAACGACATCCGCGCCGAACAAGAGAAAATGCGCCGCGAGTTCAAAGAGCTTCGACAACTGATCGAACGACTGCGCAAAGACAAAGAACGCAGCTAATTTCCTGCCAAGCTCGAACCCTAGGGTGACTTCTTGGCTTTGCCAAGGAGTCGTTGGATCGTTGGAATGTCGGCGATGTCCTTGTCGCGACCGGAGGATTCCTTGTTCTTCAGAAGCTCTTCCAGGCCGATTACCGGAACTTGAAGTCCGTCAATCTCAACCTTCGCGTCGTTGAACGCGGACAACATGTCTCTGAAATTCTTGTTGAGCATCGTACCCTGGGACAAAGGCCCAGCAATCTTGGGTGATAGGCCACACCATAAGTATCCGTTCGGCAGGTGTGTAAGCCTCGAAATCCAAAGTGCCGGACTCTTCGGAGAGATGGATTTTTCGAACGATCGGTCGTTCGTTTGCTGACTCGGTATTCATCGGATTTTGTATAGCTTTGGGCAGGGTTCCTGATACTGATGCCGTTGCCGAAAGGTATGCGTCGTGTCGAAAAATACGATTTTTTTCGACAGGTATTGTGGACGTGTCGATCGGTTCAACATATGCCGCATCTTGAACCGCCTTTTTTTCATCAGCCGCAATCTGTTGACCTTACCCATCTTGTACTTGAGCCGACCGATCATTCAGCACAAGTCCGACTACTACCGCTTGCTCCTCGACGTGACGAAACAAGGCGCATGGCACGATTGGATCTTGTTTATGCTCCAGGCAGTGGAGACCACCTCTCGCTGGACGGTCGACAAGATCGCAGCCATTCGTCATCTGCAGACGGCGACCGGTGAATTCGTACGAGACAGGAAGCCGAAGATCTATTCCCATGAGTTTATCCATTTGATCTTCGAGCGACCTTATTGCCGCATTCAAGACGTTACCGAGCGTGCGCTCGCCGGCCGACAGACCGCCTCGGATCGCGATCCACTTCGGTGCAGCGACTTGTTCAAAAGCGGGAGACTTAAGAAACGAGCCCCTTCAGTGCGGCGATGGCTTTCTCATAGTTCGGCTCCGATGCGACTTCCGGCACGATCTCTTCGTAAACCACCTTGCCGGTGGCATCGAGGACGATAACGGCTCGGGCGAGAAGTTTCAGCTCGTCGATCATCAGTCCCGTATTCATGCCGAAGTCGCCCGACTGGTAATCGCTGCCGACCCGCATCGACTTGATATCCTCGGCGCCGCAGAAGCGATTCATGGCGAAGGGAAGGTCGCGGCTGATGGTCACGGCATGGATCTTGTCTCCCATGGCCGCCAACTCCGAGTTGAACTTCTTGGTCTGGATTTGGCATACGCCGGTGTCGAGGGACGGGACGACGGAGAGGATTGTCGGTTTGCCAGCCAAGTCCCCTTTGCGGATCGTCTTGAGCCCGCCCTCGAAGTAATGGACTGTGAATTCAGGCATCGGAGCACCCACGGTCAACCCGCTGCCCGCGAGAGTCATCGGAGCGCCTTTGAAAGTAACCAGACCGGTGCGAGCCATCTCGTTTTCCTTGTAATTTTCAGGGTAGGGGAGGGCGAGGGAGTGGTTCCCCACGCATCTCCCCAGAATGTACGGGACTCTAACGATCCGTCAATCCTTTCGGATTGTAGCGGTATGGCGTATAGTACGAGGGTCAGCCCACCGTGCAGGAACGCCTGCGAAATTCGAAGTTGGATTGCCCATGGTCAAAGTCAAAGACTTCCTCGGTTCGTATCGACTCGCTCGCCTCATTCGGCTGGGGAGCACCTGCCAAGTCTGGGAAGCGATCCACGACAAGGACGGCAAACGGGTTGCCCTGAAAGTGCTTCGACCCGAACAGCGCGGAAACAAGGAGGAAATCGCGTTTCTCAAGCATGAGTACGACGTGGCCCGAGAACTGAGCCACCGCAACGTCATCAAGCTGATCGACTATGTCACCGGCGCCGAGACCCCGTTTATCGTGCTCGAATTATTCAGCGAATTGAACCTGAAGATGGCCATGCGTCGAGGTCCCGAACCGATCGCGTACCAATTGCCTAGCATCGTCGAGCAAGCCAGCGAAGGCCTTTACTATCTCCACTCGAAGGGATACGTGCACTGCGATATCAAGCCTGACAACCTGCTCCTGAGCCGGCAGTGGGAAGTGAAGCTCATCGACTTTACCATCGCCAAGAAAATCAAATCGGGGTTGGGCAAATTGTTTGGCGGCAAGACGAAAGTTGAAGGGACCCGCTCCTACATGTCGCCAGAGCAAATCCGCGGTCAATCCCTCGACCCGCGGAGCGATATTTACTCCATGGGCTGCATGCTCTACGAATTGATTGTCGGCCGTGCCCCATACACCGGAAACACCCCCAACGAGTTGCTCAGCAAACATCTCTCGGCTTCCATCCCATCGGCACTGGTCAACAACGAAAACGTTTCCCCCGAATTCAATAATATCCTTCGGAAAATGCTTGCGAAGAAACCCGAAGATCGCCCCCAGAGCATGTGGGATGTCCTGAAGATGATTCGTGCGACACCGATCTTCAAGAAACCCCCGAGAATTCCCGAGACTTCCGTGTTCGACGATTTCCAAGGTGGGGGGCGAATCGAAGCTCCGACCTGATCCGGACTTGCGACAATCCATCGTCAGCGGGTAAGCAACGTTTCGGATTTTTCAACCAGACACCGACGCATATGGCCAGTTCTTCCTTAGGTTTCGAATTTGAACAACCGATCCTCGATCTCGAGGCGGAGTTGCATCTGCTGGAAGGCAAATCTTCGCAGAGCGAGGAGGAGCAAGAGCGGATTCGCCAGTTGCGACGCCGTTGGAATGAGACCACCCGCGACATCTACAGCCGGCTGACTCCTTGGCAAATCGTCCAGGTTGCCCGCCACAAGGATCGCCCCTACACCCGCGACTATTTGAACTTCGCCTTCGATGAATTTATCGAGCTTCACGGCGACAAGTTTTACGGGGATGATCGGGCGATGCTGACCGGATTCGCCAAGCTGGGACGCACCAAGGTCCTGGTGGTCGGCCACCAAAAAGGACGGACCTACAAGGAGCGAGCCGCCTGCCATTTCGGGTGCGCCCATCCAGAGGGCTATCGCAAGGCCATGGCCAAGATGAAATTGGCCGAAAAGTACCGATTACCCATCATCTGCTTCATCGACACTCCCGGTGCGTATCCCGGCGTCGGTGCCGAGGAACGCGGACAAGCGCAGGTCATCGCCGAGAGCATGTTCTTGATGAGTCAATTGAAGACGCCGATCCTCTGTGTCGTCATCGGCGAAGGAGGGTCCGGTGGAGCACTCGGGATCGGTGTCGGGGATCGGATCGCGATGCTTCAGTATTCGTACTATTCCGTGATCAGTCCCGAGGGGTGTGCCGGCATTCTCTGGAAGAGCCACGAGTATGCTCCGAAGGCGGCCGAGGTTCTTCGATTCACCTCGCTCCATTTGCCGCAGCTCGGAGTGGTCGACGATGTCATCGAAGAACCCCTTGGCGGCGCCCATCGCGACCACCATCAAATGGCGGCCCGCGTGAAGAAGTATCTGAGCAAGACCTTGGAGCAACTGGCCAAAGTTCCTCTCGACGAGTTGATCGCCGCACGTTACGAAAAATTCCGCCGGATGGGCTCCTATCTCGAGCAACTTGAGGACGGTTCCCTCGAGGAACGCGGCAGCGTCGTCGGAGATTGAGATCGCAACCAGGGTGGAGCAGGGGAGGCGAGCAGGGGGCCCTGCCCTAGTGGGATTTTCGCAGCGGTCGGATGGGGTACCCGATCGCTTGGAAGCATTCGATTCCCGCCAGGATGATCGTTGTCTGCAGGCATGCTTCCCAGAGAAACAGCATGGCTTGTTGGAGAGTCGCTCTCGCGGCCCGGCTGGTGGACACCACGTAGTAGGAGTCGTCCAAGCTTGCCGGCGGCTGCAAATGGATCAGCGTGTGCGTGAATTCACCCACGAGAACGTCGGTTTTCCAGCGGATGATGGCCGCCAAGGCAATCCAAAAAATCAGTCCTGCCAAACGCCAGGTTCGCAGTCTCCAGAGCCAAGCCAGGGCGCTCCACTGGATCCCTAGGAGGCAGCCACCCAGGGTGCCCGTCAACCACGAGGCGATGTCGCTTCCTGGATTTGTCGACAGACGGCGCGTGGCTTCCGCGCCCACCGCGCAGGCTGCGGTCAAGGCAAGAAGCTTCGCCAGATTGAGCCGGCTCGGTCGGGGTGCTGATGGCTCGAAGACGGAGTTCGGGTCGGATGCGATCCCGATCCCCGTGCTCCATTGAACGAAGCGTAGCGAGACGAGTCCGCAGAGGAGAAAGAGTCCCCAGTGAAGCAAGTTTTGCTTCAGGGCGAGCTTGACGAACTCCATGGGGAGTCCCGGCAGCATGACCGTATTCCAAACGAAGAACGCGAGCAGAAAGCCCAGGATCGCTGGGAGGGCGACCGAGAACTTCGCAGGGCTGTGCCAGCCGAGGAGGACGGTTGCGAAGCTGGCCGGTGCAAAGAGGACCATGGCGGCGGAGGCTGCAAGGAGGTCGGAAGCGTATTGGAAGGAAAGCCACCGCAGAGCGAGCCCAAGGCTGGTGGTCACGGCCAGCAGTCGGATGCACTGGCTCCATCCCCGAGGGCGCACGATGGTGCGATCGGCGGTCTGTGAGGGTTGGCTCCTGTTGCCGGCTTGGCGAGCGTTGTCGGTTTGCGTAGACTTTTCCATGCGATGAGTGTACGGCGTTTGGGCCTGGGTTTGCTCCGCCTCCGGGGTAGCGAGCTGCCCGTCCTGACGCCGCGACCGGCCGCGTTAGGGGAAAAATCGCAAATCCCCTGGGATTTTTGACCCAAAACCGAACATAAGAAACATTATCAGACGTTGTTTTCGGGTGTTGGAGGGGTGGTTTTCGACGGACGGCTCGAAGGATTCGTTTGTGACGGCTGTGCAAATTGTATCATCGTGAGCTGCGCGGTAGCATCAACACGCGGTACGATCCGCAACCGGCTGGCAACGCTTTCTCCCTAGGAACTGCAGCATGCCCGATGATCCGAATGCGTTCCAAGGCATCCCGCCATCGGATCCGCGGCACCTTGCTCTCGACTCCACCCGCGTCAATCACTCCGACGCGAACGCCGAACTGAGCGTCGATGGACCGGGCCTCGCGACGATCGGGCGCTATCAGGTCCTTGAACGGTTGGGGAGCGGTGGGTTCGGCGTGGTGTATCGCGCCGAGGATCAAGCCCTGAAACGGGAAGTCGCCGTCAAAGTCCTGACCCGCTTTCAGTCATCCGATCAAGTGGACCTCTGGCTGGAAGAAGCGCGCATGCTGGCCAGGCTGGATCATCCGGCCATCGTGTCCGTCTACGATGTGGGCAAAACAGAGTCCGGAATTCCCTATATCGTATCGAAACTCGTCGAAGGGGGGACCCTTGATCGACGGCTGCACAGCGACCTCTGGAGCATCGATGATTCGGTGCGCGTTGCGATCCAACTGGCCCACGCCTTGGACTACCTCCACTCGCAAGGCGTCATCCACCGGGATGTGAAGCCGGGGAATATTCTCACGACTCCCGATGGAAACGCCGTCTTGGCCGATTTCGGATTGGCGATGCCCGAGTCGGCTTACGGTCGCGGCGCCCGTTTTGTCGGGACTCCAGCCTACATGAGTCCCGAACAAGCCAGGCACGAGGGGCATCGCGTTGATGGCCGCAGCGATATCTATTCGTTGGGCGTGGTGTTCTATGAGTTGCTGACGGGTAAGCGTCCGTTTCAAGTTTCCGACCGCGATCAACTGCTCGATTGCATTCGCAACGTCGAGGTCCGTCCCGTGCGCCAGCTCCGGCCGGGTGTTCCGCGGGAGTTGGAGCGGATTTGCATGAAGGCCTTGGCGAAGAAAATCTCCGATCGCTACGGCAGCGCCTCCGACATGGCGGAGGATCTGCAGCAATGGAAGTTGGCTGGCGCGTCGCAAGAAGCTTCCGTACCCATCGCTTCGTGGGACGCTGCCTCGGTCGCCCCCCCTGCTCCGCCCTCCAATTCCTCGAAATCGATCGACTTGGAAGCCGTTGCGGTGATCCCACACGGGTTGCGCTCCTTCGACGCCAACGACGCCGATTTTTTCCGTTATCTCGTTCCTGGTCCGCGCGATCGCGAAGGAATCCCGGAATCGATCCGTTTCTGGACCAAACGCATCGCGAGTCGCAAGTCGGACGAAGTCTTTCACGTCGGCGTCTTGATGGGGCCCAGCGGCAGCGGCAAGTCTTCGTTGATCCGCGCTGGCGTACTGCCTCTCGTCGAACGGGAGGTGGATGTCGTTTATGTCGAAGCCAAGCCGGAGTTGCTCGACGAAACGCTCGCGCAGCATATTCGACGTCTTGGGAATCCAAATGCCGCACCGACGGACCCCTCGTGGATGTTGTCGCGTATTCGGGAATCGGGCGGAACTCGGGGCGGCAAAAAGCTGCTCATGGTCATCGACCAGTTCGAGCAATGGCTCAATCATCATGCTTCCGGCACTCCGAACCCCCTTCTCGACATGCTTCGGCAGTGCGACGGAGTGCATGTGCAAGCCTTGCTCATCGTGCGCGATGATTTTGTCCTTGGGTTGTCGAGTTTCATGGATGAACTCGAGGAGCCCATGCAGCAAAACAGTAATTTCGCGACGGTCGACGCCTTCAGTGCCGCACATGCACGGCAAGTCCTGGCCGCGTTCGGCCGAGCATACGGCGCGATTCATGACCCGATAACACCCAATCAATCCGCATTCATCGAAGAGGCGATCGCAGGCTTGCAATCCCAAGGCCCCATCAATCCGGTGCAGCTCGCTCTGTTGTCGGACATGACCAAGGGGAAGTCCTGGTCGCCGACCGCGCTTCGCGAACTCGGCGGCATTCGCGGCTTGGGCCTCGCGTTTCTCGACGAGAAACTGACCGGAGCTTCCGCGCATCCCGTGTTGCGAACTCATCCCGAGTCGGTCCGCCTTCTCTTGGCCGAATTCCTGCCGCACGACAATACGGTGATCAAGCCGCCGGCGATTCAGGAAAGCCAATTGATGCAGAATCTGCAAGACTCGATCGCCGGGGAGACTGTTCGCAAAGTCCTTCAATTGCTGGATACCGAACTCCGCTTGATCACCCCGACCAGCAGTTCGCCGGCAAGCCAAAAATCATCGACCGGTTCATCGGTCGGCGACCCAGCCTACCAACTCGCGCACGATTATCTGGTTCCGACGACCCGCGAGTGGCTCGCGTTGCATCAATCGGAAACACGAGCGGGCCGCGTCCGCGAGCAGCTGCGAGAGATCGCGAATGCTTGGAGTGCCAAGCCGTCGAACAAACGATTGCCCTCCTTCCCGGAATGGGTGTCGATCCGTTGGTTCACTTCCTCGAGCCGTTGGAGCGAACCTGAGCGCGAAATGATGCAGCGCAGCGATCGAAGGATCGCGAGCAACGCTCTTCTGTCCGTCGTTGGAATCGGTCTGGTGGCCGCGCTGAGCCTCTGGATGTTTGGCTCGAATTATTCGGCGGAGCTTTCGCAGAGATTGAGACAGGCCGACTCGGGCCAAGTTGTCGAGGTCCTCGGGGAACTCGATCGCTTTCGTTCCTCCGCCCTGCGCTACTTTGCACGCCCACCATCATTGACACCGACTGCGGAGGACGAAGCGTCGCCGAGAGCCAGTCTGCACTTAGCCTTGGCTCGCGTCGGCCAATCTCCAGAGCACGCCGCCTACGTGTACGACCATTTGCATGAAATCGAGGGGCGACACCTCAAGCCGATCGTGCAGTATCTGTCGCGGAAATCGATCAGCGATGAGAGCACGCTGATTCCAACCGTCCGTCAGGCGTTGGCTGGCAATCAACCCCAGGCGCTGTCCCTCGCCGCCTTGCTCGCGCAGCACGCACCCGAGAGTCCGATTTGGCGAGATATCGGATCGAAGATCGACGCGACTCTTTTGACGAAGCCGGCTACAGAGTTCGGTTACTGGTCGGAGCTGTTCATGCCCGTCGCGAGCCATCTGGTCCCCGGCTTGCTGGAAAAAGGAAAGCAGTACCGTCGCGACAACGATCCTCTGGCGGAAACCTGTCGGTCGATGGTTCAACGATTCGCCCCGAATGATCCTGTTGCCTTGGCCGATGCATTGAGTTGGTCCGGACTCGACGGAATGAAATCCCTTGTGGATGTCGCAACTTCCAAAGAGGCGAAGGACAAACTCGCGCTGGAAATCCGCAATCGGATCCAGCAGTTGACGCTCCCCCCCTACCCTGCTCTTTCCCCAACGGACCTTGTAAGCGCAGAGACAGCCGATCGAACTTCTTCGAGATCGGAGTCGGCTCAGCAGAAAGCCAACGCGCTATGTGAAAAATATGGAGGCATGGCGCATGGTCTCGGGGGATGGATGCATCGAGTTCCTCTCGCAGAGATCGTCTCCGTGATCGATCAAATGCGACCATTCGGCTATAAGCCCTGGTCGATCCGGCCCAAGGCAACGCGCCGCCCATCGAACGATACCGCGCTTTTGGCCGACGTAACTTGGGGGCTCAGCAGTGAAACGTTCGAAACAGTGCTCGATGTCAGTCGCGAGGAGATCGAGCGCGAGTTTCAGACCCGAAAGCAGCAAGGTTGGACCATGGTCGATGTCGCTAGCCTGCCTCGCGACCTTGAGCAGAGCGATCGCGGACTCGATACCCAGAGTCAAGAACGTCGTTGGTGGGGTGTATGGCGCAAATTGCCAGAGGGGGTGCGCGAGGATCAAGAACTCCTCCTCGACGCCGATTCGTACACCGCGGAAGAACGAGGCGATCGCGTGCCACAACGTTTGCATTGCCGCATATCGCCCGAGGGCGTCGAACGAGCCGATCTTTTGTTGACGGCAGTTACCAAGTCGATGCGGGACGCGCTCGAAGAACGTGCCGATGATGCTTTTTATTGGAACCGTGTTGCGGTCGCAGCGGGGGATTTGTATCCCGGAATACCTAGCTCAGATATCCGAGCCTGCGATTCGGGCTTGTCGCGCGAGCGAGGCCGATTGTGGGAGGAAAAAAGTTTCTTTTCGAGTGCCGTTCAGGGTGAATCTCCGCTCGATGCCGCCAAACGTCGGACGAGCCTGGCGGCGCGGCTACTCGATTTGGGAGAAAACCATTCCGCGCTGGCGATCCTCGATGAAGTGGATCTCGAGGGATTGAATGCCTCGAGCTCGCCGGCTGAAGAACGCGCTCTCAATGCATGGAGACGCGTGAGAGGCACGGCGTTGGCCAAACTGTCCCGTGCCGAGGAGCTTCGACGGTGGATCGATGAAGTGATTGACAAAAGCAGTCTTGCCGAGCACGAAAAACGGTTGTTGCAAGTGCGATGGGCTCTGCTGGTCGAGGATCGGGAACAAGCGCGAGCGCACATCGACGCGATGCAAACCGCGGCCGAGTCCAAAATCGAAGCGAGGGAATCGATGCTCCGGGCCTGGGCGCTGGTCGCCTCGCAACCGTGGGGACAGGATTCGATCCCTGGACTGATGGATAGGCTCTGTTGGAGCGTTCAACAATGGTCGGTTGACCAGCCGGAACTTTTCTCATTCCTCTATGGATCCGACTTCGATGCCATCCAAACCGATCCGATTTGGGCTACATGGTGTTCGAAAAATCGTCTGAATGTTCGTATCACGAATACGGGTTGGATGCGGCTCGGAGTGGTCGCCGAGGTCGACTACGGCTTGGGCGAATCCGAATTTCGACGTGCTTCTACCGCAAGGTTGGAAAACGGTTTCTTCCCTACGGCGTTGGAATCGATCCTCGATAGCGAAGGCAAACCCGTTTCATGGTGCGTTTGGGAACAACCGGAGCCATCGTTGTCGGAAGAATCGCACCGAGCACGCGAGATCGCGAATCTGGCGTTAGCCTTGGTCTACATGGGACAGCCCGATCAAATGCAGTATGGTCTGCAGGATCGTTGGGGACGGAGCGTTCGCACGGCTTTGATCGATGGTGCAACGAGAGTGGTCGAACCTCGGATGCTGCTGCAATGGTTCAATGAATCAGCCCCAAATATGCAGGCGGCTTACCTAGAGATCCTGGGAGGCATTCCTCTGGCGTCGATGGACCCATTGAGTCAACGCGTTTTGCAAGAGTCCGCGACCCGGCTCGCTGTGGACTCTGCCGATGTGCGTCTCGCGAATACCGCGCGCTGGTGCTGCACGATGTGGCGATCGCCCATCCCATCGCTATCGGCCAATCAGCGTCGAGATCCGTCCCGGAATTGGTATACCAACAGCCTCGGGCAACAGTTTGCCGTTATCGATATGCCGGAGCGGTTGGTGAGTGGAAAGCGAGGAACGAGTCGAGTCTGGAAGCAAGTCGATCGCCGAATCGCCATCGCCACAACGGAAACGACCGGCGCTGCTTTTAACGCGTTTCTACAAGATCCCAAGGTTCGGTCCTGGTTGAAAGGTTGGTTGGCGCAGGACACGAGCCCGCTCAGCATCAGCGCGGATAGCAATGATGACCCGCAGCGCAAAATATCGTGGTTCATCGCGGTTCGATTCTGCCAATGGTTGAACGAAAAGGAAGGAATTCCCGAAGATCAATGGTGTTACTTGAACGTCTGGGATCCGTCCATCGATGCGTTCCAATTCGCTCCTCAATATATGGAGCGAAGCGGTTACCGACTTCCCACTCACGCGGAATGGACCTACCTGTGCGCAGGGGGATCGGAGGAACCGTGGCATTTCGGAAGCGATGCGACCATGATCTCGCTTTACGAGTGGACCCTGCCTCATTCCGAAAATCGTCGGCAAATCGTCGCAAGCAAACGCCCGAACGCCTTAGGGCTCTTCGACATGGGAGGAAGCTTGGCGGAGTGGTGCGATGATCTCTCGACGAACTCGCTGCGAGATCGATGGCGCGCGTTCGTCGTGGATAACGGGAATCGGTCCAAGGGGGTCCGAAAAGATAACAAACCTATACTGGCCGGCGGCCGGTTCAAATTTTCCGCAGACCAAGCCAAGTCGGAACAGTACGTCGTCGATTTCCCCGGCTACACATCGGTTTCGACGGGATTCCGAGTGGCACGCACTATGAGGGACGAAACCTATCGCTTCCGTGATCGATCCCCCAGGTGACCGCTAGTGACCCAACAGGTAAATCGATGTCCAAAACTCGGCAGGCGAAGCGGCCTCGCATTTGCCAGAGGTGCGGAGGCCAAGTCATCGCAACTAGGATTACGGTGAAGGTGATGTGCTTGGCGTGGGTCGCCTGCCGGCAACTTTGGGTATGGATTGACCAGGGGATTTGCTCGTTGAACCCTGGCTTGGGATTTCTTCCTCCTCGCCAACGTCATCGGTTGGAGGAGCCTCGCAAGGTGCCTGGATGGGCGCACCTTCAAAGCGGACTGTGCTAGTCCATCGAACAAACGAAAATGCATTGCCCGGTCCAGCGCTGACCCATCCGATGACGGGATTTGATGGTAGGCTAGCGGTATTTGTACTTATCTGAAGTCCTTTGCCAGCGCTATGGGCTGTAAGCGAGACATCGATCGTATCGGATGTCAGTGTGTCGATCTTGATCGCAACTCTCTCATACAAATTGCGAGCGGTGTTGAACTTGTACATGCATAATTTTCCGGTCAAGTTGCCGCTCGTATCTTCAATGTAGAAAGCGATCGCGCGGTTTCCGTCTCGAAAGGTCCAAGCGTTGGTTTTGCCAGACGTGGAATTGGGAATATTTGCTGGCCATTGGGCCTGGCAGGCTGAGACTGCCGTCAACGATACAACAGCGACCACCGCGCATCCAATAAAGCGAAACATAGGGAAACCTCTTCGGTGAGAATCGTAGATGCAACCATGCGGAGGGCATCGGTCGCTCCTGCTAGGTTACAGGAATCGGTTCGGAATTCCCAGTTTTGCTATTAGAAATTGACAAGAAACGAACGACGACCCTGGATCGAATCGATTGCCCAAAGGAATGAACCTCTACGACTCACCGCGGCAATAGAGGCGCGTTGTTGGGCCAGTTGGAGTTGTTGGCTGGCGGAAGAGTATTGGGGTTGGGAGACGAAACGGGCCAACCGGATGGAACGCTGTTCGGGTTGTGGGTAGCGGGATTGTTGCCCCCCGAGGTATTACGAGGTGGAAAGAATCGCTCGAGAATCCCCCCCTGCCCGGATCCCGTCGGACCTGCACCTCCCTGCCCTGCCCCCCCCTGCCCTGCACCGTTCGGCGTTCCGGGAAAGAGGTCGCGGCTCAAATCGGACATCTTGGAATCGAGGGCCCTGCCCCAGGCGTCCAAGTTGGGATTGAGCGTGCCATTGTTGGGGGGTGGCACGAAATTGGGGTCCCTCCCCTGCTCGAGCTGCTGGTTCACCCGATCGATGTAGGGACCGATCACCTGAACGACCTCCTTGGGCAGGATCGCACCCGCCTGAGACAAAGTCTTCCCGATGTAGTACCCGCTCTTGGACTGTGCGATCGCTTGCTGTTGCGATGGGCCCAGCAGAGTCATGGCAAACATCGTGATGACACAGCACAGGACCGCTCCTTTGAGCAGTCCAAAACCGGCACCCAACTGACGGTCAAACTCCTTGAGCTTGATCTTGTCAATCGACTTGCTGATCATTCGAAACAGCAACCAAATCACCAGACTCGAGCCAAAGTACAACAACAGCATCGCCAAAAACATGTTCCATGGCGGCTCGGCGTTGATCATCTTGGCTACGTCGTTCCGGAAATAGTTGGCGACGAAATAGCTAACGATGATCGAGGCCAGCGAAGCGACTTGCCAAGCGAAGCCTTTGATGGCCCCGAACAAGGTCGCGGCGGCCAGGACGACCAACATAATAATGTCGTAAGGTTGCATAAACGTGCACTCGCGGGTGGTTCGAACGAAGTCTACCATGGAACTATAGCGATTCGCGGGATCCGAGGCGAATACCACTTTCTATCGGTCTGAATTGCAAGCAAACTCACGAGCCTGGGTCCCCTGAGCATTCTGGTTGGGGCTGTCTTGCTGTCGGTGTGGAGAAAATGGTATGTCCCATCGAAACCACCCCCCTGCCCTGCTCTGTGGACTGTAGCAACATGGCGGATTTTCGCACGCACATTACTGTCAGTACCATCGCCGGCGCTCTGTTCGGCGTGGGGGGCTACCAATCCGGGATGCCATGGGAGAGTTGCGTGATCGCCGGTGGACTGTGCTCGGTCAGCGGCATGCTGCCCGACTTGGACAGCGATTCGGGGATCCCGCTTCGGGAAGCGGTCGCGTTCTCCTCGGCTTTTATACCGATGCTGATGGTCGATCGGCTCAGTCGCGTCGGGCTGTCGCATGAGATGATGCTGGTTGTCACGGGTGGCATCTATCTGTTCCTCCGATTCGGGATCGCCGAGTTCTTTCGACGCTACACCGTGCACCGAGGGATGTGGCACAGTATCCCCGCAGCGCTGATTGCGGCGATTTTTGTCTTTCTCGTTTCCTCCTCGGAGAACGTGAACCTGCGATTATTCAAGACCGTCGCAGTCTTTATCGGCTTCATGTCGCATATCCTGCTCGATGAACTCTGGTCGGTGGAATACCGTCGAGGTCGCTACACGTTCAAGCACACCTTCGGGACTGCATTGAAATGGTGGGGGCCGATGCGCATATCAAACGTCATGACCTATGCCTTGCTCATTGGGGTGGGTGTCCTTGCGTATCACGACGAAGGTCTGATGGAGCGGTTCGGGTACACGCATGCCCACGATATTCCGCACACCGCTCTGGATTGGCTCAAACAGGTGCGGGACCATTCGCAGAACTGGATTCGTTGAGCCAGAGGAACAGTGCTCGAATCCCGAAACGAGAACCTTCGTTTCGGAATTAGCGGGACGCTCGTCCCGTCGAAGCCAGGCTGTCGCATAGAATATTTCCCGATCGGGAAATATTTGGGTTGATTTGGGCCTGCGCGGGTTCTATATTTACCGAACGGGAAAAATTAAGAAGCCGGTGGTTCATCGCAAAGTAATTGTCCCGATCGGGAATATTTTTCAGGTGCAAAGATGATCAAGATCGTAACGCCAGAGGATATCGGCAGGCTGGTGCGCCAGCGACGGAAGGGGGCTGGTTTGACCCTGCAAGAAGCCGCCGGCATGGCAGGGGTCGGCGTCCGGTTCCTCTCCGAGTTGGAACGAGGCAAGCCGACGCTTCATTTGGGGCTGGTTCTTCAGGTGTTGCAGCTTTTCGGTTTGGAGCTGCATATCCATCCAAGAGGGGAATCGTCATGAGCGAACCGCTCTACGTCTATTTTGGTTCGCGGACGGTGGGTACTTTGGAACGAGCCGACGGCAACTCGATGCGTTTTGAATACCGACCCGATTGGGTCCAGGCCGCCGGTGCGTTTCCTATTTCTTTGTCTTTGCCGTTCGATGGTTCCTTCACCGATCGAGCGAGTCATTCGTACTTTGCCAACTTGTTGCCTGAAGGGAATGTTCGAGAGCAGATTTGTCGAGCGCTTGGGATCTCTCCGTCCAACGATTTTGAATTGCTCAAAGCGATCGGCGGCGAATGCGCCGGTGCCTTGGAAATCTCCCCGCAATGCGAACCCACCTCGCATGCAACGCAGCCGCGTTATGAACCGGTAACCGACGAGCAATTGGCTCAATGGTCGGTTGGAACCCCCGATGCTTTTTCCGATGTGACCGGTCATGACGAAGTGCGATTGTCCCTTGCCGGAGCCCAGGACAAGCTGCCGGTCCATGTTGCGGAGGGACGAGTACTCATCCCAGTTGCGGGGTCACCCAGCACGCACATTCTCAAATTTGCGTCCCCTTTCTACTCGCATCTCCCGGAGAACGAGACCTTCATGGCGTTGCTTGCCAAGTCGGTTGGTCTGCCGGTGGTGGATGTGCAAGTGCGCGCGACGCCCAAGGCTCGCATCGCAGTGATCGCTCGCTACGATCGTGTCTTGCGAGATGGCGTCTACCACCGCTTGCACCAAGAAGATTTCTGCCAAGCGTTGGGGATCAGCCCTTCCAACAAGTATGAAAAAGAGGGGGGGCCAAGCCTCAAGCAATGCGCGGAAGTGATTCGGCGATTTGCAGCTTTTCCGATCGTGGATCTCAACAAGCTTTTGCAATGGTCCATATTCAATTGGTTGGCGGGCAACGCCGATGCGCATGGCAAGAACTTGTCGCTCCTTTATGATCCGAGCGGTGCGCCGAGTCTCACCCCGTTTTACGATTTGGTCTGCACACGCAACTACAAGAACCTTTCCCGTATCTTGGCTATGGAGATGGGAGGGACGTCGGACCCTGACTTGGTCGGATCACGACACCTGGAGGCGCTGGCGTCCGATTTGAAGCTACGCCCCAAGCTGGTGTTGGGAGTTGTAGATACCCTTCTGGAACAAATTGCAGGGGCTCTGGACGGAGTCTCGGCCAGTTTCCTGAAGCTCTACGGCGATTCTCCGATCCTCGAGCGCATTCCGATGGTGATCCGTCGGCAGTTACGACGAGCGCGATCGCAATGGAGTTAGCCCGACAAAAACACGAATGCCTGGAGTTGGAAACCCGTAGAACAGCTGTCCTCAGCTGTTCCTGTCCATTATTTTTCTTGCCCATACGTTCCGAACCTGACGTAAAGCTACAAATCAGCAGCGACTCTTGGGCATCAGTTAATCTCAAAGGGGGAGGTGCGATGTAGTGCTAATCAACTACTTGGCAAACAACGACATTGGCACGGAATCCAGCGATTCAAAAGCGATGCAGGAGTGGGGGCTGGTACTGAGAGCCTCTCGCAGAGACGCAAAGACGCAGAGAGAAATGCAACTATACGTGTGGCAAGCTCAAAGGCTTTGCGATGGGCGTGTTGGAGTTTTGTTAGCCGAGATGCGCGAGCATCCGGGTTGAAGCGCGCAGCACCATGCCATGTTTGCCTTACTTCCGATCGGACAGCTCGCGCACACGCTAGCCCCTGGTTGGAACTGTTTCGCATGACACCATGTTCCAATCGCGTCAAACCGAATACTAACGCATTGCGGCTAATGGATCGGACGAGGTCACGCCGCACCCCACGCCACACGTACTCATCGCATTCTAAATAATCCGAAATTTCTTCCGGATTTTTCTTTTATCTCGGTTTTGCAATCGTTAAAACCTTGGAAGGTTCGCGGCATTTCGACGCAAAACCCTTGCTCAATGCGGTCCTGTGGCTCTTGGAGCTCACCATGGTTACAACGCAACAACGCAAATTTTCTTATTGCGTGGGGTTGTGGATGGTTCTCTCGTTAGCGGGCTGTAACGTAAGCCGTTCGATCGAATCGTTTGCGGTAGCGGACGCTGGGTCTGCTCCTTCCAAAACATCATCGGTGCTCGACGTCGGAATCGTGTTGTCGGACTGCCCGGGCTATACCTGCATCCCCCTGGACTTGCTCGAGAACACTTCAAGTGCCGAGGTGTCGCCATGAAACCGACGTCGAGGCGGGGAGTGACCTTGGTCGAACTGCTGGTGGTGCTTGCTGTGATTGGTTTGCTGGTTGGCCTCTTGGTACCGGCGGTGCAAGCTCCCCGGGAAGCTGCTCGCAGAGTGCAATGTTCGAACGTCGTGCGGCAATGCTTGATGGCGACGCACGCGTTCAGCCAACTGGTGAAATCACAATACTAGGAATGTTTGAAATCCGCCGAGAGCTTGTGTCTATTGATAAAGGTAAGTAAGTCTTGATCGACGATCTCGATTTCAACCAAGCAATATCTATTGCTGTGTTGCTTGGTTGCCTTTCTCAACTTCGAGTCGTTTTTCGGATTCGATTTGGATCAGATTGGATTGGATGATGCAAAAAGTTGGTCGAATTGTTTTTGCGATCGCTCCGAAGTGCGTTGTCTTTAAAATGCTATGGGGACTGGGCTTTGCCTACTTTGTTGCCTTCACACAGCCGAGCGCGGCTAGGGCCCAAGACTGGGGAATTCACGAAGGCGTCCTAGAAATCTCGACCGACAAAAAGCCCAAAGCTGTTCAAGTAGACTTTCTGATCGTCAATTGCCCCACGGCCATTCTGTATGCCTACCATACGGGGAGTTTGTCCGATGACGGAAAAATAGCAGTCTGGTATGAATTCTTCGATGATCGCAACCCTTTCGGGGTTATTGTCGAGGTGTTGAGACCGCCAGGACCGATGACTGCTGCCTGGAGCGACCAAGATATCGTTAACATGCTCCAGGAGACTCCTTCTGCGGGTCGACCTCCACCGCAAATGCTGGACAAGCTGGCTCTAGGTTTGTTAGGCACGTGTTACGATTTACGTATCGAGCGACGAGACCAGATTGCCGAGGGACCATCGCGAGCAAACCCTTACTTCAGTTCGATCGCATTGCGTGGGCAACTGTCTGCTCTCGAAAGCTTCGAGATCCGGCAGACACAGAAAGACTTGCTTATACAATCTGACCCCGAGCGACTGGAAGACTGTCTGTTTGACAAAGAGGGCATGGATAAACTCGACTCGGTTGTCACCAAAGTGGAGTTCCCAAAGCCAACGGATTTTCGGACTGCCAGCAATAGCCCTCCGACCATCACCATCCTGGAAACATCCACGGAGGGACGAACAAGAAGCAGAAAATACGCGGTGACCAAGTTGACCCATCGTCCTTCCGCAGAGGCAGCCGAACAATTCTTGTCGGGATTCTACCAACGCCTGGGAGACGGCCGTAAGATCATCACCAAGAGCAACGTCGACTTAGTTTGTCAAAACGGGGTAGTGGTGGTTGCCATCGGCAAGGGTGTGGAAGAGAAGATTTCGGCTCTCAGTTATTTTTCCAAACCAAATCGCTGGACGGGAACCCTTCGATTGCTCCTGCTCATCGGCATCGCGACTTCGGTGGCAGTCGGCTGGTTCTGGTTCCAACGGAGCCGTTCATGAACATCGTGAAAGTGATGAGTTGCGTGCGATTGCTTCGCTGTTACACCAGGCTGTGGATGATCGTAATGGCATTCCTCTTGCTGGTTGGTATTCCACGTGATGCCACGAGCCTAGCAGTCGATCCGCCATCCTCTGCCGAAAGACGTCCATCGCAAGACGTGACGGCTCGCGAACTAGGTGCGGTCGAAACTGAAAACGCTGGCAGGCAGCGGTATTGTGGCGTTCATGCCGTGGTCCTGGTCGCGCGCATGCTAGGCAAGCACATCGAGGTCAGCGAGTTGTTGGACAACGATAACGTCTCTTCGGCTCGCGGCAGTACGCTGGCGGATCTGTGCCGCATGATCGATGGAGCAGGCTTCAAGCGTCAAGTGCTCGCGGACGCCTCGGTCGGTTGGTTGGAAAGCCTCGAGACTCCAGCTATCTTGCATATCCGTGGGCAGTTGGATAAGCCTACGTTCAATCACTGGATCGTCTTCGGCGGTGTTCAAGATGGCAAGTATCGACTGATTGATGCTGCAATCGGTGAAATTCTCCTTGGTCGAGCCGAGCTACTGTCCGTTTGGGAGGGTGTTGCTATCGAAGTGGTCGCGGCGAGCTCGCCGAAATCTTTTGGAGCAAGCATTGCGTTGGCGATGGATGAGAATGTTCAATATCTCATCGTCCTAACCGCGATTGCGTTCCTGGTCGGAGGATTGAAGAAACCGGCATGGTTTCCAGCAAGCGTTTGCTTGCTGTTCTGCTCGGCCTTTTTTCTTTTGAAGTCCGACAGCATGTTGTTTCACCAATATGCGGTGAACTGTGCTCGCCCCGCCAATGCATTGGTTTCCCACGAAGTCGAGTCCATTTCCCATGAAGACCTCGTCGAAGGCATTCAGTCCAACCGCCTCGTCCTGGTGGATGCAAGAACCTCAGGGCAATTTGAGCATTACCACATCCCAGGCGCCATCTCTTTGCCCATCGATGCCAGCGCGTTGGAGTACTTGGTGTTCTGCCGCGACCGACAATCGGATGGCAAGTTGGTGGTGACGTATTGCAATGGTGTTCGGTGTCGTTGGGCCGATCAGGTCGCGAAACGACTGGTTCGTATGGACGTTCAGGTTCAAGTCTACTCGGGAGGGATTGAGCGTTGGAATCAAGTAATAACCACGAGCAACAAATAGCTCGGCGTTCATCCTGGGCTGCCTACGTCCTTTTGATCTGCGCGGCGATTACTGCCTTTGCGTTTGCCAAATCTGCGTTCGTTCACATCGCCAACCCCTATCAATTCCTTCGATCGATCGATGCGTACCGCCTGGTACCAATGACCATCACGCCCTACCTGGCCTATGCCATCCCTGTACTCCAGATGTTCCTTTCCTTAGGATTGATGTTTGGCGATTTGAAGCGATACGCGATTGCGTCAGCAAGTCTATTGCTGCTCTTCTCCGTCGTCCAGGCAAGTGCCATGTTCCGGGGCATTGACATGAGCTGCGGCTGTTTCTCCAGCAGTGGAGGGGAACGAATTGGTTTGGCAACGCTATCCGTCCCTTTGGGGCTTGGACTGACGCTGCTAGCTGCGGTAGTTTGCCATCGTCAAGCAGTGACAGGGTCCTTTCAACAAGCGCTTTACAAGGCGTTCTCACGGTGCGTTTCATGACTCATCGTGGACGTCGCGCCATCGAGCCTTAGATTCAGCCTGTAGAGCGGATCGCATACGCCTACCACGTTTACCGGATCGATCCGCTACGGGCCGATCCGTGAGTATGGGGGAACCGAATGACCGTGGGAGCGGTCATCGACATCGCGCGGATTCGTAGGGTTGCCCAAGCCGGTTGCGTTTCCGTCGCCCGAGACCGTTTCGGTTCGGAATGCGGAAGGTGTTCCGATCCTCCGGCTCGAGTCGCTCCTCGAATTGAAACTTGCCGCGGGATGACGGCGGCGCATCGCTTGCAGGACATGGCAGATGTCATCCAATGGATCCGAGTGAATCAATTACCGCTCGAGTTCGCGGGGCGATTGAACCCGTACGTGGCCGACAATTTTCGAGAGTTGTGGCAAGCCTCGCAGGTTGACGACGATTACTGATATTCCACTCTGAATCGTTGAGATTCCCGTCGCAAGCGGCAATTCCGTGTTGTGAGTGGCTGAGAAATCACGGGCCTCTCAATCGCACGCTATACTTAGAACGGCATTCGAAGCCCAGCGATCCGACGAGTTTTTCGAGCGCGAATGAGAGGAACATGCAGTACGTGATTGAAACGCGCGACTTGTGT
>JBKDPB010000047.1:0-6654 GCA_046342615.1 Planctomycetota bacterium | reverse complement strand
ATCCAATCCTCACCAACGAGGAATTGGAAGCGATCAAGCACATGGCGACCCGCGGTTGGAAGACCAAGACGATCGACGTCACCTTCGATCGCAAGGAAGGGAAATCGGGCTTGGTGGCGACCCTCGATCGCATCTGCGCCGAAGCGGAAAAGGCGATCGATGAGGGGTACACGATGGTGGTCCTCAGCGATCGCCAAATCACCAAGGAGCGGGTTGCGGTCAGCAGTTTGTTGGCCGTCGGTGCGGTCCACCAGCACTTGGTTCGCGTTGCCAAGCGAACCGCGATCGGCATCGTGGTCGAAACCGGCGAAGCCCGCGAAGTGCATCATCATTGTCTGCTGATCGGTTTCGGAGCCGATGCGATCAACCCCTATCTGGCCTTCGAAGCCCTGTGGCAGGCCTCGCGCGATGGGATGCTGGCGGAGAAGGACGATGAGAAGATCGTCGCTCTGTATCGCAAGGCGGTCGCCAAGGGGATGCTGAAGGTCATGGCCAAGATGGGGATCAGTACCTTGGCCAGCTACAAAGGGGCTCAAATCTTCGAAGCCCTGGGCTTGCAAGACGAAGTCATCGAACGTTGCTTCAAGGGGACCAGCAGCCGGATCCAAGGCTGCTCATGGGATGTCCTGGCTGAGGAAACCATGCGACGGCACAGCCTCGGGTTTCCGATGAATCAGACCGACGCTTGGTCGATGCTCCCCAATGCCGGAGAGTTTCACTGGCGAGCCGAGGGGGAACGGCATGGCTGGGATCCGGGGGCGATCGCCGATATCCAGGTTGCAGCCCGGAACGGGGACAGGAACGCGTATCGCCGATTCGCCGACCACATCAATCGCGATGCTCGAATGCGGTACGCGCTGCGTGGATTGCTCGAATTCGAACCAGCCCGCGATCCCGTGCCGCTCGATCAAGTCCAACCCGCCAAGGAAATCGTCAAACGATTTTGCACCGGTGCGATGAGCCTCGGCTCGATCAGCGCCGAAGCTCACGAAACCCTCGCGATCGCAATGAATCGCTTGGGAGGCAAGAGCAACACGGGGGAGGGAGGCGAAGACCCGGTCCGCTTCACGCCGCTTCCGAACGGAGACAGCAAACGCTCCGCGATCAAGCAAGTCGCTTCGGGACGATTCGGGGTTACGATCGAATATCTGACCAACGCGGACGAACTGCAGATCAAGATCTCGCAAGGAGCGAAGCCGGGCGAAGGGGGCGAATTGCCGGGTCGCAAGGTCGACAAGTACATCGCGCGCATCCGATATAGCACGCCGGGCGTCGGCCTCATCAGCCCGCCGCCCCACCACGATATCTACTCCATCGAGGATCTCGCGCAGCTGATCTACGACTTGAAGAATGCCAACCCGAGCGCTCGCGTCAGCGTCAAGCTGGTCAGTGAAGTCGGAGTCGGCGTTGTGGCCTCCGGGGTCGCGAAAGCCCATGCCGATCATATCCTGATCAGCGGCGATACGGGTGGCACAGGAGCTAGCCCGTTGACCAGCATCAAGCATGCGGGATTGCCATGGGAACTCGGCATCGCGGAAACGCACCAAACGCTCGTCCTGAACAACCTGCGCAGCCGCGTCACGCTTCAAACCGACGGCGGGCTCAAGACCGGACGGGACGTCGTGATCGCTGCTTTGCTCGGTGCCGAAGAGTTCGGATTTGCGACCGCACCGTTGATCACCCTCGGTTGCATCATGATGCGGAAGTGCCATCTCAACACGTGCCCGGTCGGGATCGCGACCCAGGACCCAGAACTGAGGGCCAAGTTTGCCGGCAAACCGGAACATGTGGTCAATTACTTGTTCATGGTGGCCGAAGACGCGCGGGAGATCATGGCCTCGCTCGGGTTCCGAACCATCGATGAAATGGTGGGCCGTTCCGATTGCCTCAAGGTGGATCGCGCGATCGCTCACTGGAAGTCGGATGGTCTCGACCTGACTCCAATCCTGCGTCCGGCCAAAGGCCCCGATCCCGATACGGTCATGCACTGCACGATTCCCCAGGACCATGAGTTGGAGGAGTCGCTCGATTTGCGCGAGTTGCTTCCTCGGTGCCAGAAGACACTGGAGACGCGGCAACCCATCCGGATCGAGTTGCCGATCGTCAACACCAATCGAACGGTCGGGACCATCCTCAGCCACCATGTCGCCAAACGCTACGGCCAGGCAGGACTTCCCGATGAGACGATCCGTATCCGCTTCACGGGATCGGCGGGACAGAGCTTCGGCGCATTCCTGGCCCACGGCGTAACGCTGGAACTCGAAGGGGACGCCAACGACTATGTGGGCAAGGGACTTTCCGGCGGACGATTGATCATCTATCCCGATCATCGCTCAGCTTTCAAACCGGAAGACAACATCATCATCGGCAACGTCTGTCTGTATGGAGCCACGATGGGCGAACTGTTCGTGCGGGGGCAAGCCGCCGAGCGATTCGCGGTGCGCAACTCGGGATGCAGCGCCGTGATCGAAGGGGTTGGCGACCACGGTTGCGAATACATGACCGGCGGGCGTGTCGTTATCCTCGGCAAGACGGGGCGAAACTTTGCGGCGGGCATGAGCGGCGGTATCGCCTACGTGGTCGACGACATCGACAGCCTGCGCATTCGCACCAATCTCGGGACTGTGGAATTGGAACCGCTCGCGGACGACGAAGACATCCAGGAAGTGCATGAATTGGTGCGCAAGCATGCCGAGTTCACCGGATCCACCCTTGCCAAGGATCTCTTGGCCGATTGGCAGGCGAGCCTTGGACGGTTCGTCAAAGTGATGCCCACCGATTACAAGCGCGTCCTGATGGAAAGCAAACACGCGGCCCAGACAGCACCCGCAATGGCTCATACCTAGAGTAAATATTTGTATCGAATGAATACCACCCGCCGCGGCGCGCTGGCTTCCGGTTTGGAGGGGCTGGCGCCCTCCGGCCAGTGAGAATGATCACGTAATTTGACGGAAAGCAGACCATGGGAAAACCTACAGGTTTCAAAGAGTTTCCTCGCAAGAAAGTTGATTGGCGATTACCGGTCGTGCGAGTCAACGACTTTCAAGAGATCTACACCGAGCCGACCGATGAGCATTTGCGAAAGCAAGGTGCGCGCTGCATGGATTGCGGTGTTCCCTTTTGCCAGTCGGCGACCGGTTGCCCGATCGAAAACCTGATCCCCGAGTGGAACGATCTGGTCTACAACGGGCGGTGGCGCGAGGCGCTGGAGCGACTCCACAAAACCAATAACTTCCCCGAGTTCACGGGAAGAGTTTGCCCAGCCCCGTGCGAAGGAGCTTGCGTTCTGGGGATCACCAACCCGCCGGTGACGATCAAGAATATCGAATGTGCGATCATCGATCGCGGATTCCAAGAAGGGTGGGTTGCTCCCGAGATCCCCTCGGTGCGATCTGGTAAAAGTGTTGCCATCATCGGCAGCGGACCTGCCGGGTTGGCCGCGGCAGCCCAGCTCAACAAGGTCGGGCACAACGTCACCGTTTACGAGCGAGCCAACCGCATCGGCGGCTTGCTGATGTACGGCATCCCAAACATGAAACTCGATAAGGATGTGGTGCAACGACGCTTGGATCTCATGGCCGCGGAAGGGGTCAAGTTCGTGACCAACGCGGACGTAGGCAAGAACGTTGATCCCCAACAACTGATGGCCGAGAATCATGCGGTGCTGCTCGCAACCGGGGCCACCAAGCCTCGCGATCTGCCGATCCCGGGACGCCAGTTGAAGGGGGTCCATTTCGCGATGGAGTTCCTGACGGCCAATACCTCCAGCCTGCTCGACAGTCATCTCGAGGACAAAAAATACATCTCCGCCAAAGGAAAGCGGGTGGTCGTGATCGGCGGAGGGGATACCGGTTGCGATTGCATCGGGACCAGTTTGCGGCATGGTTGTACGAAGTTGGTGAATTTCGAGCTGCTCGATCGTCCCCCCGATTCGCGGGCACCGAACAACCCCTGGCCGCAATGGCCTCGGATTTTCCGATCCGATTACGGGCATGAGGAAGCCGAGGCGAAATTCGGTTCCGATCCGCGCACGTACAACATCCTCAGCAAGGAATTCATCGACGATGGCCGAGGCAACGTGGCCGGCATTCGCACGGTGCGTGTTCAGTGGTCGTTCGAGAACGGCAAGATGAACATGGTCGAGATTCCGGGGAGCGAGGAAGTGATCGAAGCGGATCTCGTCTTGTTGGCGATGGGCTTCTTGGGCCCCGAGCATTATGTCTCGGAGATCCTGGGGATCGAAACCGATCCGCGGAGCAACTACAAAGCGGACCACGGCCAGTTCGCGACGAGCGTCAAGGGGGTCTTTGCCGCAGGGGATTGTCGTCGAGGTCAATCGCTGGTGGTATGGGCGATCAACGAAGGTCGCGGCGCGGCTCGGGCAATCGACATTTACCTGCGCGGCCACAGCACCTTGCCCGCCCCCGGCATTACCCTAGGCTCCGCCCTGTCGACCGCGACGGCATAGGAGCGCTGTGCGTTTCTCAATATCGAGCAGTTGTCCCAACCGCTTCCGGCATGTTCGGCTCATGTGCTCGTTCGGATCTTGGACTGCTTGAGGCAATCCTCACTTCGATCAACCGCCAGGTCGCCTTTCCGGCGAGGAGACGTTCCAGCGTAGGACCGGAATATCGAGCCGATGCTGGTAGCGCTGTCGAAAGAACTCGAATTGCTGATTGACCTGCGATTGAGCTTGCATGGTGGCTGCCCCGACTTTCAACGCGCGATCGATCGAGTCCTGAGAACCGACCCCGAGCGACTGGGCCAAGGACGTGAGCGATCGGATCTGAGGATCGCTTTCCAATCGCTGTTGAGTTTCCTTGGGCACGGTTTTGACATCGATGGGTACTGTCGCTTTCCAAATCGTTTTCCATTCGTTCCCCAGGCGTACGACAAACACCGATTCCACCGTTCCGTCGCTGCGAGCGATATCGTGTTCCATGCATGAAGCGCGGAAATAATCCTCTCGCTCTTGTTTCAGCATCCCTTGGCACGATTCGAGCCAGTCGCGTCGCTTGGGCTTTCGGCCGTCGAGCAACTCGCCGAGCACATCTTGCGATTGTTGTTGGAGCCCTTGGGCGAGGAGCTTGGCGACGTCGGCTTGAGCGTTGCGATCTCCGATGCGGACCATCATTCCCGACGTTCCTTGGAATTCGATTTCGCGATCACGCGAATAGCGAACCAGAGCCAATCTCGCTGTCCACTCGTCGCCGCTCTGGGGAACGGCTTGAAATCGGGAGCCTAGATCCGGAGGCTCCCGCTTCAAGTCCACATTCTCCTTCTGCAACGCCTCGCGCAGCTTAAGGGCGTCGCACGACTCCGGTGCATCAATTTGTTTGCGCCATGACCATAGAGCCAGGGCGTGGTTTTCGCGTGCGGCGAGCTCGGGTTTCGCGACATCGCCGATAGGAATGGACAAAATCATCAACTCGGAGGGGGTTCGTTCCATGCCGCCGAGCCATCGCAGAGCTCGATCGCATTCCTGCTCCAGGACGAAGTGGTATGTTCGATGCTCCGGTTCCTGCATCATGGCTTGCGTTCGATCGCGGAGTTGCTCGTAGGCGATCTTCTCTTCTTCATCTGCTTTCTTGAGATACCCCTGGATCGACCCTTTGATCCCTTCGGCTGCTTGGCGACGAACCGCGAAGTAGGCGTACTGGTTGTCGCGACCGAGAAGGATGCCGACGCACTTGGTGCGGTCGCGCAGATGGAGGGTATCAAAGGCAGGTTCGCCAGTGAAACCGGGGCTGCCAAAACTCGCGATGTAAACCGCGAGCATCGCGATCGCTGCGTTGCGAATGACGGGATTCGGCAAAAGCCGGTCCCTAGGCGACCACCGATTGAGCCAGGTGGTGCCACAACCGGCTGCTGGCGCGGATGCCACGATAAAAATCCTCCAGGCAAAATTTCTCGGTTGGACTGTGGGCGCCGTCGTCGTCGAGTCCCCATCCGATCAATAGTACGTCGCAATGAAGCGCATCGACCATCTGGGCGACGATTGGGATCGAACCTCCTTCGCGAATCAGCACCGGTTTAACCCCAAAGCCTTCTTCGACCGCTTGGACCGCTCCCTGCATGTACGGGGAGTTCGGGTTGACGACGACTCCTCGGCCACCGTGCAGATCGATGACTTCCACACGGACGCCAGGGGGAGTGTGATCCTTGAGGAAGGCTCTCAACTGCTGGCCTACGGTCTTGGGGTCTTGGTTGGGGACGAGTCGGAAGCGGAGTTTGGCGCCGTTCCATGAAGGGATGATGGTCTTGCCCCCTTCCCCTTGGTAGCCGCCGAGCAAGCCATGGACATCGAACGTGGGGCGCGCCCATCGACGCTCGAGCGTGTTGTAGCCGACTTCTCCAGTCAGGGCCGACACGCCTAGTTGTTCAGCAAATTTCTCGTCGGAGAATCCCAGGCCCTTCCACATCGCTCGCTCCGATTCCTCCAAAGGGACGACCGAGTCGTAGAAGCCGGGCAACTGGATTCGGCCATCGGGAGTTTTGATTTCGGTCAGGATTTTGGCGAGGGCCAAAGCGGGATTGGTCACTGCCCCTCCGAAGGAACCGGAGTGCAAGTCCGCTTTGGGTCCGTGCACGCGCAGTTCGAAGTAGGCGATGCCACGAAGGCCGTAGGTGATGGCCGGTTGCCCCATGGCGTAC
>JBKDPB010000046.1:0-6138 GCA_046342615.1 Planctomycetota bacterium | reverse complement strand
GGATTTTGCCTGCTTCGGCAATCTGAGAGTAGCGATTCTGTCGATTGACGGCGTCAACTTTCTGGGTCATCGGGTCCCAGAATCGATCGCGATCTCCCTCGTGGAAGGGATGGATCCACCATGCAGGCGAACTGGATCGATACGAGAAACTCGCACTCAGCGGCCGGCTGCTTTCCAACCCGTAAACCACACCGTCGGATTGCCACAGCGTAGGATCGGGAGATCTCGCGTCGAACACGACGCTCGGGTCGCTTGCAGGGTAACGCGATACCTCCGAGTTCGACCATTGTCGGCACCGGTCCACGAGCAATTTACCTTGGTCCGATTCCGCGGACGCAGGCGAGGCGTTCAGCCAATCGCGAGCAACTCCCTGAAGGACGTCTCGCAATTCATTTCGAAGAGGCGCTCGCAACTGCTCAAGCCTCTTGGCCCCCGCACGATGGGCTGGATCGGTTTCGTAACGGACCAAACGATAATGGCTACTTCTCAGAAAGCCGAACATGGCATAATAATCTTCGGTGCTGATCGCATCGAATTTATGATCATGGCATCGAGCGCAGGCGACGGTGACTCCCAAGAATGTCTTTGTTGCGACATCAACCATATTGTCGAAGCGATCGGTCTCGTCTTTCCGAGTATCGACCGGCGAGTGAACCCAGTCGCCAAAATGCCAAAAACCGGTAGCGAGCACGGATTCATTCCGGCCATCGATCGGATCCAAGCGAGGCGGATCGATCAAGTCGCCGGCGATATGCTCCTTCAAGAACCGATCGTACGGCAGATCCGCATTGAGGGTCCGAACGAGGTAGTCCCGATACGCCTCGCCTGCCGGGATGTCTTCGTCGAACTCATGCCCCCGAGATTGTGCGTAGCGCACCAAGTCCATCCAATGCCTTGCCCATCGAACACCGAATTGGGGATCGGCCAATAAACGATCGACCAAGGCCGCATCCCAATCCGGCCTAGGGTCGGCAGCAATCCGCGCGATCTCCTCGGGGCTGGGAGGGATACCCATCAGATCGAGGTACATTCTTCGAGCCAAGGTGATACGATCGGCAGCGGGGCTCGGCTCGAGACCTGCCGCGCGCACTTGACCAGCGATGTATCCGTCGATGGGATCGCGAGACCAAGTATCGAAGGGGAGTTTCGATCGGCTGACGGTATCGCGAGCTTGCCACGCCCAGTGCGTTGCGCGTCGGGAGGCCAGATCGAACGCTTCTCGATCCTTGCGATCCTCAGGCAGCGGCTCATCCGGCCACGCGGCACCGCGTTCAATCCACAACCGCAACACCTCGATCTCTTCGGAGGGCAATCGCCCGTCCGGAGGCATCTCGTAACCTTGATAGGTGACAGCCTGGTAAAGCAAGCTCTCGTCCGGCTTGCCGGAAACGATCGCTGGTCCGGAATCCCCACCCTTCAGGATCAGGGTTCCATGATCCAGTCGCAAGCTCCCCTTCGATTCACCGGTCTCTCCGCTGTGACAGGTCCAACATCGATTCGCGAGAATGGGTCGCACCTTCGATTCAAAGAATGGATCGAGATCCGTTCTTTGCTGGGCAAAAGCGGCCTGGACCATTGCGAGGGCCGCCAAGCCGAATCCACACCACTGCGCGATCAACCATCGAGCGAACGGACGACGACGACCGATCGAGAAGGGGTTCGGAGCGACCATAGATTGGATCAAGGGCGGGATGGAAATGGGACCGGGAGGGACCCTCCATTATAGCCCCAACTCGGCTTGAGCGTAACGCGATTTCCGCCAGAAGCGACGCATCTACGCCTGTTCGGAGGCGGATCGAGCCTCGACCTCAAAACCATTATCCCAATACGCATCGCGACCGTGAAGCCATTGCCACCATCCACTCGCAAGATAGGCGGGCACGAATAGGATCCCCCAGCGTTCGTATTGTCGAACGTGCGCATACTCGTGCTCCCAGGTGTTGTAGAAAGCCGATTCTGACACCGCTAAAATCGCATGTCCAAGGGTGAGCGCGGCGGCCCCTCCTTCGATCGGGGCGAGAGCCAGCAGTCGCGCGACCCCCGGTCCAACAATACCGACGGTCCCTCGATAGACGATCCATTGCCGCTGACCACCCCATGGTGCGACCATCAGCCAAAGTCCTAGGACCGTATAGGGCCCTGGCCAAGCGTAACGCCAGGCCGTATGCATCCATCGCACGACGCGTTTCATGACGCCGATGGCTTGGGGCGACTTGCCAACCCGGCAATCAACATCACCAGCGCGAGCACTCCAAAGGCAGCGAGAGCGACCCAGGTGTTTTCCAACCAATGCAGAGGAATCCAGCCCGCCACCCACGAGTTGGATTGGCCGCCGTTGGGCGGGGCTTTCGCGGCAAAATCGACGGCGTCGAGAATTGCGGGACGAAAGTTCATGAACGAGATCAGCACCGCCGCGATCGCGCCCCCTGCGATGTAGCCCGAACTCAACAGCACGGCTGGGCTCGAATCATCCTCGCCCTCCGCCTTGGTGCGATGCCATCGATCGACCAGCCATCGAATGAATCCTCCTGCAAAGATCGGGGTCGATGCTGCGAGCGGCAGATACACACCGACCGCAAAGGGCAAACTCGGCACTCCGCTCAACTCCAACGTGACGGCAATCAGGACACCAAAGAGAACCAAGCCCCACGGCAGGCGGCGATCGAGAATCCCGTCGATGATCAATTGCATGAGCACGGTTTTCGGCGCGTCGAACTTATTGCCGCTGATATCATTGCCTTCATCGTCTTCCTTGAGCATGCCGTTGATCGCTGGATCCACCAGGTAGACCGGCTTCCCATCGCCGCCGATCAAATATCGGCCGGGAGGCAGATCTCCCCCGGTTTCCGCGCGTCCGAGATTGAGCACGAAGTATTCATTTTTGTCGTCGACGGCATACGGACCGGAATGGACCGTATCTTTGGGAAGACCGGTCAAATCGACCACCACGTTTTTGTACGATTCAATCGCCTTCTTGCTATACGTTGAGTTCGCTTCGTTCATCGCCAGCAGCACCAAGCCGACAACGAGCGCGGACGTGAATGCGCCAACCAGGATCGCGATCTGCTGGGATGCGGGGGTCGCGCCGACGAGATGCCCCGTCTTCAGGGCCTGAGCCGTGCTCCCGCCATTTGACGACGCAATGCAAACCACGCCTGCGATTGTGAGGGCTGTCAGCTTAATCGTTTTGTCGATCGCAATCCAACCGAGGCTCTCCATCCCCAGCAGAATCAGGCAGGTGAGCAATAAAGTAGCAACCGTCATGCCGGATATCGGATTGGACGACGAACCGATTTCGCCCGTCAACCGGGATGCGACCGTCACAAAGAGGAAGCCGAAGATGACGATCATCATCGCGCCGGCGATTCCCTTGGTGTCGAAGCCGAGCCCCAATTGCGGCACGGCCATCAAACCGACCACGAGGAGAATACTGCCGAGCAGAATGAGGGGCAGCGGCAGATCGCGATCGGTGCGCCGCTCGCTCGTCGCCGACTTGTCCCGCGATGCGAACAAGTCCCGGAACGAGGTGATGATGGCTCCAAAGATAATCGGTAGGGCTTTGATCATGCTGAAGATCCCGCCTGCTGCGACCGCACCCGCGCCGATGTACAGGATATAGCTGTTCCGAATCTCACCGTCTTTCATCGCACTGATGAGCTTGGTGCCGGGTTCGAGCGGCGATGCAAGCTCGCCGCCAAAGAAGACGATCATCGGGCTGATCACCAAATAAGCCAGGACTCCGCCAGCGACCATGATGCTTGCGATCTTGGGACCGATGATGTAGCCGACGCCGAGCAGCGACGGCGACAACTCCATACTCAGCGTGGCTCCCTTGAGTCCAACCGTCTTGCCTGCGGCGCTCGTCCAACTCAACGCCGTGGCGGCAACTTCCTTCCAGAGATGCAATGCCTGCATGCAAACTTGATACACGAAGGCCAACCCGAAGCCGGAAAAAACCATCGAGGCAGTCGCTCCGCCCTTTTCCCCTGCGACCAAAACCTCCGCACACGCCTTCCCCTCGGGAAATGTGAGTTTGCCGTGCTGTTGGACGATGAACGCACGCCGCAACGGAATCATCAGCAGAATGCCAAGCAATCCGCCAAACACACTGACCGTCATCACCCGGATCACATCGATATCGAAACCGAGCAACAACAGGGCTGGCATGATCAACCCCACACCAAAGGCCAAAGACTCGCCGGCCGAACCCGTCGTTTGCACGACATTATTTTCAAGGATGGTCGTGCGTCTCAGACCGGTTAGATTCGAAATCACACGGAATAGAGTGATCGAAAGAACCGCGACCGGAATCGACGCAGAAACCGTCAGCCCAACCTTCAATACCAGATACATCGACGAAGCACCAAAGATGATGCCTAGCAATGCGCCCATGATGATCGGGAACCAAGTCAATTCCTCCATGTTCTCTTGATCGGAAACGAAGGGTTTGAATTCAGGTTGAGGTGCGGACGACATCGTGAAGAACTCGCTGGATCATGGAAACAATTTCGCAAATCTTGGAACGGGATTGCGAATCGCAGTCTACCACACGGGGCTGGCGGTTGAATTGCTGGGCAGGGGAATTATGGGCCGTTAGCCTCGGGTTTCGCACAGCGCATGGACCAACGCCAAGCTTTCGCCGAGCAGCGGCTTGATGTTCGGGGCGTCGAGTTTTTGCTTTTCTCGCACGATCAACAAATGGCACTCTTGCAAGGCATAGGTTTGCTTCGGCTTTTTCATCAGCGCCTCGCGACGCGATGCCGTTAGAAATTTGCGAATCGCTTCGGGGTCTTTACCTTGAACGACGAAGGATTTTGAGAACTCCGGTGCCTCGGGGATGTCGATATCTTTAAAGCCAATCAGTGAACCGATCAGCGAGAAGAAGGAGGAGGGTTTGAGCTGCATCGCTGGCGCGCCCAAGCCTTCATCACGGCACAAGGAGACGACCCAGTGGTGCGTCTGCTGACTTTTTCCACTTCCCGTGACGAAAGAATAATCGAAGAGAGCGATCCGGGTTTGCCCGTCATCGGCGATGAGGGACAGATTGGTGCTCTTGTTGCGGCCTTTCTGAACCACTTGGAACCCGCTGAAGACTCCCTGATCCTGATCGGGCAAGCTCCAATTCAACTCCAAATCCAGTTCCTTGGCGAGATCGATGACCCGCTGTCTTCGTTTCTTCTCGAGATAGGATCCAACCAACCATGTCGCTAATCCAATTCCTCCGATGAGAAGGACAAATAACAGGGGAATCCAGTCCATGAGATCGAGCTACCTCGTTCACTCGGATTTGGGTGTAGCGTTCAAGAGTTCTTCTACTTTGGGTTCGAGAGCTGCACCTCGAATGTGAATAGCTGCGACATTACCATCGCGTCCGATGAGCATCGTGAACGGGATGGCATTGACGATCAATGACCTGGCAAGTGGAGTTTCCATCCCGGTTTTGCCAGGCACGGCGCTGACGTACACGTTCCAAGGCGTTTTTCTCTGAGCCATGAATGCATCGAGATCCGATCGCTGATCGTCGAGGTTGACGGCGATGACTTCGAAACCGGCGTCATGTTTCTTCTGGTACACTTTTTCAATGTTCGGAATTTCGGCCACGCATGGGCCGCACCAAGTCGCCCAGAAATCAACCAAGACCACTTTGCCCGCATAAACTGCTGGATCCAGAGGTTTGCCCTCGGTGTCAACGAGCGAATCGAGCGCCAAGGGCTTGCCGATCGCCGCCGATTTTGCCTTGAAGCCATCGATCGAAGCCTGCATCTCCTTCTTCAGATCCGCAGACTTGGTTAATTCAAGTTGTTCGGCCGCGATCTCAAAGAGGTTCTTGGCGAGTTCGGTATTGCCCATGTACTCGAACTGCGTAGCGCATTGGGTCAAGGCGACGGCAGTGAAGGGGGAAGGGACCTTGTTCATCAGGTCTCTCGCAGAGGCGCTGACCTCCCCAGGGTTGGCAGAGGCAGCCATGCGGGTGTCGAGCACTTTCAGATAGGACTCGAAGTCGGGCAGTCGCTGCATCTTCATTCGCCAGGCCATCATCCCTAACTGGGGGATTTCAGCATCGCGAAATTTGGCTTCGAGCCAATTGACCAACTTGTCGCACCCATCTGCAGCACTCGAGCTGGTCTCGTTCTCATT
>JBKDPB010000045.1:0-14015 GCA_046342615.1 Planctomycetota bacterium | reverse complement strand
CTGTCGGACCCATCATCCCAGGGGCGTATCGCGGTGGCCGCACCGAACGGGTCGGAACCGCCGCCGCGCATGGTGTGCCAGTAGACGATGCTAAACCGGAGGTGGTCGCGCATCGTCTTGCCCTCGATCACTTCCTCCGCGTTGTACCAGCGAAACGCAAGCGGATTGCGCGAATTCGGGCCTTCGTAGGGGATTTTGGAGATTTCGGGAAAGTAGCTCATCAGGACCTCGCGGGAGAGACGAATGACAGGGGAACACGGAGTCTACAGTGTAGCGAATGACGCGGTTTCGGGTGGCCCCCTTCCCATTTCGCCCGATGCTGAAAACAAGGGTTGTAGGGGTTGTGTTGCGCGCCGATCGGCGGTCTCGTTTTGCGAAACAAAAAGTTCTAAAAATCCTTCGGCTGGAAAACCCTGCTTCGTATCGAACGGAAACAATTCCGTTACACTGAAGGTAGAACCTGACAGGAGGGGGCCGCCCACCGCCTCTGACCAACATCGCCAAGCATCGGGTCGGCATGACGCAGATCACCTCGCAACGCATCGTCGAACTCATCGAGAAGAGCAAGTTAGTGGACCCTCGAGCGCTCCAGGACCGCCTGGAGGTGATACGCTCCGAGAACGACGGCGAGCTTCCCGAAGATCCTGTGGAGTTTTGCAAGGCTTTCGAAACCGTTGGTCTCTTGACGCGTTGGCAATCCGAAAAACTCATGCAGGGGAAGTACAAGGGCTTCTTCCTGGGCAAGCATAAGCTGCTCGGACACATCGGCACCGGGGGCATGAGCGCGGTCTACCTCGCCGAGCATTCGGTCATGAAACACCGGCGGGCCATCAAGGTGCTGCCCAAGTCCAAGCTCGGCAAATCGTCGTATCTGGAGCGATTTCGCCGCGAGGCCAAGGCCATCGCTTCGCTCAATCATCCCAATGTCGTTCGCGCCTACGACATCGATAATGAACGGGACACGCATTACCTCGTCATGGAATACATCGAGGGTCCCGACCTCCAGGTGCTCGTCAAGAAACACGGTCCCTTGCCGTTCGCCATCGCCGCCGACTACATCGCCCAATCCGCCTTGGGTCTTCAACACGCCCATGAACTCGGCCTGATCCACCGCGATGTCAAACCCGCCAACTTGTTGGTCGATGGCCATGGGGTGGTCAAGGTCCTGGACATGGGCTTGGCCTTGTTCATCGCGGAGGAAGACGCCTCCATCACGATGGAGTACAACGACAAAGTTCTCGGAACCGCCGACTACCTCGCACCCGAACAGGCTCTCAACAGCCACAATGTCGACAGTCGCGCCGATATCTACGGCCTCGGATGCACCCTGTATTTTCTGTTGACGGGACATCCTCCATTCCCAGAAGGCAGCATCTCCAGTCGGATCGTCAAGCACCAGACCACCATGCCGAAAGACATCCGCGCCGAGCGACCGGACTGTCCCGGCGAACTCGATGGCATCTGCGTCAAGATGATGCAGAAGGATCCTCGGTACCGCTACCCGTCGTGCAAACATGTTGCCGATGCCCTGCAAAACTGGCTGGAGAAGTATCGCAAAGAGAACCCCGACGTGGTCATCAAACCACCCGATGGCATGTCGATCGACGAGTTGCTCGAACTATCGAAATCAACCAGCAGCTCCACCGCCGAAACCGTCAGCAATCGAGGCGCAAAAACGATGGGCGGCAAGGAAACGCCCCCCCAGGTGGTCAGCTTGTCCAGTTCGGATAGCGGCGTCCTTCGGGTCCTCGCTCAGGGCGAAGGTTCCTCCGTCGACAGCAATATCGATCTGGTCCATGACTCGACCGAGCCCAGTATCAAGCGACCGAAAGCCCAAGCGATCGCCAAAGCGACCGATGACTCGAAAGTGAGCCCGAGCGGAAGCTTCCCTCTCCACAAACCGATGGATCAAGCCGCGAAAGACTCAGCGAAACCCGCGGCGAAACCCGCGATCGGGAAATCGCCGAGCCAAGTCGGAAAACCATCAACGCCATCGAAATCCAAGCCATCGAATCAGTGGGTTCTCCTGGCCATCGCTGCCGCCATCGTCCTGGCCTTGTTCATCGTGATCGTTGTCGCAGCACTGCGGTAAGCAAGCCTCGCAGTCCGTTCACCTTCTCCCCAATGCTCATCGGGACGCGACTTGAAGGCTCCCACGATAGGAACCCTCCGGCTCGGTACATCGCTCGACCGAGGCTCCCACACCGGATCGCAATACCCACACCGCGGCACACCCCCACAAGACGATCGCCAACCAAGGAACAGGCATCAGCGGGTACAACGCCGGAGACAGGGCGATCGCAAAGGACAACGCCGCATACGTGGAAGCGGCAAGGTGCAAATCGCGAGCAGCAACCCAACCGAGAGGAACCATCAGAATGCACAGATCATAGTGATACGCATGGGGCGCAACGAGCATGGTCGCAGCCAAGGTTACAAACAGTTTGTTCGGGTTGCTCGCGATCCCACCTCCTCGCATGGCACCCGCCAAGACGAAGAGAGCCATCGGGATACAGACACCGCAAAAAACCCATGGCTGCCATCCGTCAGGCATGGACTTGGCAATCGACCAAATGCTGCACGACCAGTCATTGCGATACCCACCCTGCGTTCCGTATTGGGCAGATGCCGAGACGGTCTCCAGAAAACCTTGCCACATGGACCACGGCAGCAGGACCAATGCCAGCCCCCACATGACCGTCGCCCCCACAGCACATCCCGCTACGAACCGCCAGTTGGTATACCGAGCCATCACACACGGCAAGAAAAAAAAGAGGGTTGGCTTGAGCGAAATCAAGGCGAACACTAGCCCAGCTGTCGCCGGCTTTCCGAGTTGAAGCAAACGGCAGGTCCAGCACAAGATCGCTACCCAGACGAGACTCTTTTGTCCAAACATCACCGCGATCGGTACCGCGGGAAACAGGATCAACAATATCCACGCGCAACTCGACGAACATCGCAGGGTCGACGGGCGCCACCCCGATAATTTCGCTTCGTGTCGAAAAATCGCTGCGATCCCATAGGCATTGATAAACACCAATCCCCACAAGATGGAAACCCACACCAAGGCTGCCCATCGATACGGGATCCATGCCAACGAAGCAAACAATGCGTAATGCAGCGGCGGATAGACGGCCGGAAAGAATCGTGCCGGGTTCCACTCGAAACCGACCAGATCTCGGTCATGTTGCCACTCGCGGAAGGCATGCCCGTCGTACAGATCCCCGGCGCGGCCAGCGATGATCAATCGACCGCCGACCCACTCCTGGAGAAAATCCGCGCCGTAGGGCTGATCCGACATGGATTCGGACCACCGATAATTCGGGGCCCAGGCAAAGGTGATGGCGAGAATCGACGCAAACACCACCGCAGCCATGCCGTATGGATACACCGTGCGAACACAGGTCCGAGGCGAGTTGGCGAGTGATTGTGGACTTGGCATGCGAGAGCATACCTCACAGATCGGCGTTGAACCGGCGAGGCGAGCGGTCGGAACCCCGAAACTCGCCATCGCCGGAATATGCAACGAAGGCTTCCACCGCATGCGACGCTGCGGCTGGCGCCCAAAAACGCTATCGGTAGGAGACTTCCGATTCGACGTCGACCGCCGGAACCCCCTCGGTATCCGAGCGATCATTCGCCAGATTCCTCAAAGGATTGAAGGGTACCGGGCTCGAGGAGGTCGGCGTCTTTAAACGGTAAACCACGTCGATCGACAAGGACGGTTTCGAACGGAAATCGGTCTCTACGAAAATCTTTCCTTTCGCCTCTCCGGACACTCCATCGCCGGACGATTCCAACTGAATCGGCAGGGTATGCAAAGCCTTCGGATCATCGGCGAGAGGCCCATGCTGGATCTTGAACTCATCGCTCTTGATCGACAGCACGCGGAAGGGTTGCTGCGCTTTGAGCACGAGCACCTGCTTGATCGACTCTCCAACGGAAATGTCGCCGAGCGAAAGAAGATTGGGATGCGCTGAGATCTCCGACATGATGTTTGCCGTTAATCGCAGAGGAACCGTCGTCAGGTTGCGATCGTTGGAATGGATGACGATCTCGCTTTCGATCGGTCCGGTCGGGGCGCTCTCGGTCAAGCGGATCTTCATCGCGTATTGGATGCGCCCGTTGCTGCGGGATCTTTCTTCCTTCTCAATCTGAATACACGACTCGTCGCATCGGATTTGCGTGATTTCCCAGGTCGGCTTGCCAACGTAATCGAGGACGACATCCAGAACCTTGGATTCCCCCTGAGCGACCGATCCGAAGTTCACTTCACCGGGTTGGAAAACCACGTCGGTTCGAATGTAACCTTTGACTTGCAATTGCACTTCGGTGTAAGTCGGCTTGTCGAAGGTGACGGTAACGGTCGCCGCACGAGCCCCCGAATGCGTGCCGGTATTGAACCGAGCGAGGATGCTTCCTCGACCGCCTGGCGGGACGGTTTCGGTTTCGATGATCGGGGTGGTGCAACCGCACGAAGTCCGAACGCTTCGCACATGAATCGGCTGATTGTAAGGGTTGTCGAATTGGAATCGGTATTCGGTTTTCGCCGCGCGAGCTACCGTGCCAAAATCATGGCTCGTTTCTCGAAACAATTGAGTGTAGGCATTCGCTGACGAAAACGAAGCAAGCGCCGCACACCAAGCCAAAGCTAAGGCAGCGATTCTCATAGGCAGGTCTCCACGGTTGGTAGGGAACGACAATGATGATCGGGGGCAATCGGTTTTTGAAGCAAACACCGCCGGGCTTATGGTTTGGAGCGAAAACCCAGTAGCGTCAGGATTCCTGTTGAGGACCAGAGAACAAGAGACAGGCTTCAGAAGCATCGGACCCTTCCGATTCGAGGTTTCATCCTCAACGCGGTATATCCGACCGCGGACTTGGCCGGGTTGCGAGATTCGACGATATTTTTCCCGGTTCGGCTCAAGTCGCATGTTCGCTTCCGATTCTTGAGATTCAAAAGCATCTTAGGCATCATACGTGCGATCGATACGTTCGGACAAGTGATGAGATGAATCAAGAATCCATAGCCCGATGCCCGATCCCACCGAAACGTGATCGCACGGACGCGACGCAGAGAATTCCCTTTCTGGAGGAATGCGTCTTATGTCCGCCAAGCGAACCCACTCAGTCAAATCCGACCAGGCCGACACCCCTCGGCCCACCGCCTTCTTTCTTGCGGTCCTCTTCGCAGCCGGGGTCAGCACCTGGCACTGGTATCGCCCTCTTCCGAAACAAGCCGGTCAAATGGTCGACGGTGCCGCATTCGCCTCCCAAACCGATCCTGCACGCCGCGAGGAATTTCCGAAAGCCAAGTCGAAATGGAAGGACGCGGGATTGATTTTCCCGTCCAGCGAACCGGAGGTAGCGCTCGTCGACAACGCGACTGCAAGCCCGTCGAACGCTCCATCGGAGCCCCAAGCGCCCGATTCCCTCACCGGGTCGAGGGATCTCGCGTTGGAACCCTTCCGGGAAACAGCCCGCCCCCTGCGCGATTCGATGGCGCAAGCCCCCCTGCCTAGGGTGCCTGTGAAGGACGCGGACTCCAGGCAGATCCCCGCGCCATCGCAAGCAAGGCTCTGGAATGTCGTCACTCCGTCGGCCATGTCCGCCACGCCGGATCCGACGGCAACGCAACTCGCGAATCGGTCCCCCATCGCTACAGAACCTTCGCCGGATGCCGCCAGTCCTTTTCGTGTCCCTCGAGTCGCAGGAACCCGCCCCTCGCCGCAAAGCGTCGTCTCCCTCAAGACCGACATTTGGCCCGATCAAGGCTTCGACCCCAACAAGCAGCAATCACCTCGACAAGACGCGTCCCAAATCGCCACCCTCGCTCCCGCCACGACAGACGGTTCCGCAGGCGTGATGTCCCTGTCGAGCAACCGGATTCGCACCCTCGACCAAGAACCCCAACACGAGATGCTGGAGAACGCGAAAGCAAACGTCCCTTCACCGAAACTCAGGCCCATCGGGCCCGAATCGGCAGAGGATGCTCAGACGCCGGCTCCTCGCCGCGGAAGCTTTATTCGACAGCCGCCTCCAAAGGAATCTGTCACGAAGTGATCGACGACGACGCCTTTCGTCGCGAGGGCGTCCCTGTCTCCTGGTTCTCGGACAACATCTCGATGCCATCCCTGCGCATCGCCCGAATCAGGAACGCGATATTCTTCAGATAACGGGGAACCAGACGGACCGGATCGGAACAGGCGCGATGAAGCCACTCGAGCCCGGTTCGCTGGAACACGATCGGTGCCCTCCGACATACCCCCGCCACGAAATCAAAGGACGCTCCCACCTGCATGCTCAAGGGTACGTTCAACGATAGATAATGACGTTGGATCCAATACTCCCCTTTCGGCTGGCCAAGAGCGACCAGCAAGATATCAGGCTTGGATTCTTTGATATGGTCGAGCGAACGCTGAACCTGCTCTGCGGTCGTGGCTCCAAACGGTGGAGATTGCCAGCCGGCGACTTGTAGCGCAGGGTACAATTCGCTCAACGTCTCTGCCGTCCGCTTCGCGATTCCCTCGGCTGCTCCGTAAAAGTAGATTCGGTAACCCCTCGCAGCACATCGTTCGGAGAGTCGGTAAATCAGATCCGAGCCGGCGACCCGTTCCGGAAGCGGACAAGAACTCCAACGGCTCCGCCACACGATCGGCATCCCATCGCACAGGACCAGGGCCGCTTGTCGGGTGAATTCAGCCAGTCGAGGTTCGCGATCGCATAGCATGGCATAATTGAGGTTCGCGGTAATCGCGTACCCGGGAACCCGACGATCCACCCATCGCTCGATCGCGTCGAGACTGCTCTCCATCGTCAACGCGTGAAACGGGACTCCCCAAACCTCGCTCGTGGAAGGTGCCACCCAAGGTTCGACCTGAGGATCCTCGGGGTTCGCCGACCCACGCGATGGAACCAGCGCGGAGGGAAACACGGGGGTCGGGATTCCTGAATACGGAACCGAAGTGGGCGAGGCGGTATTCATCGTAAATCGTTCGTGAAGTTTGCCGGGAGGGATCCAGTGGGTCGACGCCGACATTCCCCAGGGATATTCGGACCGAGCGAGCCAACGTCCTTTTGCAGGAAAGCCTAGGTCGATATCCGGACACGCCCCTCCGTTCGCCAATGAGCAGATTGCACAGACCTCGAAGCCTGTGAGGACTGCACCGGTTATTCCGGTTTTAGGTCACCTCGGATGACACCCCGAAGAACTGGCTATCTCGGAGATGGGCTTCCGGCGCGAGACAATCGATTGCGCGATACCGCAGCTGCGGCTGCCGACCCTCTGCGATCGCTGGTGGGGGCGGGTACCGGAAGATAGGCCGATACGGGAGGCGAAGCTCCCTCGATCACGATCGCGCCCGGACCGCTGGCTTGCGGACCATACTGCAGCGCCTGAATCAATTGACTCAGGGGACTCACGGTCCCATCCGCAAACAGAAACGAATCGCCAAGCCGCGCTGCGATCGGCGGCCAATGACTCGGCCCCGGAAGCGTTCCCTTCAGACTGATGCCGCTGGGGTCCAATGCGAATCGAAGTCCAACTTGCTCCATCGCCAATGCATCGGGCGACTCCTGAGGAAACGAAACCTGCAGCCTCAAACTTTCAGCCACATGTTGCAACCATCGACGACTCGCGGTTCCCGCTTGGACCCGAAACTCCCCCGCCGCCTTCAAGATTCGACGGTCTCGAAGATGCAGTTGCTCAAACTCCAAGGCCCCACGACCTAGAATCGGCGAACCCAAGCTGTTGGTCATCCCTCCGAAATCCACATTCTGGATCTCGCCCGATACCAACGCATCCCACGATCGACGGTTGCCCTGATACTGCACCACCCCTCGAAATCGTGCCCCCTCCCCCAACCAATTCCACGAACGATATCGATCCGTTGCTAGCGAACAAGGGACCCATACGGCCGGGCTGGATATCTCCATTTTCGTCGTGGCATCCTCCGATGCGTGCTCACGCGAAACATGCAATGCAACCTCTCCAAAGGGCTGCTCTTCGAAAGTCCACTTGGCATGAATCGAAGACACGGTCGACGCAGGGCGAAAGACGATATCGATTCGGTTCAGCGAAGTCTTCTGAGTCCCGTGATGAATCGCCATGCCACGGGGAATGGATAAAGCCAGTAGCTGCGAAGAGGTCTGCGGTCGGCACAAAAACCAATCGTGCACGACATCCAACCCGCGATCCAACTGCTCCCCGTCGATCGAAGGCGACTCCAGGATCACCGACCAGCCTTGCGGCTTCATCAGACCGTCGATCCGTTCGACTCGCCCCAAAAGATGGTGCGTTTCCGGGTGCCGGACCTCGACTCCCTCCGCGCGGAATTGAGACGGCGCAGTCCAACGAAACTCCTTGGCCTGAATATCGATGCCGAGCGTGCCGCCAACCTTCCGCTCCCACTCTCGTTTCTCCATGGCTCGATACCAAGGAGTGGCCACCAAAATCGACACACCCACGAGAAGCATCAGAGGCAAAAACGCAAAACATCCCAGCGCGAAACGACACCATCGACGCCGCGTCGATTCATGAAATCTTCGGATCGTAAAGACCGTTGGCGGAACCATGGTTTGCTGCGGATATTGCCTCCCAACCCCGACATTACCAAAGGCGAGCAAAGAACAGCAATGCGAGTCATCGTAGATTGCGATCAGAACCGTTGAATGCTATCAACGCCATCGCGCGATCGTGTATACTAAGATTCCCTCCGCCCTTGCTCTCCATTTCCCTCACTTCGTTCAATACCATGTCGAATCTGGTCTCGATGCAGCTGGCGAGGATCATCAAAAGCGACATCAGCGAAAATCAAGTCATTTACCTCAGAGAAGTCGACGGCGATCGTCAATTTCCGATCCTCATCGGATACTTCGAAGCGACCAGTATCGACCTCCGTGTGACCCAGGCGGATCGCCCCGCCAGACCGCTGACCCACGACCTGATCGTGGGAGTCGCTCAAGCTCTCGGGGCCAAGATCGACTGCGTCGTGATCACCGAACTCAAAGATCAAACGTACTACGCCCTCCTGCGATTGCAGCGGGACGGCGAAGCGATTGACGTCGATGCACGCCCCTCCGATGCCATCGCAGTCGCGGTCTCATTCCAGCCGCCGCTCCCCATCTTCGTCGCCTCGGAGATCCTGGAACGGTTCTCCTCCTAAGCCCAGCCCCCAGTTCGCGCCGTCGAACCATTGAACCATTCCCCAAGTTCGGGGTAGCCTCCAACCACCAAGCAACCAAGCCCCCACAAAGAGGGGTTAGATCCCCATGTCGGCGAGGCGCTCTGCCAGGACGGACAGGGTTTGAGTCAATTGGGGATGGTCGGCCTCGAACTGCTCGATGTACCCACGGACCCTTCCCGACAGGCTTCCGGCATCGTTGATTTCGTCCTGAACCGAGGCCCCGTCGCCTGCTCGGCCCCCAATCGCACCGTGAATCTCTGCAGCCAGCCGCTCCAACGATTCTGCGGTCGCACCGTCAAACCGCGGGTTTTCCATGAGTTCCGCCCGAAGCCGCCTCACCAAGTCGTTCAAATCATCCGTCATCATTCCCCTCCGTTCCATTCCAAGGACAAACCCAGGGAGCATCGTGAGGGATCGTGACCGAATTGCCAACCTGTCGGTTAGGAGATTTTTCCCAATCAGGGAAAATGCTGCGATTGAGTTGACCCCCTCGGGCCCACAGAATAGTATGGGAATTGGGGCAAAGCAATCAAGGGAGTTCATTCCTTACCAATCGAACCATTCACTCCATGCATCTTTTACGTGTATACCCACTTGTTTTGGTGGTCGCACTTGCTTTGCCATTCACCCCGACGGTCTTCGCTAACCCGATCGTGGGAACGATCGGTTTCGTTGTGGATGGCAGCTTTACGCCGGCGACCGGCAGCCTGAACACGAGCATCAGTGTGACCAATGTCGTCACCAACAATTCGGCTACGGGTAATTGGACTCCGTTTGTTGGTGGAACATCGGTTGCATCGCTGATCACGTTTGGCGCGTTCCCCTCAGCAGGGGGGAGCTTTGGCTTCACCGACGCGGGATTTGGTACGTTCTCGGGGACGGTTCAATTCGATTCGGGAGAAACCGGTAACGCGATCGTCGCACTTCGTCAGATCAGCGTCAGCGGCAGCTTCACTCCAGGTACCACCTTGGCTGGCGCGGGCTACACGTCACCGGGAGCAGCCCAACTGGACTTTGTCATTCAGAGTATCAATGGCGGCGCGAGATCCGCGTCGTTTTTGTTCGGAACGTCCGCCGTGCCCGAACCCAGCACCCTCGTGCTCACGGGGTTGGGGATTTCAGCACTGGCAACTCGCTCGCGTTGGAAAAAGAAAAGGATTTAGAAATGCCCTGTCTGTCGACGCCCAACCTCGACTCAGCACGCGACACCAAGGGTTCGCGGTCCAGCAAAGCAACACCTCGAAATCGTGTGTTCGCTTTCGGCTTTGGACTTCTCCTGGCTGCGTTGATTTGCAATTCCGTTTCGGCCGCTTCCATCGTTGGAACCATTGGGTTCAACATCGAAGGAAACCCTCCCTCCAACGTCTCATCGGCTGCGACCTTTACCAACGTGAAAACGAACACTTCGGCTACCCAGGATTGGACGGCGTACACCAACGTGCTTGCGATGGATTCGCTGGCAATCCATGTCTTCAACTCCACGGGAAACCCGCTTTCGTTTTCCAACGCGGCCTTCGGTACTTTCTTGGGGAACGTTGTGTCGGACACCGTGACAACCTCGGGATCATCGACGTTCGCCATGACCATGAGACAAATTATCGCCTCGGGCACATTCACCCCGGGAACCACCCTGATCAGCGGCGGCTACACAAGCTCAGTTGCCGCGCAGTTCAGCTTTGTCTCCATCGGATATGCCAGTGGCACGCGATCTGACATGGCGGTAATGTCCACCGTGCCCGAACCTGCAACCCTGGCGATTTTTGCAATGGGGTCGGCCACACTCTTCGGACTTGCGCGTCGAAAGCGTGCGATGGCGACGACGTAAATCGCCGCTCCGGTTGCGATTCAGTGCTTCCGCAAACATGGGTACTTTACCCCCAAGCGAGTCGTAGTCGACAGAGACCGGGTTAGGCATTAGTCTAAGGCGAAATAGGATTCGCCCCTCTGTGCCTCTTTCGACAAGAGAAACTCTTGTATGCGGACTCGATTTCTTGCCAGCGCTGCTCTCGTTGCGGCCATTCTCCCTTGTTGCGAAGCCGTCTCAGACGATCGGGTGATCGCCGATTTTGAATCGGACACCTACGCTCCTTGGCTGGTGACCGGCAATGCCTTCGGAGTCGGACCGGCGCGAGGCACCCTCCCCAATCAAATGCATGTCGACGGCTTCCTCGGTAAGGGACTGGTCAACTCCTACCTCGGCGGCGATGGCTCCACCGGTACCCTGACCTCCCCCGAGTTCTCGATCGAGCGAACCTACATTGCCTTCCTGATCGGCGGTGGCAAGAGCGACCAACTCGCCCTGCAATTGATCGTCGACGGCAAAGTTGTACGCAGCTCCACCGGCCCCAACGACCGCCCCGGCGGATCCGAAACGCTCGTTCCCGATGCCTGGGATGTCTCCGAGTTTACAGGTCGCCAAGGCACCCTTCGCATCATCGATCAAGCCACCGGTGGTTGGGGACATATCAACGTCGACCATATCGTGCAGACGAACACCAAGCCGAAGGGATTCCTCAAAAACCGTGAGCGAAATTTCGAAATCCAATCGCGCTATCTCTGGATCCCGATCAAGAACGGAGCGCCCAAACGCGAGGTGACTTTGCTCGCCAACGGCCAGCGCGTGGTGCGCAACGACATCGAGCTCGCCGACCGCGATCCGGATTGGTGGGCGCCGATGGACGTCAGCCCATGGAAGGGTACGACCGTCGCGCTCCGCGTCGACAAACTGCATGAAGACTCCTCCGCACTGTCCAGCATCGAACAGAGCGATACGTTCGACCAAGCCGACGATCTCTATCGCGAGCCGATGCGAGGACAGTTCCATTTCTCGCCCAAACGAGGATGGAACAATGACCCCAACGGATGCGTGTACTACAACGGCGAATACCATCTGTTCTTTCAGCACAACCCGTATGGTTGGGGTTGGGGCAATATGCACTGGGGCCACGCCATCAGTCGCGATCTGGTCCACTGGGAGGAACTGGGAGATGTTCTGTTGCCCGACGACATGGGTCCGATGTTCAGCGGCAGCGCCGTCGTCGATTGGAACAACACCAGCGGCTTTGGCAGAGACGGCAAAATTCCTCTGGTACTCACCTACACTGCCGCGGGAAATCCCACGGTCCAAGGAATCGCCTACAGCCTCGACGGGCGCACATTCACCAAATACTCCGGAAATCCAGTCCTCCAGCAAATCACCGGCGGCAATCGCGATCCGAAGGTGATATGGCATGAACCGACCAAGCAATGGATCATGACCCTTTACGTCGAATGGCAAGGCAAACACACGATCCATTTCTTCACCTCCCCCAACCTGAAGGACTGGTCCCTCGCCAGCATCACCGAAGGGGACGCACCCGGCAACAATTTTCTCTTCGAATGCCCCGACTTCTTCGAACTTGCCATCGACGGGGACCCCTTGCACAAAAAATGGGTCCTGCTGGCAGCCAACAGCGACTACGCCATCGGTTCATTCGACGGCAAGACATTCACTCCGGATGCGACGCGACTCAAGGGACATCGCGGTCGCGGCTTCTACGCGGCCCAGTCCTTTAGCGATGTTTCCGATGGCAGGCGGCTCTTCATCGGATGGTGGCAAACGGAAACCCAAGGGATGCCTTTCAATCAAAGCATGAGCCTGCCGCTCGAACTGGCCCTTACCCAAACCAACGATGGCCCACGACTGACATTCTCCCCAGCCAAAGAATTGCAAACCCTGCGAGAACGCTCGCATCAACTTGAAGCGCGATCGCTCAAACCTGGGGACAAGAATCCGCTCGATGCCATCCAAGCCGAACTGCTTGAACTGCGCGTCGATTTCGAACCGAAAGAGGCTCAGCAAGCGGTCTTCAACATCCGCGATGTGATGATTGAATACGATACCGCGAAACAGGAGCTCAGCGTCGCCGGCCATCGCGCGGCGGCACCACTGCGTGACGGCCGCCAGCGTCTCGTGATCTATTGCGATCGAACGGGCGTCGAAGTTTTTGCCAGCGACGGTTTGTGCTACGTGCCGATGCCCTACAACACCAAGCCCGGGAACAAGAGGAGCTTCCTGGAATCACGCGGCGGTGTCACTACGATCCATTCCCTCGAAGTCCACGAGCTCCGATCTGCTTGGCAGTAAACCAGCATGGTGCAAGAGGTTCGCTCGATCCCGTTATCGAGGTGGATTTATTCTTAATCGGAGAACCTCGGCAAGCCGCACATATTGAGCTGGAAACTGCATCATGCAGTTGTAGTTCAGCATCATGAGGGTCGAACGGACTTGTCCTATATTGTTCACGGGAAGACCATTCACGCGTTGGATCGGATGGATGATACCATCGCGTGCGATATGACTGCTACCCATGGCATTCTGAAAAGCGAGAATGTAGCTGCTCACCAGTGGCGTGTAGACGCCATCCTGCCCGAGGGGTGCCAAGCCAGCATTTGTGACCCAAGCGTGATTTCTCATCAGACCGAACAGACTTTGGATCAAACGCACATCGTCACTCGCATTGGGTTGATTAGGCCCCACAGCATTCGTCACGTTGTAGACCGGCATAAACATATCCGCCATCGAAACCTCCGCGAACGAGAACAAGTCTCAATCAACACAGTCGAGCAAAAAACAACAACCTAGCTGAGCCAATCTCAAACGTCAATCAAGAGAATCTCTCAACAGTCGATCTCCGAAATGCCAGAAAGGCTAAACCCTGGAACGGCAAAACGGTGCGCCGACGATAACGAATTCAGGTTGCGACCTCAAGTTGTTCGACCTTATTCATACAGACGATCGCTAGCCAAATCGCACGATAACGTCCATCCGTGTGTCTTCGCATGAGAAAG
>JBKDPB010000044.1:0-9917 GCA_046342615.1 Planctomycetota bacterium | reverse complement strand
AACAGATTCGATCCCGACCATGGAAAATTTCTCGGAAAAGCTTTGAGGGGAAGGCGGAGTGGGGCCTTGAGGCGGGGCGTTCCCAGGCAGGAGCCTGGGGCCGAGGCGAGGGGAAGGCGGGAAGACCCCGGCGGCCTTGTGCCGCCTGGAGAATCCGGTTCTACAGCGATGCAAGGGGTGCGATCGCATTCGTTCGCGAAGAGAGCGTTGCCTCCGGTCGCACAAGGCGACCGGGGAGTTGGCAGCGGAGTTTCGGGGAGGTGGGGCTGTAGACGCTGTCGGGTTCAAGGGCGGGCGATGTCGTATGAGTAGATCCATTCCTGGTCCCGAATGTAAAGCGTCTGGTTCGAGATGATTGGATGCGCCCAAATTGCGCCGCGTCCTCGATCCGTGGACGTTTGCTCGGGCAACTTCACTTGACCGTGTTCTCTCCAACCTTCTTTGGATGGTTCGACCAAATAGCAAATGCCATCCGCGTCGTCATAGCAGTACAACAAACCGTCGGCCATCGCGATGGAACCCGAACGCCCGTTCCCCACTTTCTTCGACCAGAGAACTTGTCCCGATCGCCAATCCTGCGCCATCCATACGCCTCGAAGCGCGTTGCTGAACCCGAAGATGGTTCCGTCATGCAGAACGTAACCACCGTGGTGATTTTCCATACTCTCCTTGTCGAAGTGATACACCTGTTCCATTTCGACCTTCCCGCCCTTCGCAGCCAGTTTGAGAAGGGTGTTGCCGGCCTTGTAAGCACTTGAGTGGTACACCTCGTTGCCTTGGATGATGGGGGTCGGGATGACAGCAACATTATTGCCGGTTTTGGGGCTGGTGAATTGATGTTCTCCTGTTTCGGCGTGGAAGGCGACCAGTCCCAGCTTGCAGGCGGTCACGTACAAGGGGATTCCACCGACCTGGGTCTTCATAATCGAAACATACTGAGCCCCGTCATCGAACCCTTTGGTTGTCCAGAGGCGTTGCCCCGTCCTTTTGTCGAACGCTGCCAAAAAATTGTCTCCACCGGGAGTTCCGACCACGCGATCGCCGTCGATCAAGACGGATTCGCTGTAACCCCATTGTGGGATTTTACCCCCCAGGTCCTTCACGAAATTGATGCTCCAAACCTTGGTTCCATCGCGGGTATTGAGACATGCGAGTTCTCCGAGATCGCTCAGGAAGTAGACCCGATCGCCGTCGACGGTGGGACTGCTTCGGGGTCCGCCCCCCCACTCGGTCAAGTAATCGCCTTTTTGCGTGCCGCGATCGATCCGTTGAGCCCATTGCTCATTGCCTGTCGCGGTATCCAGACATAGGGCGACACAATCGTCACCTCGCTGGCCGATGGTGTAGAGCCGACCGTTGCTGACTGATGCCGATGAGTACCCCACGCCTGCGGACTTGTAGCTCCATTTGAGTTTGGGGCCTCCCTCGGGCCATGCTTTGAGGAGGCTTTGTGGAGCGGCTTGTCCATCGCGTGCCGGACCGCGCCATTGCGGCCAATCGCCATCGCCCGCTTCGAGGTTGGACGCGACCGCGACCGCCGCGAGAATCGCGCTCAAGAAATAACGAAGCATCGAAAAATCCGTAGGGGAATGTGCCAACATGACTTGTTCTTGCGGTAAGGAGGTGGGGCCAAACCCGACATGCCTGTTGCCGGGAGTCGGATCGGAGGATGCCCAATATGGTAAAGGATTTCCCCGAATGATCAGCCCCTGATGGCTAAATCTTGACTGCCTTCCCGTAAATCCTTGGGATGGGGCCCGATGGCCCAGAACCCGAGGTGGGTCATTCGTCCTTGTTCCCGCCGCGATCGTCCTTCCCACGGCGATCCAAGCCGGCTCGCTCCATGAGCGACGACCGCAAGGAGAGTTCCACTTGATCGTCATCGGCCGGGGGTGGCCCCATCGCGCCGAGGGATTCGGGGTTGTAACGAATCTCGTACTGATGTTTGGCAATCGAAATGATCACTCCGGGATCGCAGCGTTTTCGGGTCACTCGATAGCCGTTGACCTTGGTTCCATTTCGGCTGTCCAAGTCCTTGATGAACCAGTAGCCTTGTTCGAGCGTCAAGCGGCAGTGCTGACCGGAGACGTTGGAGAATCGCAAGACGATATCGCAATTTTCGCGGCGTCCGATCAGGATCCGTTCCTTCTTCAGAGGAATATCTTCACCACCGCCGGTGGGAGCAAGAAAACCGTAGTCGGGCATACACCACCTCGTCGGAAAGGCGATTGGACGTGGCAAGGCAGGAAGGAAAGGCCGAGGTTCTCGAAGGGCTTTTTGTGAGCCGGGGGTTGCCGGGTGGTCTCGCAAATCCGCCTTCGTTTACTTACATTCACTGTACGTCAGCACCTAACGAGCGTCAATTGTTCGGCTCGAAACAGCGTGCCGGATGGTTGTTTGTATTCTCGACGTTCAGGAGGTGTCTGATGCCCAAGATCACGGTGGTTTTCGGTTTGTTGCTGTGTGTTTTATCCGTGGTAACGCTGATCCTGACCGGAGGGCAAATCAACAGCATCAGCATCTTTATTCCGTGTTTTGTTGGGGTTCCTCTCTTGCTCTTGGGTCTGTTTGCCGTGGCTCGCCCGGCAGCGAGAAAGCACGCCATGCACGCGGCGGCTGCACTGGGGCTGCTCGGCGGCCTTGCAGCCCTGGGACGCGGAATTCCTCAAGCCATGAAGATCCTGCGGGGGGACGAGGTCGATCTGCTGCCGGTTTCCATGGTGTGGGCCATGGTCTTGATCTGCATCACCTTTGTCTTTGTTTGCGTCGAATCGTTTGTTTCCGCTCGCAAGGCACGGTTGAGCCAAGGGAACGCGCCGCAAAGCCCCGAGGGGCATTGACATGACCAGTCCCGCGAACGGTCAAGCAGTCGGCGAGGCGTCCGGGCTGCCGTCGGCGTGGCAATCCCGGTGGACCGGAGGAGGCCAGGGGAAACTGCGCCCCGGCGAGCGGGTGGTCGCCTGGTTTGAGCCCGACCTGACCGATCGTCTCCGATTTGGACAAGGCTTGATCGTCCTGACCGATCAAAGCGTGATCGTTGCCGATGTCTCGGAAACCTTGCCGGACCATCCGGACTGGCAACGATGGGAGTTGGGTGCCGGCGTCGTATTGAGGAAAGTGGATCGCGGCGGCATCGGCGTATTGGAGTTGGTGGCGCCGGATCGATTGCTGGGAGCTTGGCGTTACACCCGATCGAAAGGGATGGGAGCGGTCGCGCTCGTCTCCGCGTGGAAACGGTCGCGATCGGGTGGGACCGATACCGCAGGTTCGGTTTGTCCATCGTGTGGTGGTCCGATGCAAGAGGGGCAATCCCTCTGTGCGAATTGTGCGCCTGCACCGGTACCCGACACCCGCAAGTCGTTGCTCCGTTTGACCCGGTTTGCGAAACCTCGCGCTGGGATGATCGCCCTCGGGTTCTTTCTGACGGTGTTGAGCACGTCGGCGGCGATGATCCCACCGTTGTTGACCAAGCCGTTGATGGACAACGTGTTGATTCCTTACCAGAACGGGAGCCCGGCCGATTTCGGATTGGTCCCTTGGTTGCTTGGGGGCATGATCCTCGCCGCGTTGCTGAGTTGGGCATTGAGTTGGGCCAAGAGTTACTGCCTGGCGACTGCGTCGGAGTGGATCAGTGCCGATTTACGGAATGCGACCTACGAACATCTTCAAAAACTGTCCCTCGAATTCTTTGGAGGCAAGAGGACGGGGGATCTGATTTCGCGGGTCAGCAGCGACACGCAGCGCATTTGCGATTTCTTGTCGATCAACGCCGTCGATTTCGCGACGGACATCGTGATGATTTTCATCACCGCCGCGCTGTTGATCTGGCTCGATCCGATGATGGCCCTCGTGGGACTGTTGCCCTTCCCACTGATCGCTTGGATTGTTTCGCGCGTTCAGGCGCGGATGCGAGCGGGGTTTGCCCGAGGCAGTTCGGCCTGGGCCGAGATGGTCAATGTCCTGGCCGATACGATTCCTGGGATCCGGGTGGTGAAAGCGTTTGCCCAGGAGCATCGCGAAATCGATCGCTTCCGGCAACGCAATGACCAAGTTCTGCAAGCCAACGACCGGGTCAATCGCTTGTGGGCAGCGTTTGCCCCGATCATCACGTTTCTAACCGACATCGGATTGTTGATTATCTACGGGTTCGGAGCTTATCAAGTCTATCGTCGGGGCCTCACGGTCGGCGAGTTATCGGTCTTCATCATGTGGGTATCCCGTTTGTATTTGCGATTGGACGATATGAGCCGACTGTTGGCCAACGCGCAGCGGACAGCGGCGGCAACCCATCGCATTTTCGAAATCCTCGACCGGGTTCCGAGCGTGGCCGAGGCCAAGCAACCCGTTGAGCCCGGCCGACTCCGGGGCAAGATCGAGATCCGCAACATCACGTTTCGCTACGGATCGCGGCAAGTCATCCACGATGTCAACCTCACCATCGAGCCCGGCGAGATGATCGGACTGGTGGGCCCGAGCGGAGCCGGAAAGAGCACGCTGGTCAACTTGGTGTGCCGTTTTTACGACGTGGCGACCGGCGCCATCCTGGTCGACGGGAGCGACATTCGGAATTTTCCCATCTCGGCGTATCGCGGCAACATCGGGATCGTTTTGCAGGAACCATTCCTCTTCTTTGGCACGATCGCGGAAAACATCGCTTACGGCAGGCCCAACGCGACCCGCGAACAGATCATCGCGTCGGCTCGCGCTGCGAAAGCCCATGATTTCATTTTGAAACTTCCCGATGGCTACGATTCGATCGTCGGCGAACGAGGCCAATCCTTGTCGGGAGGCGAGCGCCAACGCATCTCGATCGCCCGGGCGTTGCTGACCGATCCTCGCATCCTCATTCTCGACGAGGCAACCTCCGCCGTGGATACCGAGACCGAACGCGAGATTCAAGAAGCCCTCGACGTCCTCGTTCAAGGCCGCACCACCATCGCCATTGCGCATCGAATCAGCACGCTCAGAAAAGCCAATCGCATCGTCGTGCTGGAGAAGGGTCGGATCACGGAAATCGGGAGCCACGATGAATTGATCGCGATGCGTGGTACGTACCACCGGCTCCATCTCGCTCAGCAGCAAATGCAAGCGGGCGAAGCGATCGACGCCTTGTGGACCAACCCCTCCGAAGCCCGCTAAATCGAAATCTCGGCCGATGCACCCCGCTCTTTCTCGAACCGAACATCGCCCCTGGCCCATTCCCAAGACTCCGTGGGCATGGCGACAAAGTTGGCAGGATTTGCTGTTCGCCCATTGGCCCCTGCCCGTCGATTCCGTACGAGCGGTCGTTCCGGAAAGTCTGACCCTCCAAGAATTCGACGGAACAACTTGGGTAGGAGTCGTCCCGTTTCGGATGTCGGGAGTGATGCGACGCCCCTTCCCCGATTTGCCTTGGGTTTCCGCCTTCCCCGAACTCAACGTCCGATTGTACGTCGAGCGCGACGGCAAACCTGGCGTGTGGTTCCTGAGCCTCGATGCCTCCAATCCCCTGGCCGTTTGGGGCGCGAAACGCTGGTTTCATCTCCCTTACTATGTGGCGGATATGAACCACCAGCGAGGAACGGACGGCTTTCGGTTTACGTCGGCTCGCCGGGGTACGAACGGCTCGGTGGCGTTTCGAGGAGATTACCATCCGCGATCCGACGCCTTCGAAGCCAAGCCCGGGACGCTCGAACATTTTCTCGTCGAGCGGTACTGCCTGTACACGGCGGGCCCCGACGGTACTGTCTATCGGGGCGAAGTCCAACATGCTCCTTGGCCACTGCAACGAGCAGAAGCGAACCTGCACGCCGAGCCCTTGCTCGCATCCCACCACCTGCGGCCGGCGGGGCCGCCACTTCTGCATTTCTCCAAGGGAGTCGACGTCGTGGTGTGGCCGCTCGAGCCACTCCCGTCGTAAGCCGAGAGGTGCGCTGTTTTGACGCAGTCCAAAACCAGGGTTCGGCTGGATCCCGGAGACGGATTGGCTAAAACGTGCAACCGCGGAGGTCCAGCGGGATTGGCTGGGGGTTTCGGTCGTGGCGATAGCGATTGCCAGCATCGATAACGGCAACCCAGACTCCGTTAAGGTAGGCCAAAAGCCCGATTAGTTGCCCGAAGCCCTCAAGCCCGACTTGAACTCACCGTGCAATCGGATTACCTTACAGCCTCTTCTGACGATTAAGGATTTCCCCCTCGAAGAATTTTGGAATTGACCGATGAACAAACTGAGTTGGCTCGGGATTGGAGCCTCGCGCGGATGGATTAGCACCCTTGCTCTGATGCTGGCGTTGACGAGCATCGTACCTGGATTCGCTTATGGAGCGGAAGGGATGCACGGCGAAGCCGACTTGATCCTGCCGGAGTTGAGCAAGGCGAGTTTCTTCGGGATCCCAGGCACCTATTTGTTGTATGCCGGTTTGGTCGTCTGCCTGGCAGGTTTGGCCTTCGGGATGATGATTTACAACGAGCTCAAACGAATGGACGTTCACAGCAGCATGCTGGAAGTTTCCGAGTTGATCTATGAAACGTGCAAGACGTACTTGGTGACTCAAGGCAAGTTTCTGGCGATGCTTTGGGCGATCATCGCCGTCGTGATGGTGATGTACTTCGGATGGCTGGAAGGTCAGCCGCTACAGAAGGTAGGGGTCATCGTCGTCTTCAGTGTCATCGGCATTTTAGGCAGCTACATGGTGGCATGGTTCGGCATCCGGGTGAATACGTTTGCCAACTCACGAACGGCCCACGCGAGCTTGAAGGGCAAGCCTCTTCCGGTGTACGCGATTCCGCTGAAAGCAGGGATGAGCATCGGCATGATGTTGATCAGCGTCGAGTTGCTGATGATGTTGTGCATTCTGGTTTTCCTCCCTGGGGATTACGCAGGTGCGTGTTTCATCGGATTTGCGATCGGCGAGAGCCTTGGTGCGGCGGCACTTCGAATCGCGGGTGGTATTTTCACCAAGATTGCGGACATTGGCTCCGACCTGATGAAGATCGTGTTCAAGATCAAAGAGGACGACGCCCGGAACCCCGGTGTGATCGCTGACTGCACGGGGGATAACGCCGGCGACTCGGTAGGTCCGAGTGCTGACGGATTTGAAACGTACGGTGTAACCGGCGTGGCCCTGATCACTTTCATTCTGTTGGCGATCAACGCGACCTCTCACAAAGCCGGCGGTGACTACGAGGTCACTCAGGTGCAACTGTTGGTATGGTTGTTTGTGATGCGAGCGATGATGATTGTCGCATCGGTCGCGGCCTACTATCTGAACGAACGGTGGACGGAAGCCCAGTACGGCAACGCTGACAAGATGGACTTTGAGCATCCGCTGACGCGTTTGGTCTGGGTGACGAGCATCATCTCGATCGCCCTGACCTATATCGTGTCTTGGTTCCTGATCCCGAGCCTTGGAGGGAACAGCAACCTTTGGTGGCAGCTGTCGACCATTATCTCCTGCGGCACCTTGGCGGGAGCGGTGATTCCCGAGTTGGTGAAGATCTTTACCTCGACCTCGTCCGCTCACGTTCGTGAAGTGGTGACCTCGAGTGAGGAAGGTGGTCCGTCGCTGAACATTCTGTCGGGGTTGGTCGCGGGGAATTTCTCCTGTTTGTGGCTAGGATTGAGCATCGTCGGGTTGATGAGTGTCGCCTATCTTCTTTCTCTGCAAGGGCTCGAGAACATCATGGATCTCCGGGTCGTCGGCGTATTCGCCTTCGGCTTGGTTGCGTTCGGCTTTCTCGGCATGGGTCCCGTAACGATTGCGGTCGACTCCTACGGCCCGGTGACCGACAACGCACAAAGCGTTTACGAGTTGTCGCTGATCGAGCAAATCCCCGGTATTGAATCGGAGTTGAAGTCAAAGTTCGGCATCGACGCAAACTTTGAGTCCGCAAAGCACTTGCTCGAGGAAAACGATGGGGCTGGCAACACGTTCAAAGCGACTGCGAAGCCGGTCTTGATCGGCACCGCCGTTGTGGGAGCGACAACGATGATTTTCTCAATTATCATGTCGTTGACCGAGCAACTCACCAAGAATATCGACAAGCTTTCGCTTCTCAACGCGCCATTCGTCTTGGGGCTGGTCACCGGGGGTGCGATTATCTATTGGTTCACGGGGGCATCCATTCAAGCCGTGACAACCGGCGCGTACCGTGCGGTTGAGTTCATCAAGCGCAACATCAAACTCGACGGCGTCGCCAAGGCCAGTGTCGAGGACAGCAAGAAGGTGGTTGAGATCTGCACTCGCTACGCGCAGATCGGGATGTTCAACATTTTCATGTCCGTCTTCTTCGTCACCCTGGGCTTCGCGTTCATCGACCCCTACTTCTTCGTTGGCTATCTGTTCTCAATCGCAATTTTCGGTCTCTATCAAGCCATCTTCATGGCCAATGCCGGTGGAGCCTGGGACAATGCCAAGAAGATCGTGGAAGTCGAGCTGAAGATGAAAGGCACTCCGCTGCACGATGCCACGGTGGTTGGCGACACGGTGGGCGACCCGTTCAAGGACACCTCCAGCGTGGCGATGAACCCGGTCATCAAGTTTACGACGCTCTTCGGTCTGCTCGCGGTCTCGCTGGCAGTGAAGCTGGAAAAGGAGCAAGGCACCCAGACCACCATGATCTTGGCCCTCGTCTTCTGCGCCGTCGCCGCATTCTTCCTGTGGAACTCCTTCTACGGAATGCGGATCCGCAAAACGGAAGCGTAGAGCCCGCACCGAAAACTCCCAGGACTCTCCAAAGGCATCATCCCCACGGATGATGCCTTTCTCATTGAATTCCGACGGTCCGCTTGGATCGGTCAGCCTGGATCCGAAGTGGGTTGAGTCGGCTCCACGGGCGAGCGACCTTGGAGCCGTCGCCAAGCCGACAATTGTCCCAAGTGACTCGCCAGATGGGTCGTCATCAGGTGCGATAGCACATGCCCGACCGTCTTCAAAGGACTGGCCAGGAGAAACGGGACGGAGTGAGGGGCATCGAGCTGCGCGTGTTCCACCTGTTGGCAACGCGCACGAACCATTTCGAACCCAGACACGATTTTGCCCACCAATTCCTCCTTGCTCGGCTTCTCGGCGGGCGCATTCCCACTCTCGGATCCCCGCGCAAAGCTCCGGTGCCAATCCTTGGGACATTGAAACCTCGCCCCCGTCGTCCGCAGCGCATAGTCGGTGTAGACCGCGAGGTGCCCGAGCGTCCACCGCGGCGGATTGAAACCCGCGCACGGTTGCCCATCCATTTCCGACTCGTCGATGTCCGCCACCAGCATCTGCATGTAATCCACCATGAATCGATTGAGCACGCATTCATTTTCCAACACAATCTCTCTCCTATCGAAAACTTCCACGCATCTATTTGTTCAACTCATGCATTTCGATTCCGATTTTAGCTTATCGCTTCGGCGAAATGGGGGGCGATCGAAGTCGACGAACGCGAGGAGCCCCAGAATCATGATCCACTGAAACAGAAACAGATTCATCGATACCTCGATGCCGAGGTGCAACGCGACGCCGGCGAGCACCGCATAGTTCCGGATGGGCCGTATCCACAACGCGAATGGGAGACTGAATTCGATCAGCAGTGTCCCCCAGGTAGCGAGCGGACTGCACCACGGTAAATCGAAGAATTCGGCTGGGATCAGCCGTCCATAATTATCCTCCATTTTTGCAACGTACCACAGCGCAGTCCCGTTCCACCACGTCTCCCCTTGCGCCTTGCAAAGAGCGGTCGATGCGTAGATCGCCGTCATTTCGATTTGGATCAATCGCAGGCCCCATGCCGATGCATGTCCATGGTTCTCAGCGCTGGACTTGTCATTGCTCCGTCTCCAACACGACAAACCGCAATCCAAGGGCAGCCAAACCAACAGAAACGCCATCAACCGAAAAACAGATACCTCCCCGACGTTGATAAAGGGATTTCGGTTCTGAAAAGATCCCAGCCAG